>JBAQUG010000185.1:0-30026 GCA_049297395.1 Victivallales bacterium | reverse complement strand
AGGTGGTTGAGCAGGGATCCGCTCGGAGAGGTTGAAGAGTCCTTTAAGAAACCAGCCAGTTGCAGGAATGGAAATTGTCTTGGCAAAAAAATTAACCCTTTTTATGATTTTGCCTCCAATAATCCTTTAAATCAGTATGACGTGTTTGGATTATTGCCAAACTGCCCAAGTGGAGCTAAAATAAGGAATTGCGCAGCCGGCACATGCGAGTACAGGACAGGTCGGCAAGACAACAGTGCTCCGATTGAAATAAATGGTTGTGGTTCGGCAAGCACTTGGTGGGTTCCAGATAGTTTTTTCTATGTAATTGATTTCACCGATGCCTGTAATACACATGATGCGTGTTACCAGCAATGCGGAACGCCTCAAGGGACGTGCGATTCAAACTTGGGGTTTGATATGATGTCAGCCTGTAGTACTTGGTGGATGCTTACGCTTTTTCTCCCTCTATATCCTGAATGCATCTACCAGGCACAAGTGTATCAAGCAGCCGTTATGGTTGTTGCTGGCGGAATTTATGAAGGAAGTCAGGATACCCACTGCGAATGGGATAAGTGCTGTAATTAATAATGGAAAGGAAGAATTATTAATGAATAAAAAAATACTCGCATTGATTGTTCTCCTATCTCTTTCCGTGTTGAGTTGTTCTTATAGTCCAATCGGACCGCCACGTTATAAAGAGAACAGTGCCGAATATTTGAAAACAATAGACGTTAGTGATGAGACAATTGACAAGATTACGAATAGGAAGGAGATGGGGCGAGATGAATTCGTAAAATATTACAGATGCGATGACGTCAATGTAAGACATTTAATTGCAGAGAATCCCCATATTCCCACAGATTTGCTAGGCGAACTTATAAAAGATAAGAATAAATTTGTCAGAGACGGAGCCGCCCATAATACATCAATCACTAAAGACATGATAGATGTATTGAAAAACGATCTGGACTGTCCCGTCCGATGTTCACTAGTCGCAAACCCCGCAGTTCCAGAAGATATAATTCTGATGATTTATAAAACCAACAAAAAACGCTTTCTTTCTTGGTGTGCTATGAATCCCAACTGTCCGAAAGAAATCAAGGATGATATATTAAAATCAGATAATAAACCAGCTAAGGAATGGCTAAAAATAACCGAAGAAGGGGTTGCTCGCAAGGCTAACAAAAAAGAATAATACTAATGAAGACGGAGGTAAAACGATAATATGAGAACTATTTTTACAGCAGTATTAATTACCTTGCTAGGTGTTTCAGGTCTAGGGCAGGCCGATCAGCCTAATGCAGGAACCGGAGATTCTGATGTGATTGCAATCGTCCTCGGTAGGAAAGTTACAGCAAAGGAAAAGAACATTCTCAATAGGCTTATCTTCAAGACGCTCTTGGACCAGTATGCGAAGGAGAACAAAATTGAGCCCACCGAAGAGGAACTGAACACCTTTTTGGAAAAGGCAGATGAGAAGGAAAGGCAGTTGCAGGCGAAGTATGAAGGTGACGTTGAAAAACTACAGATGGACTTGAAGTCTCAAACTTTGAGCGACCAGGAGCGCAAGAACAAGGAATCCCAGCTCCAGGCTCTAGAGCGTTTAATTAAGATCAAGCGTGAAGCAATGGAGAGGACAAAGGGTATGGAGGAAATGATGAAGGCCAGTAAACGGCAGGTGGCAATGGGTTTCATCAAAGCATGGAAGGTAAACAAGGCGCTATATGCGAAATACGGAGGTAGGGTGATCTTTCAGCAGGCTGGCCCCGAACCGCTTGATGCCTATCGGGACTTCCTAAAGGAACAGGAAAAGAATGGGGCGTTTCAGATCATCGATAAGAGCTATGAGGCCCCTTTCTGGAAATATTTCATAGACGACTCCATGCATAAATTCTATTCGAAGGATGAAGGCGAAAAATTCATCAATACGCCTTGGTGGATGATGGAGATTGCTCCTGAGAAAGCGGAACTATAAAGTACATCAGGCTATCGAGTTAATTATATGTGCTTTATGTTATTAGGAAGAGCATGAATAAATATTTCATTATAAATTTGCTGTTTTTTTGTCTTGTATGCCAATCCGCCACTAATCCTTCGTCTGGGAACGAGAAGATTGTATCGGGTGGAACAGGAGTATCGGGTTTAGTAGACAAGGCCGACAAGCTCATATCCGATAGCAAGTACAAGCCAGCCATGGAAATGCTCGAAAAGGCTCTTCTTGATGCCCGTCTTGCAGGAATTGCCAGAGGTCATGCAACTGTCCTGCTTGCAAGGGCGCAGAGGCTTGACGGTACACCTGCCAAGTCAATCCTGACTCTCCAAAAACTCATAGAGACGAAAGACCCCATGCACTATGTTGAAATGGCGGAGGCATATCTTGCGCTTTCAAAACCGGATGAAGCTGTTCGTTCTGCCTCATCCTATGGCACAAAAGACACACCTGATGTCCTCACATATGCAAACTGGGTCACTGCCCGTGCGGAATTCGCCATTGAACACTATCTTAGGTGCATAGATTCCTGCAAGGGTACGCTCAGTGAAATTGGCAAGTACAGGCTCAAATCGGATGCAGACAAGAAGACGTTGGAAGAATTCGTCGTTATATCCAAGGAGGCATACGAACTCATGGAGAAGGCGCAGGAGATGTATGATTCCAGTACATACGGTGCGGACTATGCGAACTACAGGAAGGCAAGGCGTGCTGAATTCAAAGGTAACTATGACGATGCAATCAAGTACTATTCCAGAATCCGCAAGGGGATTCTCTATCAGGCTGCATCCCTGTACATCGGCAAATGCCATGCTGTAAAGGGAGAGGACAAGGAAGCAATCAAGAGATTCAAGGAGATCATTGAGAAAGACCCTTCAAGCCCCTATGCAGGAGAGGCGTACCTTGAAATCACTGAAAACGCATATGTCAGATCCGGAGCGGAAGAGGCGTTGAAGCACATCGAGCAGTTTGATGCATGGGCTGTGAACGAGGAGAAGGCTTCAACTGCACAGAAAGAGCTTGACGGCATAAATGCGGCACTGATGACCGATATTGTTGAGAAGGCACCGAAGAAGTACCTTGACGCTGACGACTACGGCAATCTGGTCAGGACTGCAAGGATGCCGGAGAGCATCATCAACGGACGGACTTCACCATGGTATCTTCCATACCTGAAAACCCGTGCTGGCATCTACAAGGGGCATCTTGTCGGCGAGACTAGCGACAACAAGGTCAAGGCCGGAGAGATATTCAAAACCCTGCCATTGATCGGTGGTCAGATGAAGATACTTTCCGACAAGGGGTCGATTGACACCCTGCTTGAAGGTCTGGTTGAGGGGTTTCCTTGTCCTTTGTCGGAGGAGTCTGCAAAGAAGATAGGCAAGGAGCGCAGGAACGCATTGGCTCTGGTCTGCCTGAATGCAGTAACTGGCGATTCTCGCAATGTTGTTCCTGCCCTGAAATCCTTGGCTGAAGGAGCAGCAACAGAAGACCGTGAATATGAAAAGAGGGCTGTTCTTTTCTGTCTGGCCCATCATCAGGTTGCACAAGGTGATTTAAAGGGCGGAGAAGCGACATTAAGACCAATTTTGAAGGAGAAGACAAAAATAGCTACACCTCTCGATGACAAGATTGATATCCTTCTTGCCGGAATTCTGTCACGTGATCCCAGCCCCAAGACCAAGACTGAGGCAGTCTCCCTCTACAAGCAGGTGGCGGAAAGGAGAAAAGAAGGAGCTCCGGTAGCATTGCTATCCCTTGCCCTGATGCTGGCAAACCAGGGGGAGAAGGATGCAGCCGCTGACATATGCATCGACCTGCTCAAGGATTATTCAAAGACCCCACAGTCGAATGCCGGAACAACCCTGCTCAACGCCATTGGCATAAGCGACAAGATCAAGAAGAGGGCTTCCACTGCTGGAATCAATGTCCTTCCACAGGCGGAAGGTAAGTTAATCCACCATGTGCGGACAATCGTACTTCCCAGCAAGACCAACTGGGAGATAGACCCTGCACAGCTTACCTGCGGAGACATAGTCCAGTACAACATAAGGTGTCTTTCAAGGGATAACTGCGCTGTCATAAAGTCATTTGCGGTATCTGTAAATCCCAACGAGCCACAGCCTCCCCGCTCGAAGACAAACGAGATTGTATTCTATCGTGCGCCAGTCCTTGCCATGCCTGGACTCAGCCAGAACTTCGACGATGCTCTCAAGAAAAGATAACCAAGGACAGATCACAGTGTCCTTCAAATATCTCCTGATATCGGCTTTTCTCCTGTTCATATCTGTTTCTTCATATGCTGGCGAGCCAATGGTCACTCTTTCAATTACCGAGCAGGATGGTCGGTTGACGGTTGAATCAGATTCAAAAAACGGGCTTGTTCTTGGGCAGATTTCATCAGAGGAAAAGAAATCGAGTGTCATCCGTATAAAGAATCTGACATCTTCGACAATCAAGCTTGGAGGATGGCGTTCTCCGTGTGAATGCCTTGATCTTGAGGAGCCACTATGGGAGATGTCCTCAAAGGCGGAATCAATTTCCAAAGCTGTTCTGGACGGTTCTTCCTACCGTGGCAGATTCGAGAAGAACATGCACATATCCTTCTCCTCCGATGATACTGAACGCGTCAATTTCTTCCTTCCTGTCAAGTTTGCGGTGTCTGACGGTGTAAATCCAGATGCCACCTCCAATATCCTGCACGATGAATCCACGATTGGAATTCGGGATGGAAAAATCACTGCAGTGGTTCAGATGGAAATGGGAGCAAAAGAATTCAATCCCAACGACAAGGGGACGGTCTATGTCTTTGCAGGTCGCACTTGTCCAGGATGCAACCACATGAGGAACGTCCTAGGGCCGAAGCTGCTTGAAAAATACGGACTGCATGGCGGACGTGTGGCCCTCCTTGATCTTGAAAAGTCGGAGAACATGCTGGTTCTCGCCAATCTTGAGGAGAAGCTTGGTACAAGGGGTACGAAGACACCTGTGGTCTATTTTAACGGCATCATGATGTACGGGAAGGCAGGAATTGAAGAAGAGATCAACCAGGCCGGAACAAATGCCAGTGCAGGACATATTTCATTGGATAATGCTGGTTCATCAAAAGCAGTGGAGAGGAAAGCCGAAGGGATAACTGTCGGAGTAATTGCAATGGCTGGTCTTGTTGATGGGATAAACCCATGTGTGTTTGCAGGTCTTGTGTTCCTGTCCAGTCTTCTAGCTTCTTCCCGCATGGGAGGAAAACGATTGCTTGTTCTCGGAGGGGCATACTGTCTTGGCAGTTTCGTATGCTATTTTCTCATGGGGCTTGGTCTTCTAGGTATAATCAATTCACTGGTGGGCGGTGGAGGACTTCCAAGGATAATGCTGAACTGGGGAATGGCCCTTGTACTTTGTATTTTCTCCTATCTCTCATTCCGTGATGCAATAGCTTTTAAAAACAAAGGGACTGGTTCTGCAATGAAGCTGAAACTGCCTGATTCCCTGCAATTGAAGATAAGGAAGTTGATGCATAATAGGATAGGTGGCAAAACGCTCTGGGCTGGTGCATTTGGTGCAGGTGCGGTTGTGACTGTGATTGAAAGTGCATGTACAGGGCAGATATATGTTCCTGTACTGGCGTTCCTGGCAAAGATGGAAGGGGTGTTCAGCAAATGGATAGTCTATCTGCTGTTATACAATGTCATGTTTGTTGTTCCTCTCGTAGGACTATTGCTTGCTGTCCATTTCGGAATCAGTTCGCTTAAACTGGCCTCTCTGACACGGATAGATGCATTTGCAGGTAAGATACTCATGGGACTTCTGTTCGCTTGTCTTGCCGTCCTGATGATTTTGCTGTAGACTTGTTCCTTGTCTTTGAAAAATGAGAGATACAATAATCCAGTCAATTTCGGACAGGTCATCTCTAATATCGTTGCAGCGTAAGCGTCCGACGAACCCACGTTTACAAGGCTGCGTAGTTCCGCTATAATCTGTCTCCATGAACAAAAACATGGAGGTATGATGTGAACGCCGAGAATTATTCGAGCTGGGAAAAAGTGTACGGGGATTTCGAAGGAGAGCTATTGCCTTGGCAAGGGGCTTGCCCTGAAATGGTTTGAGCGGCAGTGCTGCAAGGCGAAGACCTATGAGCGGAGATTTCTTGCGGATGGGCAGAAGCCGCAGGAGAGCTTGAAGGATCTTTTCATCGAGCTGGTGCTGGACAAGGCTGAACAGCATCATAGGCCATATACACCTCGAAAATCATTAGAAATATGGCTTTGGCGGAGTAGAATATCCATTCAATAATAAAAAAGGAATCAAGCATGTTTATCACGAGAACAATTGCAGTTATGAGTTTTATCGGTTTGCTGTTAAATGGATGCGCCACTCAACAGAAACATGACGAAACTCAATCGGAGGCTTTCAAACAGGGATATAAGCAGGGGATAAGCGATTCTGTCAAGGTTCATAAGGAAATACAGGAAAATCTAAAAGCGGAAGACTTGAAAGAATGACATGGGAGGCAGATAACTATCCCTGCGAGCTGAACGATCAAGTCTCTCCGCTTACATCCCAGATGATTGAACTTTTTATAGGGATGAACCGGCTCAACAATAAACTCAAAAATAAAAACGCATTGCGCCATGCCCAATATGGAATAGGTCGAAGGTTGCGTGTAATCCGAGTCAATGTCTGCAATATTCTTCAATTATCCCACCGCCCAGAGAAATTGCCGTTCTATGGTGACAGACAGTCTGAGTTAGGAATGCATCTGAATTCATTCTATATTCATCTGCATGGCACATTGGATAATTTAGCGTGGTTGCTTGCCTTTGAAATGAACCTCTTTAATGGAGTTTCGGAGGATAAACCAGAAGACCGAAGACGAGTTGGTCTCTTCAGAAATGAATTCATGAAGGCTCTTCCTGCCGGAAAAGGCATTGCTGAATTTCTTGAAACCAAAAAGGAATGGCACACGGAGACGAAGAAATTTAGAGATCCGATAGCGCACCGGATTCCTTTATATGCAGTGCCATGCATGATGACCAATGAACAGTGCGAGGATTACAATAGGCTCGAAAGGGAATCGTTTGCCGCTTTAACAGCAGGTGACATAGAAAGGCATGATGAACTTGAAGCTAAGAAGGCTTGTATCGGCACTTATCATCCTGTATTTGGACATGACGCAGATAATAAACCAGCAATCTATCCAATCAAAGAACAGATAGAGATAGACAGCAAAAATCTTCTGGACATTATGTGGTTCTTCATTAAGAATGATGAAGTGTTCAAACTTCAAAAGATATAAGCTATTAACCCTGCCTCCACATTTATGAATGAACTACCTCGACGCAAGCATCGAGGTATCAAAGATAAAACAAAAACGAATCCAAGAAAAGAAATTAAAACCGACCCTCGGGTCGGGGAATTAGACCCACTAAGATTAAAGTTTGTGGCTGATGGGGCTTCTTCGGTTCAGTGCCAGGAGTCAGGTTAATGCGGTCAATATAGCAACGAAAGCAGGACATTGTATGGTTTAATGTAAATAACAGTGGTAATAAAGCATTTTACCAAGGCATTTCAATCTTTCGGGATTTCTTGCCTTTCAATGATAAGAATGATATCTTGCTTCAACGTTCATTCAGCCTTGGATGTCCTATCACAAAAATACAGTGATGTAATGATGTAAAACGGAGGTGGAAGATGAAAAAAGGAACAGCGGTCAAAAAGAGCATGGACAAGTCTTCGCAGGCACCAGTTTACAGCAAAGAGGAAAACCTCGGAATATTGTCCCGAACAGATATTCTGAAAGATTTTGCCAGGGAAAATAACGGCTCTTGGGATCACCAGAAATGGCTTGATTTGTGCGACAGGATTTCAAAGAGTGGTTATACGCCTGTTGATTTTGACCAGGTCGGCTTATTGCTTGAACAGGAAAAAGCTGTCTATTTCCCTGAATGACAGCTTGCGACACCGGGCAGAAAAGCACTGGCGAGGGAATTCTCAGGCATAAAATGAATCTGAAAAGGAATTCCAAGCCTTATTAGCTCAAGCCAGTCATATTGTTGCCGGATGATATTCCTTTTGATTAGAACGGCGCAATACAGCAACGAAAGCATGAAAACGGCTAACCCTTGTTCTTGTCGGAATTATCGAAATAAAGGGCTATTGGGGGCAGTTTATATGGAGATGCTGTGGGGCTTCCCGTTGGGCTTGACGTGGTGCTGGGCGTTCCGGAACTGCGATCTTCACTGGCTGAATGTGGAACAAAGGGGCAGGCAAGTCATAGCTGTCTGAATTGGATAAAAACTGCCGGGAACACGCTTTTCCCGACGTTATTCAGATAATGCCACCCGCGCACGTCCAAAGCTGAAAAACTGCCCAGAATTGAAGTAAACACGGTTTCCCATTGAGATATCAATGTGGCGCAGGCAAGCGACAAGGACACCCGCTCCAGCAGAGGTTATGGAACGGGAAAGAAATTTATTATGGCATAAATTTCTTGATCCTTCACCATTGCCGGATTATATTTCTTTATAAAACAACTCGTAATCCTATCATTTTACGCATGAATATCTTATGTAATAATGATTATTGAAATAGCAAGTTAAACATGGCAACCACAATTCCACAATCATTCTTAAAACTGAAACAGAATCTTGAAATTAGCGACTGTCAAGAAGCCACTGTTTCCACTCGCCAGAAAAGTGTTCGTGGAGTTATCGAAGCGGGGATAGATTTGATTGATCCTTATTCATTTCTAACTGGCTCGTATTCTCGTCAAACGCTCATTGCTCCATTAAAAGAGGCAGATGTTGATATATTTTTCGTTTTAGATCCAAAGTATTATCACCACCATAACGGGCAGAATGGCAATCAGGCAGGATTGCTTGATTGGGTAAAGAGAACACTTCTAAGGACGTACACAAAAACACCAGACATTAGTAGGAACGGGCAAGCGGTTACAATTAGATTTGATGACTTTGTTGTTGATGTTGTTCCGGGATTCAATCGGACGGGTGGCGGATTTCTTATACCGAATTCCATAAATCAAAGTTGGATTTCTACAGATCCTAAAAAACATGTTGAGATAATGTCCACCGCGAATAAAGCCCACAATAGTGATTTGATTCCGTTAATAAAAATGATTAAGGCATGGAATAAAAATAACGATAAATACTTTAGTTCATTTCACCTTGAAGTTATTGCGTTAGAAGCATTGAACAATATTACTATTTCTGATTTCTCTTCGGGTGCAAGATATTTTTTTGATAAAGGTCGGACACTTGTTGCAAAGAAAAATCTTGACCCAGCAGGATATGGCGGTGATGTTGGCAGTTACATAAATACGCAGGAAAAAATTCAGGAAGCCGTTGCAAAATTTCAACTTGCGTATGATAGAGCAGTTAAAGCTGAGGATTATGCCACCCGCGATTACATAAAAGATGCTGTTGACATGTGGATAAAAATTTTTGGAGATTATTTTCCAGCATATGGATAATCAACAACCCACAACCGCCGAAAAGGTGGTATCGAAAACGAAGGTAGAAATCATCAATGAAGCTAAACGCATTGAGGAAGCACTTTTGTATTCTTCAAAAGGACATTTTGCTGCCTCTCATTTTTGGGGTAATTTTCACTTGTGGGTTGGCGTTCCGACGGTTCTATTTTCGGCGGTTGCGGGTGCTTCAGCACTTTCTAAATTCGATCCAAATCATGTTATTGCAGGATCATTTTCAATTCTCGTTGCAGTTCTTTCTGGAGTAATGACATTTCTAAATCCAAACGAGAAAGTACGTGCTCATTTGAACGCTGGCAATAATTATGATTCGTTAATGAATAAGATTAGAATGTTTTGGTCTATTGATTGCTGGCGTGACGAATCAGAGCAAGTTTTGACGGAAAAGTTAAAGTATTTTTCTGAGCAGAAAGATCATTTAAATCAAACCTGTCCACAAATACCACGGTGGGCATATAGTCTTGCTAAGGAAAGAATTAAGGAAGGAGAAGGAGATTATATGGTAGATAAGAAAGAATAGGCAATAAAGGATCTGCCCTTTCGGAAAGCATTTTTGAAAACGGCAAGATTCTCCTGCTTATTATGCCGGAGCAATTGAAATAACCTTGTGTAAAATTTGTGTAAATCCAAAAGAATTTATCAAGTATTTTCAGGATTCAGCAAGAATCATCAAATAAACATTTTAGCCTCACATGTTAAACCTTTCCATTCTTTTTTGAGGCTATGCAGTCTATCTTGGGAGCAGAAGGTCGTAGGTTCGAATCCTATCGCCCCGACCAATTCCTCTTTCGTAGACTATTTGAAACATGGAATAAAAAGATGAACAAATCCAACAGAAATTTCTACATAGCGCTGTCAGTGGTTCTTTCGCTGCTGGTGCATGTTACTCTTTTTCTTATTTCCAGGAACCTCGCAGTTCCAAATATAATTCCCGACTTCGTGCAGAAACCGAGCAAATACATGAACCTCGGAACGATTTCCTTGACACCTGCGCCTGACGAGGACGATCTTATGAAAGCCAAGATGAAACGTTCATACGAACCTGTCAGCCTGCCGCCCAGGCTTGCTTCACAGAATTTCCCTGGAACCAGGCCTTCTGCCAATGACAATCCCGATAAGATAAAGACTGCAGCTCCACCCGATTCATTCAAGCTGCCAAAATCGCCATCACCTGACACGCTCCAGAAGATCCTTGAGATTGACGGCGACAAGATTGGCGCAGGCAGGCTCAGCCATAACCGGCTGATCGTCCCCAAGCTTTCCAGGTCGGATCTTCCGGATGGCAATCTCGGCGACGACGGCAAGCCCATCGAGCTGAAACTGCGAGTCCCCATGCCCCTCAAGAACATTTCAGGAACTCCAGGCTCACGCCTGCTTCCCAATGAAGATCTGGCAAACATCGACAGCATCATGGATGTGAGGCTCTTCAAGCACACTGAACCTGACGGCGGCGGTTTTTTCAGGGTGGACATATTGCCACGAAAGAAAATCTCCTCATTGAAACCTTTTGAAAAGGATATTGTCTTCTGCATCGACACCTCCGGCAGCATATCAAAGGACAAGCTCGTTGAATTCAAGGACGGCGTGAGGAAATCCCTGACGACGCTCAATACTGGCGACAGATTTGAGATTGTCTCATTCAAGCACAGGTCATTCCCCCTATTCGATTCACTGAAGAGCCCGGAGCCGGACAACATCAAGAAGGCTGATATTTTCCTTAAAGGGCTCGAACGTTCCGGCTCGACGAACATCTATTCCGCGCTCGAGCCTTTCACAGGATCGAAATTCAAGGCAGGCGGACGGCCGCTGATCCTCTTTCTCGCTTCCGACGGCAATGTCAACACCGGAGAAGTGTTCGACAGCCGCTCGCTCATCAATGAAATCGCCAACAGGAACCAGAACAACGCCAGCCTCTTCACTTTCAGTTCAGGAAGGAACAAGAACTCGTTCCTGCTGGATCTTCTCGCCTATAGGAACAGGGGTGAAAGCTTTTCCTCGGAAGAGGAGAGCCAGAGCAATGTCGCCCTGGAAAAGTTCATCCAGGAAGTATCTAGCATAATAATAATGGATCTGGACTACCAGGTTTCAAGCAGCCTCTCCGACAACACGTTCCCAAAGAAACTTCCACACCTCTACTCACAGCATACGCTTTCGGTCTATGGTAAATTCCAACCGGACATCAAGGAGGTCGGATTGAGGATAACCGGACAGGACAGCCTCGGCAGGCGGCAGGAGCTGGTATTTGCTGGAAACCTCGACAATGCGATGATCGCAGACGAATCCCTTCCGAGGAAATGGGCCGAGCAGTACATCTACCATCTCTACAGCAGGCTGACTACCGACTACGATGAAAACCTTAAGATGGAGATCTACAAGACTGCGGAGAACTACGGTCTCGACGTCCCCTATCTCGGCAAATATCTTATGAAGTTCCAGGCATCCGACAAGCAGAAGATTGATTTCAAAAGCATGTCGTTCTGAGCAGGAAAGAATAAAAATTCTAACGGATGGATACAGCTGAGGCTCTTCAGCCGAAGCAAATCCTAGACACCATAAAGGAGTGAACATGGGACAAGGAAATCAAGCGCCTTTTACAGCATGGGTTCCGGAAACGCCGTTCCCAGCCGTTTCCGATCTCCAGCTGCCGAGCCGGATATCGCACATCATGATCCATAGGAGCGACAGCGATTTCCAATTCCTGCACGAGAGTTCTATCGTAAAACACCGCAACAGCTTCTTCGTTGCGTGGAACAACTCTCCTGCAGGGGAGAGCGAGAAGGGTTCGGTCGTGCGTTGGATAAGGTCGGATGACGACTTCGCCAGCTGGTCGGTGCCTGGGTATCTCGCACCTCCAATAGACCATGAAACTACGATCTGGGAAAGCTGCCAGCTGCTGTCGAAAGATGACGTATTATGGGCGTTTGTCGGCAAAGTCCATTCCCAGCCGCGCTGTCCGGAAATAAGCGGAGGCAGGATGGATGTCTTCCGTTTCGACGATGCCACAAAGCGCTGGCATCAGCAGGGACACGTGGAAAAATTCCATCCGCTCAACCGGCCACAGCAACTCAAGGATGGGAGCTGGATAATGGGCGGACAGTTCAACCTGGTCCAGCCACGGGTGGCCATCTGCCAAGGTGAAGACTTTTCAAAATGGGACGTCTCTGAAATTCCTTCCGTACCGAAAGACCGGATCGATTTTGCCGAAACATCCCTCAGCCTTGGTGATGGTGTCGTGACAGCATATGTCCGGAGT
This sequence comes from Victivallales bacterium, assembly GCA_049297395.1. Classification (GTDB taxonomy): domain Bacteria; phylum Verrucomicrobiota; class Lentisphaeria; order Victivallales; family GWF2-50-93; genus GWF2-50-93. Next base: position 17,297 of record JBAQUG010000185.1, on the reverse strand, counting down.
GCAGTTGAAGCTGCATATGTTTCGGAAAGTCGCGACGGAGGTCGCAACTGGAGCAAGCTGCGGATCAGCAATTTTCCGATGAGTTCAGCGAAGACCTGCGCCGGCACGCTGTCAACAGGACAGCACTATCTGGCGTTCAACATGAAACCGGACGTCTCCGGTGGAGGAGATCGTGATGTGCTGGCCGTAGCAGTGAGTTCCCCGGGCGAGCAGTTGTTCCGGAAGGTCGTCATGGTTCGCAATGGCAGATCGCCCAAGGCACGGAGAATCGGCTACTGCAAGGGCGAACAATGGTCATATCCCTCGGTACTGGAGCATGACAGGAAAGTCTACATCAGCTACTCAGTGACCAAGGAAGACTGCTGCCTTTCCATTCTTCCATTGGAAGAGTTCGCCATATGATATGAGGGCAAGCATCATTTCGCAGGAGGAGCCGGGCAAAATCCCTCACAGGCAAGATGAGTGTGTTAGATTATTTGAAGAAATGCCGGAGGGACGCCAGCGCTCCGCAAACCACTTCGCAATTCGTCTGTTCGATTGTTTTCCAGTTTCATTCCCTGCGCTCTAGAACTTTCGAACTTCCGGACTCTCGCACTTCCGAACTTCCCCTTACTTTCCCTTCAGGATGTTCTTGACTTCGAGTTTTATTTCGGGATCTGAATGGCTTACGAACTCTTCGAGTATGGGATATGCTTCCGGCCCCATCTCACGGAGTTTCTTCCTGGCCTCCTGCCTGACTTCAGGCTTGGAGTCTCCCATCTGAGCGACAAGGTTGCGGATGAGCGTCTGTCTCTCCTCCGGTATATCCTTCCTTGCGAATCTCGCAACAACGGGCACCTGCCAGTTCTGCGCCTTTGCCGTCTTCTGGAATTCCTCTTCGGAAATCACTGCGGCATGTCCATCCATATACAGGGCTTCCCTTTTTCCATTTGCCGGCCGTGGCGCAACCGCGAGAATAAAGTCAACAGACGAACTTTCGTTATGACCGGGACAGTAAACAAACCTGTCCTTGCTGCCATCCTCAGGGCTCGTCCAGACATACAATTCAGTATTCTCAAGGTATCCTCCTGTAATCAGCTCATCAAATCCGTTTGGGAAATTCTCCTTGTGCTCCTGCGAATACATCCTGCAGGCGAGACCAATCTGCCTGAGGCTGGTGATATTTTTCAGACCATCATTCTTCTGGGTGCGAGGTGCTGCGACGGCATTCCGGATGTTTGCCGCATCAGGCCTGAAACTGCATATCAGCCAGCGGTTGGATTCCTTATCAAGCATAAATCCCATCTTGAAATTAAAACCCTTCTCAGGATTCCTGATCTCCAGGGTTGCCTGCTCTTTCTCGGGATCTTCAGGTATCGTCTCAGCACCAACATCGCCTTTTGCTATTTCCCTTGTGAACGTCTCCAGCGCTGAACCTTCGGCACCAGCCGCCCCTTCAAACCGGGACAGCATCGTCTTCCATTCCCCCGTAGTGAGTCCGAGCGCCTTCTTAATATCCCCCTGCCCTGCGAGCTCCCTGAATTTAGCCCATACTTTTGCCGGGGATTCCTCAGGAAGGAGCTTGTCCAGCTTCCCACCAAGTTCGACATAAAGCTTTTTCGCTTCGACGCGGAGTTCCTTCCCGCATTCGCCTTTCAGGATGGCTGCGAGGTCCGCAAGCGCCTTGTCCTTGTCACCCTTCCCCTGGTATGCCTGCGCCCTGTAGAACAGCGCTGTCTCATAAATCCGCGTACCCTCGGAATTCTCCTTCGTTATTTTTGAAAGGCTCGCGATCGAGGCGTCATAATCCTTCTTCTCCAGCGCCTTCAAGCCTTCGTTGAGCCAGCCGGAAACGGAAATGAGCGCGGACATGGCAAGTGCAAACAGGAAATTCATGGACAACCTCCGGTGTATTTCAGCCCGGTTAAATTATCTCCGGGCAAACCATATGTCAACTCCAGCTAGAAATATAATTTTTAAGAGCCTTTATCGCTTTGGTAAAACAGAAAATCAGGATATATTAATTAAAATTATCATTCCTAATAAAACAAGGACTTTTACTATGAGTTCTGAACTTCTTCCAAATGAGAATGACCTGAAAATGCTGCTAGAGGGAAGATACGGCAGCCCTCATTCAATCCTAGGCATGCATCTTGACCCGAAACTAAACTGCATCATTGTCAGATGCTATGACCCCAAATCCCTTGAGGTTTTAGTCATAGGCGAAACTGGCGAAAAGACCAGGATGGAGAAGATCCACGAGCAGGGACTTTTCGCGCTCTCATTCCCAGGCGTCCAGAAGCACTTCAAATATGAACTCGAAAAGCATTTCGACAACAGCTCGGCGTTCACATCACCCGACCCATACTGCTTTCTTCCCGGGATCGGCGAGATGGACCAATACCTCTTCAACCAGGGCGAACATCACAAGGTCTATGAATTCATGGGAGCCCATCCCCGTGATTTCGGCGGAGTGACAGGCGTATTGTTCACTGTATGGGCGCCCAGCGCCGACAGGGTTTCGGTCGTTGGAAACTTCAACCAGTGGGACGGAAGAAGGCATCCCATGCGCGTTATCGGATCCTCCGGCATATGGGAGCTTTTCATCCCGTCGCTGAAGGAAGGCGAGATATACAAGTTCGAGCTCCGCGCAAAGAACGGCGACATCTTCCTCAAGCTCGATCCCTATGCATACTGGACTGAAATGCGCCCCAACACAGCAGCGAGAGTCTCTGCGCAGAACAACTTCGCATGGACAGATGAAAACTGGATGAACGCACGGAAACACAAGAACTGGCTTGAAGGTCCGATGAACACCTACGAAGTGCATATGGGCTCATGGCGCGGTCCGGGACTCCGCGAGCTCAATCCGGCCGATGAAAATGACTTCCACAACTACCGCGACATCGCACATGCCCTCGCCGACTATGTCGTTGAAATGGGCTACACCCATATACAGTTGCTGCCTATGGCTGAACATCCGTTCGACCAGTCATGGGGTTATCAGGTTACCGGATATTATGCCCCTACGGCCCGGTTCGGAACACCTGAGGACTTCAGCTATTTTGTGAACTACATGCATTCCAAGAATATCGGCATCCTGGTCGACTGGGTTCCCGCACATTTCCCCAGGGATGCATTCTCACTCGCCCGTTTTGACGGTACGGCGCTCTACGAACATCTCGATCCGCGCCAGGGCGAACACCGTGACTGGGGTACGTTCATATTCAACTACGGGCGGTGCGAAGTCCGCAATTTCCTGATCGGAAACACGCTCTTCTGGTTCGAACGCTACCATATAGACGGTCTCCGCGTTGACGCGGTCGCCTCAATGCTCTACCTCGACTACTCAAAACAAGACGGCAACTGGCTCCCCAACAAGTACGGCGGCAAGGAAAACCTCGACGCCATCTCCTTCATGAAGCGTCTGAACGAGCTCACACATGAACTTCATCCCGGCACAATGATGATCGCAGAGGAATCAACTGCATGGACCGGCGTATCGCGTCCGGCATATCTCGGCGGCCTCGGATTCACCCTGAAGTGGAACATGGGCTGGATGCACGACACGCTTGAATATTTCAGCAAGGATCCCGTATTCAGGAGCTACCACCACGACAAGCTCACATTCTCGATCTGGTATGCCTTCAGCGAAAACTTCGTCCTGCCTTTCAGCCATGACGAAGTCGTACATGGAAAGAAATCCCTTCTCGACAAGATGTCCGGGGACTACTGGCAGAAGTTCGCAAACCTAAGGCTCCTCATGTCCTACATGATGACCCATCCCGGAAAAAAACTCCTTTTCATGGGATGCGAGTTTGGCCAGTGGAACGAATGGGACTGCAAAAGCTCACTCGACTGGCCGCTGCTAAAATATCCGATCCATACCGGAACAAGAACTGCCTTCAAAGACCTCAACAAGGTATACAAGGACAGGCCTGCCCTCTGGGAAGTCGATTTCCATCCGAAGGGCTTCGAATGGGTCGACATCAATGACATCCTGCAGTCCGTGATCTCTTATATCCGCTGGGACAAGAACCACACCGAGCCTGTACTGGTCGTCATGAACAACACGCCGGTTGTAAGGAACAATTACAGGGTCGGCGTTCCTTTTGGCGGCACATGGTATGAGATCTTCAACTCCGACGCTGAAAACTATGGCGGTTCAGGAGTGGGCAACAAGGGAAGAGTCGATACTGAAAACAAGGAATGCCATGGAAGGCCATGCAGCCTTTCCCTGACACTTCCTCCTCTAGGAGCCCTGTTCCTCAGCCAGAGGAAGAACAGCTGATATTTTTTATCGGGGCAATAAAAAATATGATCAAGAAAAAGGAGCATGCAACAATGCCATGCACTCTGCCGGGGATTCCGCTGCACTTCATTCCCGCGGATGATGGATGGGTGCTTGTATGGGGATTTCGGATCAGCTCCCGAAATATTTTCCACCGCCCTCTCCGTCCTGATGTTTGAAGTCAGTTACATATATAGTCCAAACCGTGCCGTACACACATCCCCTGAAGGAGGCGAGAAGGAACCTGTCAAGCAGCAGGCACTCCGGCCAAGCCCGACATACCGTAAAATCCAATCAGAAATCCAACCCGCAAATCCCTCCAATCGTCCATTCTCTATCACCAATTCGGCTATGTCATAGATTGACATAATCTGTTATTGCCATATATTTAAACGTATCCTCAATTATAACATGAAGGATTATGAATATGAATGTATCATTGACTTCGGATCTTGATTCCTGGGTACACGGGAAAGTAAAAAACGGCTTCTACAATTCCGCAAGTGAAGTCGTCCGCGAAAGTCTGCGCCTGCTCAAGGAACGGGACCAGCAGAAACAGATATTGCTTGCCGAGCTTAAATCGGAGCTGCGTCTGGGATTAAAACAAATAGAGACCGGCCTATCTGAGGACTTCACGGAAAAAACAGTTGCCTGCATAAAATTATCCGGTCGCAAGAAACTCGTAAAATGAAGGCTCTAAAACTGATAATTTCGAGACGGGCGATTGAAGACCTGATAGATATCTGGAGCTATATAGCCTTGGACAATTATGATGCCGCAGATGCTTTCACTGATAAACTACATGCCTCGTGCAAAGCCCTGCCTAAAATGCCGGACATGGGACGTTCGCGTGATGAACTTATGCCTGGATTGCGAAGCCTATCGTATAAAGGATATATGATTTTTTACCGGGCAGTAAATCAGAACCTTGAAATCATACGGGTCTTGAACGGGTGCATGGATGTAGATTCAATGTTCTAATATAAGAAATATTTCTCGCTTTTCTTAAGCGTAGGACTTCCAAGATCTCGCTTTGAAAGTATTGGTTCGCCCTTCAAGGGCCATTTGACGTCGATGTCCGGATCATTCCAGATGACGCCGCGTTCATCCGTGGGCGAATAGAAGTCGCTGCACTTGTACATCACGTCCGCCGAATCGCTGATTACACAGAAGCCATGCGCGAATCCTACTGGGATGAAGAACTGCCTCTTATTCTCCGCGGAAAGATAACATCCGTCCCACTGGCCGAAAGTCGGAGAGCCATGCCTTATGTCGACAGCGACATCGAAAACCTCGCCCGAGACAACCCTGACAAGCTTCGCCTGTCCTGGGTTGACCTGGTAATGGAGCCCCCGCAGGGTGTTTCTGATTGAACGCGACCAGTTGTCCTGGACAAAATTCAATTTTATTCCGGCGTCCTCGAATTTCCTGCTGTTGTAACTTTCGAGGAAGAATCCCCTTTCATCCCCGAAAACATCGTGTTCAATGATATATGTGCCTTCAAGCCTGCCCTTTATGAATTTCATGTAAAATAGAATTCCTGTAGTTAATTTTTCAGAGCTTCCCTTTATTAAAATCAAAATGTGCGTTAAATTAGTAGTTTATAGATCAATTATCAACCCCTGAAAGGATTTGGACATGAGGCTGTTGATGGCTTTTGCAATGGTTTTCTCCTTCTCCCTGAATCTTCTGGCGCAGGAATATGAAATAAAATTCCACAGACCCGTAAAGGTCGGTGACAAGTGCCGGGACATAAGCACCGGCAGCAGCAGCCAACAGTCGACCGTCATTTCAGGCGGACAGGTCATAAAGTCAGCCGTAGTCCAGACAACCATCGAACTCGACGCGGAAATAACCATACTTGAAATCGACAACGAAGGCCATTCCGTAAAAGAGTCGATGCTCGTCAACCAATGCACCATAAGATCCGAGGCAAAGGAGAACCCTGTTGTTGAGAAAGGCACGGTCATTACAGCCATGGTCAAGGAAGGCAAAGTTGTCTTTGAGATCGACGGCAAGGCGGTGGATGAATCACTCTCTGCCGCACTGTCCCTGGTTGAAAGCCTGTATACCGGCGGGGCTTCCGACGATGAGATCTTCGGAGCTTCCGGAAAGAGGAAAATCGGTGAATCATGGAGATTGAAGACTGAAAAAATACCCGCTGACATGGCAAGGCATGGAATAAAAGTCGAGGAGAAAAACATTGATGGTTCGGTCAAGCTGGAAAAACTGGAAAAATCAGGCGACGTCGAATGCCTGCTCATAACGGCGGAAATGACTTTGAAGGACATCGTCCCGACGCTTCCGGCCGGACTTACAGTTGAAAGTTCCGCGATGATGAACAGCTTTTCGGATCTCTTCCCGCTGGACACGTCGATGCCGACACTTGATCAGGCGCTTGAATTCAAGATGCAGATGACGATGAACGGTCGTCCCAGCCCCGATGCCCCGGCCGTCAAGATAATCTCGACAAACGACAGGAAAAGTTCACACAAGGTCATGTTGGTGAAAAAGTGAACCCGGATATGATTTCACTGTTTTCGAATTATATTATTTGAAATTATGATTTCCTTAAAAAAAACAAAGGCATATGCTGATGCAGCCGCAAGGGAATTCAAACCTGAAAATATAATTCTTTTCGGTTCCTGCGCCTGGGGTAATAAGAATGAGGATTCAGATAAACTGCACTTAAACATTTTAGACATCTTATATGATTATGGACAATTTCGGAAAAATACTTGATGGGAACCTTGACGATCTCAGGCGCACCTACGATGAATTCGCGAAGCTTCCCGTCGACCTGGAAATGACCGGAGACGGGGTCGTCGACATCAAAAGCAGACAGAAGACAATTGCAAAAACCGTGGAGGTAAGCGCGCCCGGCACTTTTGCAAAGCACAAGATCCGCAAGCTGCGTCTTGAGCCGTGCGACCTGGAAGGCTGGTATTTCAACAGGACGGACCTGCCGGGTTCAATGCCGATAAAAGTTTCAACCCGCAACGTATGGACCACCGGCGACCTTGTAAGCAGCATCGTACTGAGGTCGGGGAATTCACATAACTACGTGCGTCTTGCCGAACACATGATCGCCTTGAAGGCCGGACTCGATGTCGACAACCTGATGATTTCCATGGAATCCGGCGATCCGCCTCTCTTCGAACATGGCAGCCTTGACCTTGTGGAAGCGCTGATGGGGGCAGGACGCAAGGAACAGGACAAGCCTTTAAGATATTATACCGTCAAGGAGCCTGTTTCGATTGTTAACTATCATGGCAGGTTCATGATCTTCACTCCTCCGGAAAAAGGGAAATACACGCTTGAGATCGACTGCGCCAGGAATTTCTCCAACGCAATCGGTGCCCAGAGGATCAAGTTCACATTGAATGAAAAGACTTTCCGGCATGGAGCAACAGCTAGGACAAACACAACTACAAAGCAGATGTTTTTCTGCCTTACGATCGGAAAATTCTTCGCGGATGTCCGGCATATCGGCTATAACAGGAAGAACGTGCTGATCGCTGCCAAAAGAAGATATCTGAACGAGCCCAGGCTCATGCATAACGGCAAATCACTGGAAGCCGCCTGGCATCGTGCAAATCTCGACCTGCTCGCAGGCCTGGCTCTGATCGAGGAAGGCCGGTTCATAGGGTCTATCACTGACTACAGGGGAAGCCACTTCATGGACGTTGAAATGATGAAGCTCCTATATTCCAACGACTTGCTAGTGGAAGTAAAAGGCTGACAACAGCTTGCGGATTTCGCATATTTTCCTTGTTATACCGCTTTCATCCTCAAATAGTAGTTGTATATTATTAAAGTTTATTGTAAGAGAGTTAATTATGTTTTTAATAATTTAAAGAAATCGGTTGTTTCCGGCAATGTTTATTTTGTTCATCACAGCATTTTTATCAAGAATTTTTGAAGAACTCAGGAAATGCGTTCTTTTAACAGAATTTTGTACCACTTCCTTTGAGATATCAGGCGCAGGCGTTTTACGTCCAGCCCTTATTTCCCTCGGAAAATGCTACAGGTTTATTGTACCTTGCCAACTTTGTCTTGTTGACGCTCCTCCCATGCCGGGATCCGATTTTCTTTCTCGAGAAGAGGACCGGGCATGGATTCCTTATTTGTAGAACAGCGCGACATCTTCACCAATGAAGAAGCTGCTCCGAAACCCATTTCAGGGGAACAACCTCTTGCTGCCCGCCTGCGTCCGATTAACTTCGATGAATATGTCGGACAGAGGCACATTCTTGCGGAAGGAAAGCTTCTGCGGCGCGCAATAGATTCAGACTCATTCACATCGATAATACTTTCAGGGCCGCCTGGGGTCGGCAAGACCAGCATCGCAGAACTCATAGCAAAGCTTACAAATGCCGCTTTCATCAGGCTTTCCGGCGTCGCTTCAAGCGTCGGCGACATAAGGAATGAAATCGCCACGGCGGTTGTAAGGAAGAAGAGTTGCGGCAGGAAGACGATACTTTTCATCGATGAGATCCACAGGTTCAACCGCGCCCAGCAGGATGTACTACTTCCCGACATTGAAAACGGCAACATCAGGTTCATCGGAGCCACCACCCAGAATCCCTTCTTCTATGTCAACGGCCCCCTGCTCTCACGTTCACTTGTCTTCAAGCTTGAAGCCCTTTCCGAGGAGGACATACTCAACCTGATCAACAAAGCCGTCACAGACAAACGCGGCTTCCCCGACAGGAAAATCAACATACATCCTGATGCGCTGACATTCCTCTCCAAATCATGCGAAGGCGACGCAAGACGCTCGCTAAACGCAATTGAAATAGCGGTTCTGACAACCAAGCCCGACAAGAAAGGCGTCACGGCCATCACAAAGGAGATCGCACACGAGTCGATCCAGGAGAAACCTGTTGAATACGGTGATGACGGCCATTACGACACTGCGAGCGCATTCATAAAGAGCATGAGGGGGAGCGATGCTGACGCAGCTGTATACTGGCTGGCCAAAATGCTTCATGCTGGCGAGGATATAAGGTTCATAGCAAGAAGGATTGTCATATTCGCATCAGAAGATGTCGGCAATGCCGATCCTAGGGCGATAACTGTTGCCGTAAATGCGATGCAGGCGGTTGAAATGATTGGAATGCCCGAGGCGAGGATCATACTCGCGCAGGCCGTGACTTATTGCGCGACCGCTCCAAAAAGCAATGCAAGCTATGCCGCAGTCGATGCCGCGCTCGACGATGTCAGGAACGAGCGGGTGCAGGCGGTTCCGAAGCATCTGCGGGATTCGCATTACAAGGGCTCCAAGACAATGGGGCACGGCGAGGGATATGTCTATCCCCATGGCGAGGAAGGCCATTTCACAGTCCAGGATTATCTTGGCGTTTCCAAGAGATATTACATGCCATCTGAAAACGGGTACGAGTCCAAGATAAAGGAACGCATAGAATACTGGGATGGCATAAGAAAAGAAGGCAGAAAAGGCAGTGAAGGAAAAGGATGAAATAAGGCGGTTGTTTCTTCCGCGCAGAAGAGTTCTTGAAAGAGAATTCATAGGACGCGCAGGCAGTTCGATTTCCGTTCATCTTGGAAAAATAAAGAAAATAGAGGAATCCGGAAACATCGCGGCTTTCTATCCATCGGACGGGGAACCGGATATCACAGGATTCCTGAAGGAACAAATAATAAAAGGAAAGGGAGTTTGCTTCCCGAGATCCAACAGGGCGGAAAAATGCTATGAGATGGCCTTTGTCACGGATTTCGCGGAAGGTTTTGTTAAAGGCAGGTTCGGGATAATGGAACCTCTGGCTGAAAAGCCCGTGGTCCCTGAAAAAGTCCTGAAGAATATTCCATGGCTGGTGCCTGGAATCGCATTCGACCGTAATGGAGGAAGACTTGGACACGGAAAGGGAATTTTCGACCGGCTTCTATCGGATGCATCCGGGTTTAAGATAGGTATTTGTTATGAATGGCAGATGATTGAGTCGGTGCCTTCGGACGGCAGGGACGTCATGATGGACATGATCGTCACCGAGTCCGCAGTGTACCGCTGTTCCTGAAAAACTGAAAGGAGAGGACAGAAAATGAATGAGTTTAACAAGTTTTTGAACGATCTGTTGAATGTATTGCTGAGCAAGTCGGTGATAGGGCTTGTTTCTGGCATGGCGCTTGGGTTTTTAATCCACTGGCTGATAGCGAAGTTGTGGGGACAGAGTGCGGTTTCCGCCGCTGAAAAGATCCGTGAAGACTCCAAGAAGGAGGCCGACCATATCCTGCGCGAGGCAAAAGTCGCCGCGAAGGCCGAATTCATCAGGATAAAGGACGACTTCGAAGTCGAAGCCAAGGAAAGAAGGCAGGAACTCAGCACCGTCGAGAAAAGAATCTCGCAAAGGGAGGAAATACTTGAGAAGAAGGCCGATGTGCTGGAGGCGAAAATGGCTGGCGTCGAGAAGACTGAAAAGGAAGTCGAACTTGTCAGGGAACGCCTGACGGTCAAGGAAGCCGACCTGAAGAAGGAGATATCCAAACAGATCACCGAGCTCGAACGCATAGCGGAACTCAACAGGGATTCAGCAAAGGAGATGCTCCTCGAAAAGATCAAAGGCGAAGTCCAGAATGAGACAGGACACCTGATCCGCACCCTTGTTGAAGAGGCGAAGCAGAAGGCAGAAAAGGAATCGCAGAAGATAATGATATACGCGATGCAGAAATACTCATCTGACTGCGCGTATGAACATACTACCGCCACCATCCCCCTTCCTAACGACGAGATGAAGGGAAGGATAATCGGTCGCGACGGAAGGAACATCCGTGCAATCGAGGCCGTAGCCGGCGTCACCCTGATGATCGACGACACCCCTGAAGCCGTTGTCATATCCTGCTTCGATCCTGTTAAAAAGGAGACTGCAAGACTGCTTCTCGAAAAGCTCATTTCGGACGGCAGGATTCATCCGACACGCATCGAGGAACTTTTCAAGAAGTCTGAAAAGGAAGTTGAAGACGCAGTATTTTCCGCAGGAGAGGCCGCCGTACTTGAAACCGGGGTCCAGGGTATCAATACAAACCTCATCAAGCTGATCGGCAGGCTGAAATACAGGTTCAGTTATTCGCAGAACGTCCTCAGGCACTCTGTGGAGGCCGCATACTTCATGGGGATAATCGCCGCGGAACTCGGACTCGATGTCCAGAAGGCAAAGAGAATCGGGCTCCTCCATGACATCGGCAAGGCCATGGACCATGAGATAGAAGGTTCGCACGCTTCCATAGGCGCGGACATCCTCAGGAAGAACAACGAGGCGAAAGACGTCATCAACGCAGTCGCCGCGCACCATGAGGAAGTCGAAAAGGAATCGCTCTACGCAGTCCTAGCAACCGTATGCGACGCACTCAGCGCTTCAAGGCCAGGTGCAAGAAGCGAAACCGCCGAGCTCTATCTCAAGCGCCTCGACCAGCTCGAGAAGATAGCCTGTGAATTCAGCGGCGTCGAATCCTGCTATGCACTGCAGGCCGGACGCGAAGTCCGCGTGGTCGCCCAGCCGACCAAGATCAGCGATGCCGAAGCCCAGGTTCTTGCCAGGGATATCTGCCACCGCATAGAGAAGGAAATGAACTATCCGGGACAGATCAAGGTGACCGTAATCAGGGAAACCAGATCCGTGGATTATGCCAAATAAATTTTGCGGACGCGAAATTTATAATCGAAAGTCGAAAATATAATATGAATCTTTTGTTCATAGGCGATGTCGTAGGGAAAGGCGGGCGGCTCGCAGTCAGGGGCCTTGTCCCTGAACTGCGCAAGCAGTACAACTGCAGCTTCGTCATAGCCAATGTCGAAAATGTCGCCGGCGGAGCTGGTATCAGCGCGAGCTGCCTCACCGACTTTGCCGGTGTCGTGGACGTCTACACATCCGGCGACCACGTGTGGGACCAGAAAGGGTTCGAGGAGGAGATCAAGCGTATCGACAACTTCATCCGGCCTGCCAACTATCATAAGAAACAGCCTGGTAAAGGATACGACGTCTTCAGGAATCCAGGTGGAGGCGAGATAGCCGTAATAAATCTTCTCGGAAAGGTTTTCATGAAGGAGAGCTCAAGCTGCCCTTTTGAAACAGTCGAGACGATCCTTGCGGCGCTTCCTCCTACGGTCAAGACCATAATCGTCGACATCCATGCGGAGGCCACGAGTGAGAAGGCTGCAATGGCGCATTTCCTAGACGGACGCGTGACTGCAGTCATCGGCACGCATACCCATGTCCAGACTGCGGACGCAGTCGTCCTTCCAAGGGGGACGGCCTTCATTTCCGATGTCGGAATGACAGGCTCGATAAACTCGATCCTCGGTCGCGACATCGAAGCTGTCCTCAGGAAGTTCACAAGTGGAATGCCCCAGAAACTTCCAGTAGTTGAAAAGGACATCAGGCTTGATGCCGTTGTGATCTCGTACGACATGAACACCGGACGCGCGGCGGAAATTAAAAATATTTCCATAAAGGCCGGATTCTAGCCACGGACTCGCACGGACAGTAAATATTCACTGAACTATGTTCGTTCAGTGAATATTTACATTTTAATCTTACAATAGGATTGTCTTCCATAGCAAGGTCTTCCTTATCGGTTAAACCCAGTAGATTTTTATTTCCTTTTCTACTTCCTTGAATTCCTTATCACCAGTAATGACTTCGGCCTTGTGGAGTTTAGCCAGCGCAGCAGCCATACAATCTGCATATGACATCTTTTTCGTGGCCTTGAACTTTGCCGCCTCTCTTGCCAAATTCTTGTCGACTTCAATAATATCTATGGGGAAAGTATCTATGACCCTGTCGATATCTTCAGCCTTTGCTTGTCCGCAGTCCCTCATAACCGAATAATAGACTTCTCCGTAATTGACAGATGTCATCAGGAGATTGTTATCCTTTTCTGCAGCAGAGGACAAAAGCTCTTTGACTTTCTCATAAGCAGGCTCTCTCTCGAAATAAGCCATCAAGGCGTGGGCATCTAGAACTTTTTTCATATCACCCCTTCTTCTGCCTATCCCTAGCCCTCTCCTCAAGAAGAGCTTTTGTCAATTTGCCTTTTGTAGGGAGAATACCTGCGAATTTGTCAAAGTAAGCGGCAGTAACGGGTCTAAGCATGATTGAATCATCCTTTTCCTCAACAAACAGCCTAGCACCTTTCCTGATATTGAACTTTCTCCTTAGACTTACAGGAATAACTATCTGTCCTTTGGTTGTCACGATTGCAGTGGTCATAATCATGTACTCCTCTTTTTCATTACCATACCATTATTTACATGTAAGTCAATATGACTTTAGTAGTACTTTAATATCATAGTTGCACTTTATTATCATTTAACTAGGTTGTTTTACCAGATCCTCCTGCTAAATTTTCTTTAAAGGAAAATTTCTACCATATGCTTATGCCAGAACTCCAGAAAGTCGCAGGCAGGATTGACAGGATCATCCAGAAGGATGATTTTCCTGACAGGATACTTCCTGCATACCTTAAAGAGTCCGTGAAAGACTATCCCTGCCGCGGCGGGAAACGTCTGCGCCCGGCGATAGTCATGTGGTCCTGCGGCCTTCTAGGCGGCAAGCCTGAATCTGCGAAGTTCGCAGCCGCCGCAGTTGAGATCTACCACAACTGGACGCTTGTCCACGACGACATCATCGACAATGATAAAATGCGCAGAGGGAAGCCCTCTGCGCATTTTATGACTGCGAAGTTCGCAGAAAGAAAATTCGGAATGAAGCCTGACGAGGCCCTGACCTACGGCAAGAATTTTGCGATGCTCGCAGGCGACATCCAGCAGGGCTGGGCTTCGAACATTCTCCTGAAGTCTGTAAAGTCCGGAGTTTCCCCGGAACTTACGATTCATCTCAGCCGGCAGCTGCATGAGCTTGTGAACCGTGATCTGATAAGCGGTGAGGCGCTTGATGTCGAAATGCCTTTGTTGAAGCTCGACAAGCTGAATCCCGTAATGATTGAAAAGATGCTGAACCTCAAGACAGGCGCCCTGCTCCGCTACTGTGCTGGAACAGGTGCGCTTATCGGACTCGGATCTGCGAAATCCGCAGACGACAAACGTGTGAAGAAGCTCGGTGAATTCGCTTCTCTTTCGGGGATAGCGTTCCAGCTCAAGGATGACTGGCTTGGTATTTTCGGGAATGAAAAGAAACTTGGGAAACCCATTGGTTCCGATCTTGCAGAGGGCAAACCAACTCTTCTGATATATCACACATGGAAGAGCCTTGACAGTTCCGGGAGAAAAAAACTTCTCTCACTTCTTGGGAAGCAAAGCTATTCCGCAAAGGAAATTGAACTTGTCAGGATGATGATCCGTGAAAGCGGCACCGAGATCAAAGTGCTCAAGAGGGCTGAATTCCTTGCGAATTCCGCAAAAAACATCCTGATGGATTTCCCCGACAACAAATACAGAAGGCTTCTTCTTGAGCTTGCGGATTATCTCACTAAAAGAGAGTTCTGAGGAAGATCTCAGCCACAGACTCGCACAGACTTCAAGGGACCGTAAAACTGTTCAGCCCTTCTTTTCTCCAGGAGTTGGAACAACCTGGTCGGCGAAGAGATCTATCATCTTTTTGCTTTCGGCAATTGTCTTCAGGCATTTCTCAGCGGTGCTCACCACTTCTTCTGGATTTATCCTGGCGGATATTTTCAGGACTTCGAGATAACTTGTCAGCATTGCCAGATGATCCTGGACAAGCTTGACAGTCTGTGCGGCTTTTTCAGGCAGAGAACCTATGCTCCTTCTTGATTCCAGCACGAGTCCTATCCTGCCGCCGCATAGTTCGAGGAGAGGTGAAGCAAGAGCTGAAGGGGCCTTCTTGTCCGACGAGACGGCCACAAAGAGAAAGCCATATATCTTCTTATTATCATGGAGTGGAACATATCCAACAAAATTAAGGCCTTCTCTTGTAATCCATTTCGCGAGCCTGTTCTTTTTGTCGAATGCGGCTTCGAGAAGTTCGTCCCAGATTATTGTCCCTTCCTCTGAAATCGCAGGCAGCCAGCAGGAGATGACCTGGGCTGAAGGCGATGCCTTGAAGCCTCTGCTGGCAACAGGAAGGAATTTTCCCTTGTTGGCGGGATCTGTTATGACAATACTTAGCACATCCAGGTTCACGGATCTTACGAGCATGTGGATATAGTCCACGATGTCTGCAAGCTGCCAGCCGGGCTTGGATAGGATTTCGCAGACATCAACATAGGCCTGAACCTGGTCCTTGTAGTTTTCAGCCTCGTTTTCGAGGATCTTCTGGAGTTCCTCTGGGACACCCACCTTGCCGAATTCATTCACATTATACATTGCAGTCTTCTGGGGAAGTGCCGATTTCTGGGCAAAAGGAGAAGACGCAGGATTAAGCGATATTTCCTTTATCGACGCCTCCGGATCAATTTCCTGTGATCCGGCAGCTGCTGGCGGAGCATACTGATTGTGATGCTGGTATTCCTGCGAACTTACAGCCGGTTGCTGCTGAGGAGGAGGCATATAGGGTGGCTGATATTGAGGCGGTGGCGGCGGTGCATACTGCTGCCGTACCGGGGCCACTGGCTGCTGCCCAGGTAGAGGAGTGGCGGCTGGAGAACCAGGTCTCTGGATAAGTTTTCCCTGAATCGGGGCATGCTGTGTCTTCACACCCTGCTGCTGCTGCTGTCCCATCGCCTTGGCCTGCTGGTTCGGAGGAATATGCTGATAAGGGACGAACAGTGGCTTGCCTGTAAGATTTTCCTCCTGAGGCGGAAGCGGCTGGGTCATTACCGGCATAGGTTTCTGCTGTTCCACGGTTTTCTGATGTGACACAGGCTGCTGCGTAAAGGCAGCCTTCGTCTGCGGTGACATCTGCATGTTCGTGCGAGTTTTCAGCTTGAACGTCTTTGCTTGAGGCACTGCCATAAACGGAAACCCCTATTTATATTGTACTGGTTCAACGAGCGGAGGATAAACGGGTTATTAAATAAAACCTCGGTTCATCCAATGTTCAAAATAAAATAAAAACTACACCCACCGGAATGAAATTGCAATATTATTTTCTTCTCTTTTTCTTGCTCGGGGTGAAATTGCTTCCACGCCTCATCTTGCTGGCAAGAGCTGCGGGGCCTCCCATGAGCGGCGCGCCTGACATCAGCCTGTTCACAAGGCTTGTCTGCTTCAGGAATTTCTGCATCATTGAGAACTGCTTTATGAGCTGTCCGACTTCCTCAAGGGAAGTCCCGCTCCCCTTGGCAATCCGTTTCCTCCTCGAAAAGTCTATGATCTCGGGATTCTCCTTCTCCTTTTTATTCATCGAGGAAATGATGGCCTCCATGTGTATGAAGGACTTGTCATCGAAATCGGGCAGGTTTGCGAGCTGGTTTCCGCCGGGAAGGAATTTAAGGACGGATTCGAGTCCGCCCATCTTCTTCATCTGCTTCAGCTGCTGGTGGAAATCATTGAAATCAAATGACTTTGACTTCAGCTTCTCCTGCAGCCTGGCGGCCTCTTCCTTGTCAATCTCCTCGGCGGCCTTCTCGACAAGCGAGACTATGTCCCCCATTCCAAGGATCCTGGAAGCCATACGTTCGGGATAGAACAGATCAAGATCACCGATTTTTTCGCCGACACCGACGTACTTGATCGGACAGCCTGTCACCTTCCTTATTGAAAGGGCGGCACCACCGCGCGCATCACCATCGAGCTTCGTGAGTATCACGCCTGTGAGTGTCAGCGCCTTGTGGAAGTGCTCGGCCACGGATACGGCCTGCTGACCGAGGGCGGCATCCGCGACCAGGAGGATTTCCTTCGGGTTGACAGCCTGCTTGATCCTGACGAGTTCCGCGACCATGGACTGATCGATCTGGAGGCGACCCGCAGTATCTATCACGACGACGTCAAGCGCATCCCTCCTGGCCTGTTCAACAGCATTCTTCGCAATAATCGGAACGTTCGGGTTGCTCCTGTCGGAGTACACCTGTATCGAATTGTCCCTGCCAAGGAACTCGAGCTGGTCTATGGCTGCAGGCCTGTAGATGTCACCGGCAACAAGCAGTGTCT
>JBAQUG010000184.1:0-15692 GCA_049297395.1 Victivallales bacterium | reverse complement strand
GGACCAGACAGGCACCCCGCCACACGTGTCCATTGCGATCGCCGCGTATCCACGAGAGTTCCACAACCGGATCCAATCAGCAAATGCAGTGCCGCCTCCACCATGGACAAGCACCATGGCCGGAACTTTACCCTTGGCGTTATCAGGCACGCCATACCACGCAAATACGCGTGTCCTGCGGCCATTATACGGCATCCCTTCATAGAAAAGCGCCTTGACCCCTGGATATTCAAAACCTTCCGCCGGGAATAATTCCGGCACTGAAAAAATCTTCTTGGAAAATTCAACCATTGCCTTCAGCCTCCGTTTACAAGCTATTTCCTGGAAGAACCATACTTCGCCGGAGATTCCCTCACCTCATAAATCTTTTTCTCTTCAGGAGAGAGAGGAAACTCGAATACTTCTTCCAGGCTTATCCTGAGTTTTTTGAATGTTGCGCTTTCGAGAATTTGATTGCGGTCAAAAGTCTTATACATCCGGTAGTTTTTTCCGTCAAGGAGAAAAATCTCCACCATGGATGGAAATGGAGTGACGATCCAGTATTCCTTGACCCC
The DNA here is from genome assembly GCA_049297395.1 of Victivallales bacterium. GTDB lineage: Bacteria > Verrucomicrobiota > Lentisphaeria > Victivallales > GWF2-50-93 > GWF2-50-93. Next base: position 15,138 of record JBAQUG010000184.1, on the reverse strand, counting down.
GGCCTCCGCATACAAGCGCATTTTGCGCATTCTGTCGTGTACCGCTGAAGAAGGCGAGACAACTTCGACGACAAGCGCCGGGGCGCCTTCTATATGAGTTTCTTTGATTTGGCTTTTGTCACAGACGAGCACGATGTCGGGCTGGACTATGTCCTCTTCTGACAACTTGATGTCGATGGGTGAAGAAAAAAGCTTACATTTATGTCCTTTGAAGAAGGCAAAAAGCGAACCAAAAAGTTCCCGTAAGATCGCCTGGTGCCTAGTAGTTGGAGCCGGTGACATCATATACGCCTCGCCATCTATGATCTCCCAGCGTTCCTCGTCAGGCCACTTCTGATAGTCCGCCCAGGTGTGGCGTTCTTCTTTTTTCAATGCATATCCGGCCATATTCAGATCCTAATTTTCAATTTTCGTGTTTGCAAGGTATAATATAGCATCAGTTTTATAATAATCGTGGATTATCTATGCCTAAATTCCGGACAGAAAAAGATCTTCTCGGCGAGATGAAGGTGCCATCAGATGCTCTCTGCGGCATCCAGACCATGCGCGCCGTCGAGAACTTCCCACTCTCGAAGCGTACGGTCAACCCCGCACTCATCCATGCATACGGCACAGTTAAACTCGCATGCGCAACCACAAACCACGAACAGGGAAAACTCGACGGCGTAAAATTCGATGCGATACGACAGGCGTGCGAGGAAATGTCTTCAGGAAACCTGGATGAGCATATCGTGGTTGATGCACTGCAGGGCGGAGCCGGCACTTCGACAAACATGAACGTGAACGAGGTACTCGCAAACCGCGCACTGTCCATCCTTGGTAAAAAGCCAGGAGACTACAAGACCATCCATCCCCTCGATGACCTCAACCTGCACCAGTCGACCAACGACACTTATCCTACGGCATTGAAGGTCGCCGCGATCTGCCAGCAGAGAATTCTGGAGAAAAGAATTGTCGCGCTTCTCGAATCGTTCCAGAAGAAGGAAAAGGAGTTCGCGCATGTCGTGAAGGTCGGCAGGACGGAATATCAGGATGCGGCCCTTACGACCATGGGACGTACGATGTCCGCATATGCCGAGGCTTTCGGACGCGACCGCTGGCGCGTATTCAAATGCGAGGAGCGGCTCCGCGTAGTCAACCTCGGAGGAACCGCCATAGGCACAGGAGTAACAGCCCCACGGCAATATATTTTCAAGGTTGTCGAAAATCTGAAGAACCTGACCGGATACGGACTCGCCCGCGCGGAGAACCTCGTAGACGCCACCCAGAACAACGATGCATTTGTCGAAGCCAGCGGAATCATGAAGGCGTGCGCCGTCAATCTCATGAAAGTCTCCAATGATCTTCGCTTCATGTCCTCCGGCCCCGACGCCGGGATCGGCGAACTGATACTGCCTGCATGCCAGCCGGGTTCGACAATAATGCCCGGAAAAATAAATCCCGTGATACCGGAGGCGGTCATACAGGCGGCTTTGAAGGTCATGTCAAACGACGGAACCATCGCCCATGCCTGCGCCATGGGGCATCTCGAACTGAATGCGTTCATGCCGCTGATCGCCGACTCCTATCTTGAAAGCCTTGCTCTCCTTATAAACGCTTCTTCGCTCCTGTGCACCCGTTGCGTCGAAGGATTGCGGGTGAATGAGGAAGTCTGCCGCAGGCACGTCGAAAATTCAACGGCCACACTGACAGCCCTGGTCGGAAGGATCGGCTACGGGAAATCCCAGGAGATAGGCTGCGAATTCCGCAAGACCGGAAAACCCATCCGTGAAATCGCCATTGCAAAAAAAATACTTTCCGCAAAGGACTTCGATGAACTGACCTCTGCCGAAGCCGTGATGAAACTGGGAAGCTGATCCTATATGGAGTGCTGAAGCTATAGTTTTTCAGATAAATAATTTCATTATTTTCCTGAAAAACTATATCATAAGAAGTATGCCGGTTTCGCCGAAACCGGCATGAGGCGTCATGAGGCTGTTTTAGGCGCTCGGGACGCCATACTTTAATGCAAAAAACAAGGCTGCATCGTTCAGATCAATGGTTGTGAAGCTCATGTTCATAACAGTTTAAATATTCAAAACTTGTAGTAGATTATAGTTTACAATCAATGCAACCCGGACGGAGGTTTACCAATGATGAAATATTTTCCAATACCTGCGCTTGCTGTATTATTGATTATTGCAGGCTGCAGGACATCTCCAGCTCCTGTGGGCAAGAGCGGCGTGTTCAATTCTTCAATTGACGGCCTTGTACTCGTAAAACTTGAGCCCGGCGAATTCGTGATGGGATCGGACAAGTGGTCCGACGATGAGAAACCCGCGCACAAGGTGAAAATCAGCAAGCCCTTCTGGATTGGCAAAACCGAGATAACCCAGTCGCAGTATGAAAAGATAGCTGGGAAAAATCCAAGCCTATACGGTGGAAAGAATGCTCCTGTCGAACAGCTGAGCTGGGACAGCGCCATGGACTTCTGCAAGAAGTTGACCGAATCGGATCAGATCCGTCTTCCAGAAGGATACGCATATCGCCTGCCGACCGAAGCCGAGTGGGAATATGCCTGCAGAGCCGGAACCGCTGGGGACTATGCCGGCAATATTGAGGACATCGCCTGGATGGGGGGCAACAGCAAGAACAGCACCCAGGAAGTGGCCACCAAAGCCCCCAATGCCTGGGGGATATATGACATGCATGGGAATGTATGGGAATGGTGTCTCGACTCCTGCGACTATGGCGAAAAAGGCGTGAGGACGGAAACCTTCACGGAAGGAGTCCCAGATCCCTGTTCGACAAAGGGCGATTTCCATGTGCTTAAAGGCGGCAGCTGGTGCTTTGACAAGAAATTCTGCCGTTCATCGACACGTTATGCTGACAAGCCAGACTTCGCGGCAGCCGATATCGGATTCAGGATCGTACTGGCACCGATTAAATAAAACCGAACCGGAGAAACGGCGTATCGGTGAATCGGCGATGGGAAATCTTAATACATAAGTCCCTGATGTCCCTTGTCCTTTCAACAACGGGTAACTGAATAATTATGCAGACCACACCAAAAGGCCTTCGGCTCCACATAGGGATCTTCGGACGCAGGAACGTCGGAAAATCCTCGTTCCTCAACGCCCTGACAAAACAGCAGGTCTCCATCGTCTCCGATGTCGCGGGAACCACCACCGATCCAGTGGAAAAGCCAATGGAACTCCTTCCGATCGGACCTGTCCTCTTCATCGACACCGCAGGCATAGACGACACCGGCGCACTCGGAAAAATGCGGGTGGAAAAGACAAGGAAAATCTTTGACCGCACGGAAGTCGCGGTCATCGTCGCGGTCGCCAGCGAATGGGGGAAATTCGAAGATGAAATTTTCGAAGCTTTCAAAAAGCTGGATATCCCTGTGATAGCCGTATTGAACAAGGCCGATATTTCAAAAGCGCCGCCGAAACTGCTCAGGAAACTTGATTCCTCAAAGATTCCATACGTGGAGGCTGTTGCCACAGACGGCAAAGGACTAAATGAATTCCGAGATATCCTGATAAAGAATGTCCCGGAGGAATTCATCTCTGAAAAATCCATTGCCGGAGACCTCCTGCCTCCGGGAAGCCTGGCGATGCTCGTGGTCCCGATTGATCTTGAAGCCCCTAAGGGGCGTCTTATCCTTCCCCAGGTTCAGACAATACGCGACATTCTCGACAACGATTCATACTGCATGATCGTAAAGGAACGCGAACTCCGCGACGCCCTTGATCGGCTCAAACGCCCGCCGGACATTGTCATCACCGACTCACAGGGATTCCTGAAGGTCGCAGGCGACACTCCGAACAATATCCCCCTGACTTCGTTCTCAATACTCTTCGCCAGGTTCAAAGGCGACCTCGACACGTTTGTCGAAGGTGCTCTGGCAATAGAAAAATTGAAACCCGGCGATAAAGTCCTGATGGCTGAAGCCTGCAGCCACCATCCGGTAGGCGAAGACATCGGCAGAATAAAGATTCCGCGGTGGCTGACACAGTACGTCGGAGGAAAACTCGATTTCGAACACACCCAGGGCTGTGATTTCCCTGACGACCTCAAGAAATACAAATTGATAGTCCACTGCGGAGGCTGCACGTTCAACAGACGCCTGCTCCTATCAAGACTGCTGAAATGCCGAGAGGCCGGCGTACCGATCACGAACTACGGTGTCGCAATAGCCTACTCTCTTGGAATCTTCGAACGCGCCCTCAGCCCCTTCCCCGGAGCACTTGATATCTACAGGAGTAACTCGGACGTTCCCGCCCGAGAATAATTGGTTGGCTATGCAATTACCTCAATCGAATTACGAACAACCGAACATTCGATAAAGAAGTGAATTGCCAGAGAACAATTCCCTCAATACTGCAATCTAAATATCCCTTCTTTTTACCGGCCGCTTGAAATCAAGTATTTTGACATCGCCGATCTGTGTTCCGAGAACTTCAATGTCCTTGAGATTTCCAGTGCCGAGGCCTCTTTCAACTGCGGCTTTTGTCGTCGGCACTTCCATCGGATCAAGATTGATTATCACGTCGGATTCAAGCGTGGTCCTGCTCAGCCATATCTTCTTCAAGAACACTCCGTCCGGATTGGGCTGCTCAACCCATTCCTCGTCATCGAAGGAAATAGTAGGTACGCCGAATTCATCCGCGGCCTCCTTGATCCCGGAAGCGGCGAACTCCTGCTGAAAATGTTTCGTGAAATCAATTTCGCCCTTTTCCAGGATCGGCTTGTCTTCACCGGGAAGTTTGAAATCCATCAAGTCCTTGATATTCTCGACAGTGTACAATGCTCTCAGAAAAGCCCTGGCTGCCTCATGCCCCTTCTTGAACAGTTTTTTCTTCACCTTCACACGGATCTCTTCAACTGCGCCCCATCTGGTTGAACCACAGCTTTCGCCGATGGACTTTGCTCATGCGCTTTTTCCTGTCTTAATCGTTTGTCATATTATCTTTTTGAAGATTTCTTCAAAAAGATTTCTTGAAAACAGCCATGAATTCCTGATTCCCTTTGGGCCCGAGGATAGGCGATGGAATGACCTCCACCACTGAATAAGAAAGTTCTTTTTCCATGAAATCCGCAATTTCCTTGACGCAGCGGGCCCTGACATTCTCATCTTTCACGACCCCGCCCTTTTCAACGTCCTTGCGTCCTGCTTCGAACTGCGGCTTGATCAGTATGAATGCCAATCCTCCAGGTTTAAGCAGCTTGTCGGTTGCAGGCAGCACCTTCATGACGGATATGAACGAAATATCCATGGTCAGGACATCAACCCTGGCAGGCAGGAAAGTCTCGTCAAGATATCTTGCATTGACATTTTCCCTGGAGATCACGCGCGGATCATCCCTGAGCTTCTGATGGAGCTGCGCAGTTCCGACATCCACCGCGTATACCCTTTCGGCTCCGCGCTGGATCATGAGATCCGTGAATCCTCCGGTTGAAGCGCCCACATCAAGGCAGATCAGCCCTTTCATGTCGGGAAGGTATTTTTCAACTGCCGGAAGAAGCTTGTAGGCTCCGCGGCTTACATAAGGAGAGGTCTCTTCTATGCTCAAAGCTGTTTTACTGTCGAAAAGCTCGGACGCCTTCTGGATCACCCTGTCGGCTCCCGCCCTGACTTTTCCAGCCAGAATCAGCCGTTTCGCCTGTTCGCGGCTTTCGCAAAGCCCCTGCTCTGCCAGAAGTATGTCAGCCCTTATTTTCATTATGGTTGTCCTTGTAAAATTAGATGTTCTTTGAAAGCGTATATATTAATGCAGTTTCCAACTAATGAAAGGAGGAAAGGGGGCGATGGCATACATTACGGCACGGGACATGCCGCGCTATTTCTTTTCAAACGCCTTCAGGAGCATCTGTTTCTTCTCATGCCAGCACACAAGGGAATATCCAAAGGCGGCAATGAATATGACAATGCAGGCGTAGATGAAGACGTTTCCGTATTTTGAATAGAAAGTCAGAGGCGCGTCCCGGATCACCTCGACGCTGAAGTTCGCAAATCCCTTCTTCTTCTCCATGGGATCCAGCACGGTCTTGCCTGTCCGCTCGTCATACCGTTCGCCCAGGCTGTCGATTATCGCTCCGTTCAATCCTATGACGCAGGTTCCGCTGTTGTTGCCGCCCCTGACGATTGGACGCCTCGTCTCAACAGCCCTGAAGACCGCATGCGCCAGATGCTGCTCGGGTTCGGAACTCGTAGGATACCAGGCGTCATTGCTTATGATTATCATGAGGTTCGCACCTGCCAGCGCGCATCGCCGGCCTATTTCCGGAAAAACATCCTCAAAGCATATGTTGACGCATGCCTTCACCTTGTTATTGAGATTGAACAGCGTATATCTGGTACCCGGAGTGAGGTTCCTGCCCATGTCAAATATGTTCTTGAACCATTGCGGGACCAAATCCCCTCCCGGAACGAACTCGCCCCACGGCACAAGATGGATCTTGTTGTAGGTGTCGACGATGTTTGAATTCGCGTCAAGCAGGATCGCGCTGTTATAGAGTGGGATGTCCTCGGGCCTTAATACCGGACCGTAGACTTTTCCAAAATCGATGGTTCCGATGAGGAAGGGGATCCTGCTGCCCGCGATTATCTTTCCAAGCCTGCAGCGGTACTCGAGCCCGAATTCACCGGCGACATTGTACGGGATCGGAACTGCAGTCTCGGGCCAGATCACCAGATCCGGTTTTGCCAGGACGGCAAGCTCGGAAAGCGATATGTATTCGTCCAGAGCGTATTTCGCCTGTTCATCGGTCGCTATTCGGCACTGGGGTATGTTCGCCTGGACAACGGCAATGTTGATCTTTGTCTTGTCAGGCATGTTGTTGTACCTGATTGACGAAGATGTTCCGAAAAAGACACACAGCATAACCGAAGCGATCGCGATCAGGAAGGGAAGCGGCCGCTCATACTTCTTTTTTATGAGGATGTTCTTCCAGGTATCTATCGACAATGCAACCGAGATGTTGAAGAACAGAAGGAGGAAGCTAAGACCATAGACTCCGGTGAACTCGCAGATCTGGATGACCGGCGTATTTTTCCACTGGGTGACCGCAAGGAAGTTCCATGGAAAGCCGGTACCTATCCAGGTCCGGGCCCATTCGAGGACGCACCACCATGCCGCAAGAGCAAGCACAAGCGCAAGCTGTTTCCAGTTATTCTTTTTCTCCTGTGAATAGTATTCCCGTTCGGCATCACTCCCCTTGAGATGCACATCGACCGGAACGAAGATGTACCTGTTGAAGAAAGGCACCGCCGCCGCCCAGAATGCAGGGAACAGCGCCAGCACTACTGCCGTGACAAATGGCAAAAAAAGCTCAATCTCCCTGAGCCAGAAAAAAGATGTGGCTATCCAGACATACCCCCAGATGAATCCATCAAGCCAGGCCTGCCCGACCGTCCTGTTCCGGACCATCAGGAAAAGAGGGATGATCGCCACCCAGCCCAGGAAACCCCAGTTGAGAGGCGGAAACGCGGCTGAAAAAAGAAGAGCCGAACCTGCAAGCAGGAGAATGCGGATCCACTTCCTTTTCAGGCTGACAGACCACCACTCGTTGCCCGCCCGTTCCGACTTCTTCTCAAGTTCGGCACTGCGCAACTCGCCAGCGGTCCTGTCTATGTTTGAAATATCATTGCTCATAATAAGGCGTTAAAACTATTGGGGGTTTCCATAAATTCAACCATGATAGATTCTTTCTTTCACAGTTCTATCATGAATCCGACTATGTTTCTTCTGTGTTTTCAGCGTGTTCTGTGGTTGGTCTCTTTGCTGCCCCATAGTATTTCATGGTTAATTTCACCCGACTATGGAAAAAATCGCCTCCCAAGTTTATTTTATATGTTTAAATAAATTAAAATACCGGCTTTACATGAGCACAAAAGAATTATTGAACTACGACCATATTGTCATAGGCAGCGGTCTTGCAGGACTTTTTACTGCCATCCAGCTGTCAAAGCTCGGCTCCGTTGCGGTCATCACCAAGCGCAGCGTCGACGAATCCAACACGAAATACGCACAGGGCGGCATTGCCTGCGTCATGGACAAGGAGGATTCCTTCAAGGAGCACGTCAGGGATACGATGACAGCCGGCGACCATCTCTGCAAGGAGGACATAGTCAGGACCATCGTCGAGAACGGTCCTGCCGCCGTGAATGAACTGATAGAGCTCGGTGCGCATTTCACGACGCGCGGGGAGATGGGGCACAACGAGGATGGAAAAGACTACGATCTCGGCCGCGAAGGCGGGCACAACCGGCGGCGCGTCCTGCATGCCGGCGATATAACAGGCGAGGAAGTCGAGAAGATCCTAATCAACACCTGCAGACGCAATGAGAACATCAAGTTCTTCGAATATCATATAGCGATCGACCTGGTCACCACCAGCAGGCTTGGCTGGCTCGGTGAAGATTCCGTGCTCGGCGTCTACGTGCTTGACACAAAGAAGAACCAGGTGAAGACGTTCACAAGCCTCAGCGTGACCGTCGCCTCCGGCGGCGCCGGGAAAGTCTACCTCTATTCCAGCAATCCCGACATCGCATGCGGTGACGGGGTCGCGATGTGCTACCGCGCCCACGTCCCGATCGCCAACATGGAATTCTTCCAGTTCCATCCGACAATACTCTATCATCCGACCGTGAAATCCTTCCTCATAAGCGAGGCCGTACGCGGAGAAGGCGCCATCTTAAAGCGCTACGACGGCAAGGGCAACCTTGTTGAATTCATGGACCGGTACCACGAAATGAAAAGCCTGGCCCCGAGGGATATTGTCGCCCGTGCAATAGACAACGAACTGAAGCGGAGCGGACAGAACTGCGTCTTCCTGGACATCCGGGACAAGGGCGAGGCCTTCCTGAAACGCCGTTTCCCGAACATCTTTGAAAAATGCCTCGAGATCGGGATCAACATGGCGAAGGATCCGATACCTGTCGTGCCTGCCGCGCATTACTGCTGCGGTGGCGTGAAGACCGACATCAACGGCTTCACCGGCATCAACGGGCTCTATGCGGTGGGCGAAGTCGCATCGACCGGGCTCCACGGTGCGAACCGGCTGGCCAGCAACAGCCTGCTTGAAGCCCTTGTCGTTGCGAAGTTCGCGGCGAAGGACATCAAATCGAAGCTGAAGATTCTCAGCGAGACCCGCGCTAGCGGGAACATACCGACATGGAGAAGCGGGAACGCGACTAACTCCGATGAACAGGTCGTCATCACCCACAACTGGGAGGAGATCCGCAGTTTCATGTGGGACTATGTAGGAATATTCAGGACGAACAAGCGTCTTGAACGCGCAAAGAACCGTATCAAGAACATCCGGCGTGAAATTGAAAAATACTACTGGGACTTCCTCATCACGCAGGATCTTGTCGAACTCCGGAACATCGCATCGGTCGCCGAGATAATCATTGATTCAGCCATGAACAGGAAAGAAAGCCGTGGACTCCATTTCAACGCCGACTACCCGCAGAGGGAGCCTGAAATGGATTATGTCGACACCGTGATCCAGCAGCCGTATACCTGAGGGAGAAACGGCGGATGGGAGAATCGGAGATTTAATAATAATATAATTTGTCACTTATGTCGTTTTTGTCCTTTAGGTCCTTTTAATCAAATTGAAAACCAGGGAACCATGCCAATAAGATACAAAATAGCCCCGCATGTCGTAGAAATAATCGAATCCCTGCAGAAGGCAGGATACGAAACCTATCTTGTAGGCGGAGCAGTGCGCGACCTGCTCCTCGGGCTTGAACCGAAGGACTACGACCTCTCCAGTTCCGCAACTCCAGAGCAGATAAAGCATCTTTTTGGCAGAAGGAACGTGATGATCATCGGAAAACGTTTCCGTCTGGCCCACTACTACCATGGACATGAGATCATCGAGATCAGCACGTTCCGCAAGAAACCCGAGAAGATCGAGCCTGTCATAACCCAGGGGAAGAAACTCGTATACCACGACAACTCGTTCGGCACCTCCTACGAGGACGCCTTCCGCAGGGACTTCACAATCAATGCGATTTTCTACGATCCTGTAAAGAACAAGATAATCGACCACTGCGGACAGGGCATGTCGGACCTTGAAGGCGGCGTCGTCAGGATGATCGGAGATCCCGCCGAGAGGTTCACGGAGGATCCGGTGAGGATACTGCGAGCGCTGAAACTTGTCGGGCAGTACGGGTTCAGGATATCGCTTGAAACCGAAAAGGCCCTGATCGAGAAGATGCCGCTCATCGCCTCCTGCTCGCATTCGCGCCTCAGCCTTGAACTCGAGAAAATCCTGAAGAAGACCAGTTCGGACAAGACCCTCAAGATACTCTATGAATACAATTTCCTTTCATATTTCCTTCCTCGCGTCCACTTCAACTGGAACACCCCTGAATGCAAGGACATGCTGAGACTCCTTGAGCTGCGGAACGCGCGTGTCGACAACGGAATCTACAGGAACAGCCTTTCGCTCTCCGTGGCAACCATGGCGTTCCCGTTCGTCCATGCCCACCTGGAAAAAACTGATGGCGCGCCGCTCTGGAACTATCATTCGAAAATCGAGAGGGACATCAGGCATATTGTCCTGAACCTGTTCCATCCACACAGCTTCCCCAAGCGCCTCATCTTTTCCGCAGTGTCCGCGATAATGCTCCAGACCTCCCTGCTCAGGGATAATTCACAACGCAAAGGCGCCAGGAACACGCGCTACCAGCATGCGCTCGAACTCCAGGAGATATTGAAGAAGACCGGAATAATAAAAGAGCCATTGTAAAACTGAAAATATTGGAGCTTATGAAAAATGAATCCTCCTCTATTTTCACATCAAGCCTATCTATAAAACCCCGTGTGGTTATTGGCCTGAGCGCAGCCATAATCATAGGATTCTACCTGTTTCTTGCCATCGACACTGCAAGAAAGAAATCAGTCCATTTCGATGAGACTGCGCATATCATGTCCGGCTACTTCATGCTCAAATACGATGACTACAGGCTGTCTACCGCCAACATGATACTTGGACAGAAGCTTGCCGCACTACCGCTGCTATCCTCCGATATAAGGCCGCCAGCTCCGGAAACAATCAGACGGACCCTGGACCGCAAACACCTTTCAGGAGTGGAATCATTCACGCTTGGTATGGCATTCCTGAACAATTCCGGAAATGACTCACACAATATATTGCTCAGGGGAAGGCTGATGATGATTCTATGCGGACTGGCAACTGCTCTGCTGGTATTTTTCTGGTCTAAAAAACTTTTCGGCGCGGGCGGAGGGCTGATTTCGCTCTGCTTCCTGGCAAGCTGCCCGGTCTTTATTTCTCTTAGCGGCATCATAGGTGCGGATATCGCGGCAACAGCACTCCTCGTCATCCTCGTCTGGTCATATTGGACGCTTCTTCACCGTGTCACCCCGCTGACTGTATTAATTTTCGGAATTTCAGCCGGGCTTCTTCTTATAACAAAATTATCCAGTTTGGTTTTCGGTCCGGTCGCATTGATTCTGCTTCTGATACGTCTGGCCGCAGACCGTCCTCTTAAAGTCGGATGGAACAGCGCCAACGCCAGAGAAGTAATATCACGAAAGAATTCATTGGCAGTTCTTGCCGGTGGAATTTCCATTGCCGCAGTCATAGTATTCATTACGATATGGGCCGCCTACGGCTTCCGCTATTCTTCCACGCCTCCAACAGCTACAGGAGCAACTCCTGACTTGCAGAATCTCATGGGCAGGCACCCCGTGCTTGTTTTCGCAAAGGACCATCATTTGCTGCCGGAGGCATTTCTCCTGGACTACGCCAGCCTAGGCGGTCTTGTAGAATCACGCCCCTCGTTCCTTCTGGGTGAAACCAGCAGGAATGGACGGATGATATATTTCCCCTTTACGTTCATCGCTAAGACAGGCCTGCCAATGCTGCTGGCGCTTATCCTGGCTGTTGGCGCCTGCCTCTGGACGTGGGGCACGAGCAAGGGTGGTGATGGGAAAATAATTCCATGGAAATTATACGACTGCCTGCCGATTCTGACTTTTGTCGGAGTCTATATGTCCATTATGATCACCAGTGAAATCAACATAGGACATCGCCACATCCTTCCAATATATCCATTCATATACATTCTCCTTGGCGGTCTGGTTTTTATTTTCAACCTTAAAGCCGTCTGGCCTAAGATCGCCATGGGATTCCTGCTGGCCGCTGGTTTTACAGCTGCAATCTTGAACCACCCCAACCACCTCTCTTATATTTCCCCTGTTCTAGGAGGACCGTCCGGGGGTTATAAGATGCTGGTTGACAGCTCGCTGGAATGGGGACAGGAACTTCCTGCTTTAAAAAAATGGATGGACGTCAATCAAAAGGAATTAAGCAGTCAAACTGTCTATTTCAGTTATTTCGGATCAGGTTCCCCAGAGGCTGAGGGCATAATCACTTCACGGCTGCCAGGCTTTTTAGATCCTATCATGATTGTCCCTCAAGCGTGCACCTACCGAGGAAGGCTCAAGCCTGGCGCCTACCTTGTTTCCGCCACAATGCTGCAGCCGCTTTATTATTCACGGTTTAAAATTGATTATTCAGAGATGAAATTTATTGGATGGTGGTCCAAGGCCTATGAAGATGATTATCAGGAACTGCGAAGGAATGCCGAAGCCTTCTACAGGATTTCCGAGAATGCGGGTTACGCTAGGAATCCGTCGCTTCTCCAGGACTGGATGAAAAAGAATTGTCCTGCAGCTGCGGCGAATCAGGAAGATCAATACTGGATGGGCACCCTCGTCATCTACGACTTATACCGTTTCGCGAGGCTTGCATCATATCTCCGGCATCGCAAACCCGATGACCACGTCAATTATTCCATATATGTCTTCTTCCTGGATGAAAAAGAACTCAGGCTCGCACTGGAAGGTGATTTTGAAAGGCTGACGCAACATTGACACATGGATCATTCCGGAGTGACAACCGATGGACGGAAAGTTGAAACCTTGTCCTTCAATCTCATGATCGTAAGTGCGTTGTTGGCCTCCTTCGCATCTCCGGTCGCCCTGCCCATATAGCTAATTGACGGATTGGAAAAGTAGGGGACATCGATAGGATAGGAACTGTTTCCATAGGTCATCACTGAATGATAGCCTTTCCCGTCGGCACCTTTCCATTGCCAACCGGATGAATAGGGGAAATATCCCCTGATGCTCCCCGCCTGCGCCGCCGAATGTCCGCATCCGAGATTGTGTCCGCATTCATGGGCAAATGTGTAGGAATTGGCAAGCTGCTTGACTCTGCACACATTGAAGGCCAAGTCCGGATTGCCGTTGAAAAGCCATCCGAGCCCTCCGATGTCGTCGCTTGCGGTGACCAGAGTAACGATGTCGGCTCCATAAGCGTCCCGCAGCTCCTTAATGCTATTGTTGAAAGTTATACTGTATAAGTCTGTCGTGGTGCTTCCCTTGTTCTCCGCCGCAGCATTATATGGGATTTCCTGTGAACGCACAATCCTGAATCGCGCCTTGACCTTGCTGTTTGCAAGTGCCGTATTCGCCCTGGCCACTGCAATGGCCAGGATGTTGGCCATCGGCCCCTGGTAGCTGCCCTCCGCCCAGAGCCGGGCCTGCCGCGTATAAACGAACATTACATCAATCCTGGTGTCGGAAGCATCGCTTTCCAAATAGAAATCGCTGGGCGCAAGAGGCTGGAAGACTGGATATTCAGGCATTGGGTTGCCGTCTGGAAGCCTGATATTGATTGTCGACACGAGATCTTCGCCATTTTTCAAGATGTCCATCTTGTTCCTGTCATTCTCAAATATCGAATAGTCCAATCCATTTCCAGTGCCGGCCGAAAAGCTCTTGTCTTCCGATGGGATCTCGACAAAAGAGACCGTCTTCCCATCGGCTGTGGACATATACACGAAACCCTCCTGTTTTTCAGAACCGATCACACCCGTCACAACCTTCGCGCCGTTCTCGTCGCTATAACTGGCGTTAATCCTGGCATCACAGGAAAAATCATCGAAGAAATTCAATTTCAAGATATCGCCCGGCGTTAAACCATCGATGCCGTCCCTGTTTAACTGGGCCGTCCTCATTCTCGTCGCCGATTCACTTGTACACGATGCCGCAGCTGGATTGTCCAGGAAGAGGTCTACGCCTTCGGAGGAAGGCTGTTCAACGTTTTCTTCCAGGTTCACTTCTTCAGATGGAATCACTTTGTGTCTTTCATTGTCCGGCGAAGCGGAACTGACCGGTATGGCACCTGAAGCCCCCCCTTTTTTCTTGTCCAGCAGAAAAAGATAGGAGCACAATAATACCAAGGCCAGCAGAATGGCCGACATGGCAAATCTTGAAGTTCTTTTGTCCATAACTTGTCCGGTAATTTATTCCAGTATCATAAACAGGGCTTTAAAAACGCCTTATATTATACATCCGCTGCCTGGGATACCCAAGAAAAACCTTGAATAACTGATTCATAAACGGAAACTTTGTCGGACATGTATGCAGGATCGTGGGTTCACATCATACCGCGAAGGATAGCCAACAAGGTTTTCCTGGAATAACACCGGGTGGCAACATGGTCTGGATGCCAGATACCGGATACCAGGCTGACTCATTGCAAAAACAACAAGCATGGTTTATTGTGAATCAATTCAGATGTGTATTAATAAAAAATGAGGTTGCACCGTGATAAACAAGAATGTCGAATTCCATAATGTCGGCGAGCTGGGCAGACGCGAAGGCTATTCCGGATTGTTCCTATACAGGTTTCCTGCCAATGTCAGAAAACACATGACACAGCTTGGAGATGTTGCGGCGACAAATTCATCGGGCGCCGAAATCCGTTTCTGCACTGATGCCGAATGGGGGAGCGCAACTCTTTCAGTCCACTGTGAATATCCATGGCAGGCTGCAGGGAAAGTCGATCTCTACAAGGGCGATTTCTTCTGCGCAAGCTACACAATCCAGGAAGGGCGGAAATTCACAATCAGGCTCACGCAGCCTGCACTGCTCCGGGAACTGAACGACAAGGCTTTTGCCGACTCCCATTTCTCTCCTAATGTCTGGCGTCTTGTCCTCGCGGACGGAATTTTCATTCTCCATGAAGTCAACAGCCCCGGCAAACCAGTCAGACCACCGAAGAAGGAGGAGAAGCCCAGACTTCGCTGGCTTGCCTATGGCT
>JBAQUG010000183.1:0-16900 GCA_049297395.1 Victivallales bacterium | reverse complement strand
TATTCCGAAAAGGGTGATCGGCCCTTATTCTCTAAACAAGTTACGGTTAAAAAAGATCAGGAAAATGATGTAGTCATAATCATGCCGGAAATGGTTTCATTTACAGGTAAAGTCCTTGATTCGGAAGGCAAGCCGGTGCTTTTGACTTGGGTGTCTTTAACATCCCAGGAAAATTATCAGAATAACTACAGCCCAAGAACTGATGGAAACGGGAATTTTGAGATAAAGGCTGTCATTCCCGGAAAGTATAATATCCGCACCGAAAAGGAAGGTTTTGCGATATTCGCACAGATCGTGAATATCGGTTCTGATTCCAAAGAGCCTTTTGTGATAACTTTAAATAAAGGACTGGACATTGGTGGAATTGTTCTTGAATCCGACGGTAAGCCAGCGGTAAATGTTGACCTGACGCTGACCAGTGATAATGATTCGAGGATGGCAGGCGGCCCAATGTCCTATGTCAATAAAAAACTGGAGATTTCCGCTGACGGGAAGTTCAAGGCGAAAGGCCTGAATTCCGGAAAGTACAACATATCATGCAGGGATCCGGACCTGAATTATGAGATTGCATCAGTTCTCAAAATTGATGCCGGTTCCGAAGACACTGTTATCACGCTCGGGAAAATTTATCCCGTATCTGTAACGGTTGAGGATGCCTCGGGAAAGCCCATATCAGATGCCGAAATTTCAGTCAATACCAAAAGTACCGTGCGCAGTTTCTCTTATCCAGGTTCAACCAGGAATTCCGGAAAAAACAAAACCGGAACAGCCGGTGAATTAAAGCTGAACCTGCGCGAAGGTTTGAAATACAGTCTGCGTTTTTCATGTCAGGGATATCTTGGCAAAACGATCGACTTTGATCCTGCGGCAGGGACAGTCAGCCTGAAAGTCGTCCTGGGAAAGGGAAGTTCTGTAAACGGAAAAGTCGTAAGGCTGAAAGACGGTTCGCCGGTTGAAGGAGTCATTGTCAGGGTCGGCAGTAATATGGATTACCGTTTAATGGGACAAGTTGGTAAAGCGACTGAAACCAAGGCGAAAACCGACAAGGAAGGGAGATTCTCTCTTGAAACAGTACCTGCCGGAGTCGTATCTTTTTCAGTTTATGTCGAGAAGCAGCCCCGGCCTTTATTCTCTAAGACGCTGATGATAAAGAAAGATAATAAAGATGAGATTGTCCTGGTGATGCCGGAGATGGTTTCGGTCATAGGTAAGATTCTTGATTCTGAAGGGAATCCGCTGCCTTCTGCAAATATGAGTTTACACTCCGAGAATTACGAGACATACTATAACGCCATAGCAGACGGGGGCGGAGTTTTTCAGATAAAAGACGTTATTCCCGGAAAATATTCGGCCTACTTTTATCCACCCAGCTCTCCTGGCGCAAAAATCGAAATCAATCCCCCCGAAATAATTGAGATTGCTTCAGGGGATGCAAAGGAGATAGTTTTACGCCAGCAGGGAAAAAGCGGAACCGGAGAAAAGATTTCGGGATTGTTGAAAATAAACGGGAAGGCATATAACGGCGGGAAAATCCAGTTTATCCCGATGATTGCCGGAAGACAGCCGGCTTCGTTTGAAATGGCGATGATCTATTCCGGACATGGGAAATCGGAGATTTCAGCGGACGGCAAGTTCGTTGTGGATAAGTTGAAACCCGGGAAATATCTGTTTCTGGTGAGTGGCGATACCGTGGGGCAGTTGCCTGGGCCTCTTGCTTGTTCGGGATCCGTTGAAATTAAAGAGGGAACGGATTTGATTGATCTTGATGTGAAAGCTTTTTCCATTTCGGGAGGAGTCGAAAATCCAGACGGCAAACCCGCCTTAGGAGCCTCTGGAACTGTTAGAATCAAACCGGAGATTGACGAGGTGGGCAAAGCACAGAAAGAAATGCTGGCATTGTCTGCCAAGGTGAAAGACGGCAAGTATAAGTTTGATTGTGCTCCGGCTGGGAAATACAGGCTTTTTGCATCTGATAATGAAAGCGGAACATTTATAGGGGATGTTGAAGTGAAAAATGAAGACCAGGAGATTAATATCAAACTTCCAAAGGGCTTCAAGCTTTCAGGTAAAATTACAATTCAGGATGCGGATGAACAGAGTTTGAATCCTTTGAACTACACCTTTATTTTTGCTTATTCGAAAGAACAGGATATGATTTCCAACGTAGTCACAACGGAAGATGGTGCTTATGTCATGAAGCCTCCGTTGAATCAAGGGGAATATTCAATATTTGCAGTGAAGAAGGATTATGCCGTTGAAGGCGCATCCATGAAGATTGAGAAGGACACGGAATGCAATATATCGCTTGTTCCAGGCGGGGATATGGACTTGACTTTGAAGTCTGAAAAACTGCCGGTAAAGGACAGGCTCGTTATTCTGAAAGATGAAAATGGCAGGGAAGTATACAGGTTGTCGGACGGTTTCCAGCCGTTGCTAGGTCGTACTTCCAGCAGTTTCGTCAACACTCCTACGAATGAATTCGGGAAAACATCTTTTATAGGACTGAAGCCGGGGACTTATAAGTTAAGTGTAAAAGACTGCAGGATTTCACCCGATACAGTCATAGTCAAGCCTCTTGAAAGGACAACGATTGAAACCGTGCTCCAATGAATTCAGCGTTCCATCACTCCAGGAACCGCACGTGCTCGACATAGCTGTTGCCGGGATGGTATCCCAGTTTTTCCAGGAGGCGCTGGACTACTGGATTTTTTGCAAAACCATAGGCGATGATGACGTGGAGGCCGTCCGCCTTCATCTGTTCTTCCGCATGTTTCATCAGGCTGGTGGCGAAGCCCCTTTTCCGGTATTTCCTGTCGACTCCGAGCATCCATATGAGGCCGATGTCACCGCAGGTCCTTTCTCCGAACACGAATCCCGCGACATTCCTGCCTTCCTTGATGACATATGAATATTGCTTCTCCCTGACAAATGATTCATACCAGAAAAGCGGAGGAGCTTGCCCCGCCGGGTTTGAGAGTCCCGGCGCGGAGGAAATCCTGTGCATCTGCACGCAGTCCTTAAGAGTGGATCTTGTGATTTTCATTTATAATACCGAGCCAATTTCAAAAGTAGCCAGCTACCCGAACGAAGTGACGGTGCTAAGTAAATTCAGTAGTCAGAATTCAGAATAAAACCCAATTTGAGTTCAAATTCAATTCTGACTCCTGGATTCTGACTACTGAATTCCTAGTTTTGGAATTACCCCTGGCCTTTGCCGTCATCTGCCTTCTGCCCACCGTCTGATCGTCATCAGTCCTAAGAATCTTCGCCGAGACGGCGAACCCTACATTTCCACCACCGATGACTGACGACCGATTACTGCCCACTGCTTACTCCGCCGGCGGTACGCCGTTCTTGATTGTGAATATGGCTTTGGCCGCGGCCTGCCTGAGATCCTGAGGATAGATATTGTTTTCGCTTATCTGTCTTAGCATGTCCAGGGATTCCTTGTTTCGGATGTTCGCGATGGCATCTAGCAGGATCGGCCTCCGGTCAGCGCTCTTTTCGGTGTTGAATAGGTTCACCAGGGACTGTGTGGCGACCGGATCGCCCATTCCTGAAAGGGCCAGGAGCGCGCTTTTCCTGATCTGGGGGTTCTGTTCGGAGGCGGCAATATCCGAAAGGGCCTGGACGGTTTCCGGGTTGCGTATGATGGAGAGCGCTCCGAGCAGGTTGGACATCTGCGAATTGTTTTCATTCTGCCTGTGGCATGCGTCCAGGAGCTGTCTGACGGTTTCGTCGTTTCCTGATCTTGCAAGGGCCTGTTTCGTCTCCATGGAGAAGAATACGTCCTTGGTTGATTCAAGGGCCCTGATGAGGGCCGGGGATGATTCAGGCTTGTCGATCGCCTGGATGGATCTTATATAGAGATCCTTGCAGGTTGGATTGCTTTCGGAATTTATGAAGCTGACGAGGGTATCGACCGATTCTTCGGAACCTATCTGGGCGAGGATTCTCGCTGCGGATGCCTTGATGTTGGGGTTCGCATCGGACGAGAGCAGTTTCTTCAGTGCGGGGATGGCGTCGTTCCCGAAATCGCAGAGCTCCCTTATGATTCCCTCAGTCTGGGGGATCACCAGCTTCTTGGCGTTCAAGCTGCAGAGTTCGTCTATGAGCCTCTGGATTTTCGCATCCCTTTCACCGGATGACGCATTGTCGCTCGTTGCAACAGCCGCTCCGGAGGCTTTGCCAGGCTCGGACGGTATCTCTGATTTTTTCTGCACCGGAGCGGTCGTCGCCTTAGGTGCCGCCGGGGATTCCTTTTCGGAAATCATTTTCAGCGCGATAAGAGATACGAGGATAGCGGCCACGGCCGCAGTCAGGACGACATAGAACTTGCCAGTTTTCATAGGGTTTTGCATCCGGTTAAATTGTTGCTTGGGATAAAGATATTAAGTAAACAGTAATAAGCAAATGTTTCTCCTGTGCCAAACATGTGAATTATTATAAAAATAATTCAATAATATCTTGTATGTTCTGCGATCCATTATATTTTATGTACAATTTTCAAAAATATTTTCAAGAATGCAATATAAAAAAGGGGTTTTTTATGATATCCAGAAGTCTTCGATTGACAGGTGGATTCCTAGTGTTTCTGATGTCCATGATGGTTGCAACGTATGGTTTTTCGCAGGCGTCACCTCCTCCTTCCATAACTAATTCCAGCTGGATCAGCATGGGCACAAGCACCAACGGTGTTGTCTATGCCATTACTAACGTTATTACCGACCCTGTTTCTTCCCACAATGTGTGCTACGTAGGCGGTGATTTCACCCAGATCGGAGGAGTTTCAGCAAATAACATCGCCAGATGGGACGCAACCACATCCACATGGAGCGCTCTTGGAACAGGTGTTAATAGCGCAGTCAAGGCTCTTGCCGTCGACCCTGTCACCGGAAACCTCTACGTAGGCGGCTTCTTTACGTCCGCAGGCGGAATCGCAAATACGGGCTGCATAGCCAGATGGGCTCCTGCCACATCCACGTGGAGCGCTCTTGGAACGGGAATGCCCACCTTAGGCTTTGAAATTGTCAACGCTCTTGCCTTTGACGGAGCCAACCTCTACGCGGCCGGCCTCTTTGCCGACGCAGGTGCAACCGCAGATGTGAACAACATAGCCAAATGGAACGGTGCAGCATGGAGCGCTCTAGGAACAGGAACGGACGATGAGGTGAATGCCCTCGCGTACGACAGCGTTTCCAGCATACTCTACGCAGCAGGATGGTTTACTCAAGCTAACGGAGCCGCAGCGAACTACATCGCAAAATGCGACGTGTCCGGCGTGCCAGCATGGAGCGCTCTCGGAACAGGAATGGACGGCTCGGTCAACGCACTTGTCTTTGACGGGATATTTCTCTATGCGGGTGGATTCTTCACCTCAGCCGACGGAGTTTCTGCGAATTCCATAGCCTTATGGGACGATGCCTCAACCACATGGGCTCCTCTTGGAACAGGAATGTATTACCAGGAAGTCAACTCCCTCGCTGTCGATAGTTCCGGATACATCTACGTGGGAGGAACCTTCACCGCCGCTGGCATAGTGTCTGCAAGCAACATCGCCCAGTGGGATAATAACTTATTTACATGGCATGCCCTCGGTTCAGGGGCAAAGAGCACTGTAAGGGCCCTCGCTGTCGACGGAGCAACGCTCTATGTTGGAGGAAACTTCACCAGTGTAGGTGGCAAGGCTTCAAATTATCTGGCGAAATGCTCCAT
The DNA here is from genome assembly GCA_049297395.1 of Victivallales bacterium. Classification (GTDB taxonomy): domain Bacteria; phylum Verrucomicrobiota; class Lentisphaeria; order Victivallales; family GWF2-50-93; genus GWF2-50-93. The sequence goes on along the minus strand of JBAQUG010000183.1, from coordinate 11,185 downwards.
CAACGGAAGCACTGTTCCGCCCGCACCGACCAGCGTGGTCGCAACCGCAGGAGATACGCAGGCAGATGTAAGTTTCGTTGTAGTTGACAACGCCGCCAATCCGATCATATCATGCACCGTAACTTCAACTCCTGGCAATATCAGCAATACCGTGACCGGCCTTCCAACCTCAATAAACGTAGCCGGACTTACAAACGGCACAGCCTATACCTTTAAGGTAACAGCGACAAACTCGCTTGGAAAAGGCCCTGCGTCTGCGGCTTCAAACTCAGTAAAACCTGCAACAGCACCGGTAGTGCCCGGTGCTCCCACCATGGGAAAAGTGACTGCGGGAATTGGTCTGGCGACCGTTGCCTTCACAGCTCCGGCATCGACCGGTGGCAGCCCGATCACATCCTATATCGTAACCTCGGTAGTTCCAGCAGGCATCTCCTTTACGCGTGCCGGCAGTGCTACAACTCCGATAACTGTAACCGGTCTCACCGCCGGAACTGCCTATACTTTTGCAGTACAGGCGTCAAATGTGGCTGGAGCTGGCCCTGTATCAGACACATCCCTTGCGGTAACACCTACAGCTGGCGTTCCTGGCGCTCCAACTATTGGAACCGCCGTGCGAGGCAATACAGAGGCAACCGTGTCCTACCTTCCTCCGAAAAACAACGGTGGCAAGCCGATCACAGCTTATACAGCGATTTCGACTCCAGGAAACATAACTGGATTTGTAACGGTAAGCGGTGTTTCCGCTAAACCGATACTGGTGACGGGACTTCTAAATGGCACAGCCTATACCTTCAAGGTAAAGGCGACGAACAGTGAAGGAGATAGTCCTTTGTCAGCGGCCTCCAATAAAGTAACACCATGTGACGTTCCCGGTGCGCCTACTATTGGAACTGCAACAGCGGGAAATGGACAGGCAACTGTTACTTTCACGGCTCCAGCATCGACTGGTGGCGGCCCAATAACATTGTACACAGTGACTTCGAGCGCTCCTGTCAAAACTGCAACTGGGAAGAAAAGCCCTATAATTGTAACTGGTCTGACCAACGGCACAGCTTATACATTTACGGTAAAGGCCTCGAATGCGGCAGGAACAGGAGTTGCGTCAGGTGCCACCTTGGCAGTAACGCCTAAGGCAAAAATTGCAGACCCAACAGTAACTGGGGCAACAGCACCGGTTGTAGGGGCAACTGCGTCAGCAGCAATAGGTGCTACAGCTGAATATAATGCTGCGTTAATTACATGGGACCCTGTTCCGGTAGGTGGAATATTTGCTGGCGGAGTAGAATACAAGGCTACTTTTACCCTTGTACCGAAAGCGGCGTATACGTTGACCGGTGTTGCTGCAAACTTCTTTAAAGTTGCAGGGGCAACGACAACAAATCTTGCTAATTCAGGGGCTGTAACAGCAAAATTCCCGAAAACAGGGATAACTATCAATTCCTTGGCAATTGCCGGAGTGGCAGCGCCAGTAACAGCTGCAGTTCCAAAAACAGTAATAACTGCTTCAACGCAATACACTGGAAAGATTACCTGGGCACCTGCACTGGAATCTGGCAAATTTGCTCCTAATATGGCCTACACTGCAACAATTACTCTCACGCCGAAAACAGGTTATACAGTAGTTGGCGTGGATGCAGACACCTTCACAGTTGCCGGAGCAGTAGCAACAAATCCTGCTGATTCAGGAGTTATAACAGCAGTATTCCCGGATACGGCAATCGCTCCGATCACCTTGATGGGTGCTATAACCGGTACAGCCAAAGTAGGTAATGTATTGACTGCTGGCGCTTTAACCCCATCAGCAGCAACAGTTGACTATCAGTGGCAGAGTTTTACCACTCCTGGCGCAATAGCTGTAAACATCGGGGCAAATGCAAGAACATATACGCTGGTCGATGCCGATGCTGATAAATATATCAAAGTGGAAGCGACGGGGACAGGCAATTATTCAGGCACAATATTGAGCAATCCAAGAGGACCAATTTTGGCAACACTTCCTGGTGCTCCGATTATCGGAGTTGCAACTCCAGGAGATACAGAGGCAACAGTTCTCTTTGAAAAGCCTATAACTACTGGTGGCAGAGACATCACCTTGTATACAGCTGTCTCGACTCCCGGTGGAAAAATAGGGACATTTAATGCAATATCGACGACAACGTCAGGTGCAATAACTGTAACCGGCCTGACAAACGGCACTTCCTATACCTTCAAGGTTAAGGCGAAGAATGCTGTTGGAACCGGGGCTCTCTCAGCAGCCTCCAATGCAGTAACACCTGTCGCACCGTAATACTTAATTTGACGGTTGATATCATCGGGGAGGGAGAAAATCCCTCCCCTATTTTTTTGTCCCGATTGTTATGAGGCAATTGTAAAAGTAGCCAGGATTCAGAATCATAGCTCATAGCAATCAAAGAGCACGTCAGCAGAGTGACGTGGCTACAACAAATCCGGGCTGTGGCCGCGTCACTGAGTTGACGCGTTCCTTTCGCGACGAATATAAAGCTAAAAATGAGTAAGGTTGGTGAGGATTTCGTCGCTCGTCAGTACAGAATGTAGGGTTCGCCGTCACAGCGAAGATCTTTGGGCAGTGCGTCTGACCGTCTGGCAGTCCGACAGTCTGACGGCCTTAAGGTTGGAAATCCACTACTGATTCAACGCCCTTCCATTCTGTCAGGGGGATTTTGTTTGTCTTGCAGAAATCAACAATTATTTTCTTTGTCGAATCGCTGATTGTCCTGGTGATGGTAATCTTATCAAATTTTGATTTTGCATATATTTGATTAATGTCAAGAGTGCGCCCAAGCACCTCCAGACCGAACACATACTGCCCCTGGAACATCAGCTCCTCCTCGATGATGCCTATTATCATGTTGGGGTTCTCCTCCAGTATCCTGCCCTGGTTTGCGATGAAATACCTGCAGTTGTCGCCGACCCCGCAGAGCAGTATCCTCTGCACGGCAATGCCATGGTTCTTCCTCATGAATAACACGTTGATCAGGTGATGTTTGAGATAGCGCAGGAACAGCCTTTCACCCAGCAGCGCCAGAGTGGTCAGGGCGAAGAAGAGGAGGCGTTCGGCGGCAAATCCACTCCAGCCGTCGATTCCAAAGAGCAGATTGAGCAGGATCAGGAGCAGGAAGCCGACCGACAGGCACTTTATGAAGTAGATGTAGTCCGGAGCGCTGCCGTGCAGCCAGTTCCTCCTGTAGCACCCGCTTAGGTTCAGCGCCAGCACAATCGGGGCCATGGTGAAAATGGTGCTGACGTGCCACGGCATTGCAGCGCACTCGTTGTATGTCGAATCAATGAAGAGGAGCCTGCAGAAGAGATAGATGACCGCTACTCCTGCAATATCAAAAAGGGGCTGGACCGCGCTTGCAATCGCACTTTTCCGGGGTATGGAGAGCCCGGTCAATATCGCCTTGCTCGTATTCCACAGTTCGATATGGGCGATCGTGCTGACAAGGGTATACACCAGTACCAGCATCAGCACATAGGATAGGCCGACCAGCACATCCTCCTTCATCAGGTTCAAGACTGCTGCTGCGGCGAAGACCGCGGACAGGAGGTATATTTTAAACGCCGTGGTTTTCTGGTCATTGTGCTCCTTCTCCAGCATCCTGTGATGTATATGTTCCTTGTCACCCTCGGATATGGACACTTCTTTCCCCTGTTGGTGCGGACTGCTTATCAGCTTTCTTGTAAAGCGCCGCCAGATGGCGAGCAGGACATCCAGAATGGGCACGCCGGCAGCAAGCACAGGAATCAAGATGGATGTTGCCGCAGTTGATATATTGGATGAGACAATACCTATTACTGCAAATACAAATCCAAGGAACATGCTGCCAGTATCACCCATGAATATTTTTGCAGGATGGAAGTTGCAGATCAGGAATCCAGAGCAGCATGCGGCAAGGCACAGGATCAGGACAGTGTCATTGGGGGCATGGCTGAAGGCAAAGACGGCAGCCATGCAGAATGCAGATATGGCTCCCAGTCCTGCCGCCAGACCATCCATCCCGTCTATCAGGTTGAATGCATTTACAAAACTGACTATCCAGAATACCGTCAGCAGCAGGGAAACTACGTCAGGCAGCTCAAGTCCAAAAACATATTTGAGCTTGACACCGCAAAACCAGGCGACTGCCGCCACGAAGATCTGTCCCAGAAGCTTGATCCTGGCCTTAAGCTCATACTTGTCGTCGAAGATCCCAAGGATGATTATAAGGCACGACAGGAGGCCGATTTTCTGGAACATCTCAATCTTGAAAGTCCCCTGGAAATATCCCCAGCCGCTATATAGGAAACACAGCCAGGTTGCGAAAAACGCGACGGCAATCGCCAGCCCTCCGCCCTTGGGCACATCGTTCTTGTGGATATGCCTGCCTCCCACAACCCGGTCTATCAGGCCGACAGCTGGCAGCAGCTTGATGCACAGCTTGGTCAAAAACAGTGACAGCATGAACCCGATCATCGGGAATATCAGGTACGCCATATATTTTATAATTATAACAACCATGAAGGGTCCTTTCCCATCATTTTTCTCCTTGTCGGCCGCAGGGGAGCTCCCCGAGCCTCTCGACTATCCTCCGGGCGGCATTCCCGTCCCATAGTGGAATCCTCCCTGCTTTCTTGAAGGCGTTGTTCCTTATCATCTCCGCATATTCCAGAAGCTTGACGGGGCTGTTCCCTGCCAGAACGGATGAACCTATGCTTACAGTCACCGGGCGCTCAGTGGCGGACCGGAGCGTGATGCATGGCTTATTCAATACGGAACTCTCTTCCTGCATTCCGCCGGAGTCGGTCATGATGAATCTGCAGTTCATCTGGAGATTCAGCATGTCGAGATAGCCGGCGGGTCCTGTAAGGATGATGTTTTTCATTGAAGAAAAGCGCTGCCATAAATCAAACTGCCTGAGATTTTTTTCAGTACGTGGATGAACCGGATAGATTATCGGTATCCATGAAGATACCTGTTCAAAGGCATCGACAAGCTTCTTGAGTGTCGCAGGATGGTCTACATTTGATGGCCGGTGCATGGTCAGCAGGGCATAGTTGTTCCTGCTGAGATTATAGCCCCGATATGTCTTCTTTTGCTCGGCCCTGTCTTGATTTGCCATCAGCGTATCTATCATTAAATTACCGACAAAGTGTATCTTGTCTTCCTTCTGCCCTTCATTTTTAAGATTATCTATTGCGGACTGTTCAGTAACCAGGAAACAGTCGGCAATTGAATCAGTCACGAGCCTGTTGATCTCCTCGGGCATGTCCCGGTCAAAGCTGCGGATGCCGGCTTCGTAATGTATCAGGCGGATGCCAAGCTGCTTCGCCACGATCGAGCAGGCCATGGTGCTGTTCACATCTCCCACGACCAGCACGGCATCAGGCCTGAATTTCATGCAAACCTCCGCAAAAGCCTTCATGATTTCGGCCGTCTGCACCGTGTTTGATGCAGACCCTACGCCCAGATTGACGTCAGGTTCCGCTATCCCGAGCTCACGGAAGAACATATCGCTCATCTTATCGTCATAGTGCTGGCCGGTATGCACCAGCACCGGCTCGATCTCCGGATAGGCCTTATAAGCCTCCATGAGGGGTGCAATTTTCATGAAATTAGGCCTGGCTCCAACTACATTGATAATTTTCATTGGTTTACAATCTCCAGATATTTTTTTGCCAGGCGTTCCCTGGTATAATCGCGGATGATGTTCTCATAGCCTTTCCCCCCCATTTGCTCAGCCAGCCTATTGTCACTTGATATTTTTTCCAGAGCATCCAGCAATTCGTCCGCATTTCCAGGCTCAATGCATATTCCAGCTTCAATTTTCCTGACAAAATCAGCGGCATATCCCTGAACCCCGATTATGATCGGATTCCTCATTGCGGCAGCCTCGAATATCTTGGATGGCAGAACCGACTTGAAAAGATCATTTTTTATCAGATGGATAAGGTTTACGTCGCTGGCAGACAAAATTCCAGGAATGTCCTTTTTGGGAAGCCTGCCGGTGAAGATAACATTATTTAATTTCTTTTCTTTTGCAAGTTGTTCCAGTTCATGGCGTCTTGCTCCGTCGCCGACAAGCAAGAAAACAATTCTGCTGTTATTTCCGGATTTCAGTTTTTCGGCGGCATCAATGACTATATCAAGTCCGCAGGCCATGCCTATGGTTCCCACGTAGGAGCAGACAAACTTGTCAGTTAATCCATATTTAGAGATTATTTCCTGGTTTTTCGGGGATGGTTTAAAGATTGCCGTATCAGCCCCGTTGGTAACCACCTCAATTTTTCCAGCAGGAACATTTTTAGCCATCAATTGTTTTTTATAGCCGTCGCCAACGGTGACTATTGTATCCGCCGCCCTATACATTTTTAATTCAAGGCCTTCCAGCATCTTGATAAGCGATGCTGGCATGGATGTGCCGACTGCGATGATTGAATCCGGCCAGATATCACGTATTTCCAGGATAAACCTGCGTCTCCTGAGCTTGCTGAGTACCACACCTGCCCAGCCACAGAAGAATTGCGGACTTGTGGCTATCACGACATCCGGGTGTCTGACGAACAGTCCCGCCAGCACTGCGCTGATCATATAGGACAGATAATTCATGATCCGTCTAAGCGTACCTTTGTTCGCGGCGATATAGGTCCAGACCCTGATCACAGTGATGCCATCAATTGTCTCTTTCTGATATAGCCTGTTTTTGTATCCTTCATACACTATGCCATTCGGCACATTGGGCACACCTGTAATTACCGTCACCCGTTGACCGTCCTGAACCCAGCACTTCGCCATTTCATACACCCGTGACGCCGGGGCATTGCCTTCCGGAGGAAAGTAATGGGTTAAGAACAATATATGCTTGGGTTCAGCCTGTTTATTCATTTTAATTCCGAGTTCTTAGAACTTCCGCACTGCTCACCGTCCTATCCCAATACAGAACCCCGATTCTTGCCCCGGACTTTCAACTACAAGTGTTTGACGGGCTATGCTGAGACCGAATTCAGGATGGTAGCCGCTTGTTTCCAGATAACTCCTGCAATCATTCAGTACGTTGATCTTGAAGGAATTTTCACCCTTCGATTCGTACTCGGTTTCTGTGAGCTTTTCAACTTTACAGTCCGGATGAAAATGTATGCGCGATTTTACCTTGGTCACTCTGCTGCTCTCTATGCGGTCAACTACTTTCAATCCATCGGCCTGGTTCCATTCATATATCCGCCGATGTATCGGCGCACCGGATAGATGCCTGTACCCATTATGCGCCGCCTCCAGTCGGAACCCTTCAGCGGATGGCTGCCAGCGGACGTCTGTTGGATAACCACGCCGTCCCACCCGGAACGCACCCCACATCTCGCACTGGTCCTGTCCATTGATCTCGACAGTATTGTGTGCGGACGTGGACCGGAAATAGCGGCGGGCCTCTGAGACCTCATAGTCGTGCACTCCGGTATCAACTATTACTCGGTGACCTGCGAGCGACATTTCAAAACTGAGCATGTCGGCATGGGCATGGCCGGGAATATAATCCGGGCCGATCTTTCCCTCATCGCAAACCAGGTAGTTTCCGGAGTCGTCGCGCCATCCATAATATCCGGCATCAGGCAGGGCAAAGCAGCCGTAGTCCTGACGGGAATAATCCCGTTCCAAAAGACGGCCGCAATAGCCCAGCAACTGGCCTGGCTCGTTATAAATCCCCAAGGCACTGTCATTGAATAAGGCAATTCGGCCGTCTGGATGGCAGACATGTTTCAGCGCAAGTGCCATGCGATCCATCGGATCAGCTGCCAGCGTCTGAAGCGCAGGATGTTCTGTCGCATGGAGAATAGCCAGCAAATATAAAATCCGGCTGTGGTACATGGGTGACAGCTCGAAATGCATGCCGTCAGGCAGGATTTGCACGGGAATCTGTTTCTGCAGGATTGACAGGCCCCTGTCCAGCCAGTGCTGTGCCGGTTCACCCTTAAAACAAGTGCCCGCAAATGCCAGAGCAGCGGCGTTTTCGAAATAATGATTGCCCAGCAGGCGTGTTTCCAGATGACCGGTGAGCCATTGACACTGTAGGTAAACGCTTTGCCACAACTGGCACAGGAACACCTGGTCCTTTTCGATTTCAGTGCGGTGACGTCCCATAAACACTCCGCACCAATTCATAAGCCTCAATGAAATCGGATAAGACTCCCAGCCCACCTGTCCTTTTTCCAGCCGGTGCTTGACGATCCAGTCTAGGGCAACGGTCTTGGCTTCTTCATAATCCAGCGTCCATAACCAGTCGAAATAATGCAGATTGTACTGCCAGAGTTTTGGGAGATTAGACCGGTTCCATTCGGGCGGCCAACCGATCTTCTCAGTACGATTGATAAACGTCATTCGTCCGGCTAGAATCACCGCGCGCTCATTGGCCTGAATACCAGGAGGTAAAAAATCCTTCTCCTGGCTCCATCGGCAGCCCGGAAAATCCGGAGTCTGCCTGGCCGAAAACTGCGTGGGATTCTCCATAACGGACCGAATCCGGTGTTGTATCTGCCCAAGAATCTGGCATGGCTTCAGGTGCCGAACAGTGTTGTAGAGACGTGGAATGTTCATAAGTGTGACTTTCCAGAATGTAGAATGCAGGTCGGACATTCCTGTCTGACCTTTTCTTAATTTTAACACTCGCAGACAGGAATCTCCGCGTTACATTTATAGAGCAATCACTCTTTTCTCCGATGCTGCGGTCATTGCGGCGAAACTCGCAAGCGTCACATTGACAAGTCCATCAAACGGAATCAGCATCGCCCCACCTTGTTTTACACGCTCGACAAACTGCGTGATTTCCGTCTGGTGCCCCTTGTCCTGGCGCCAAGTCGTGAACTTTTTGAAATTCTTGAAACCAAAGCCAGTTGTCCTTCGGAAATTTACAAGTTTCAACACCCTGCCGTCGCTGAACACTTCCAGCGTTTCCTTGGGATAGCTTTTTGAGCCATTGGAAAAATAGTTTAGCGTACCGACCGAGCCATCGGCAAAGCCCAGGACAATCGCCATCTTGTCTTCCCGGACAGCAGGACCATCCCCGACCATCATGGCTGATACTGTTTTGACCGGACTGCCTGCAATATAACTCAGCAGATCAATGAAATGACATCCTTCTCCGATGATACGCCCGCCACCGCGTTTGGGATCATGCAACCAGACATCAGCCGGTATTTCACCCGCGTTGACTGTCATATTCATTGCCAGCGGCCCGCCACGGCCGTTCAGCAGCTGTTTGATCTTCTGAGTATGCGGACTGAAACGGCGGTTGAAACCCACCATAAGCTGCCGATCAGGATGCGCCTGTAGCGCTTCGGCAATATCGGACAGTTCCTCTTTGTAAATGCAGAGAGGCTTTTCCACAAACACATGCTTTCCAGCCGCAAGCGCCTCGGTCACAAGTTGGGCGTGGGTATGATGTCCGGTGGCGATAAAGACCGTGTTGACCTCTTTGTCATCTAAAATCTGTCGGTAGTCAGTCAGTGCGTTTTCTATGCCGAACTTGGTGGCGGCATGCTTCACCGCATGCGCGTTGCTTTTGCCGCAGACATATTTCAGCCGGGCATTGGTTTTCTTTAAACAGGGCAATATCACGCCTACCGAAAAGTTGCCTGCGCCAATGACCCCAGCCACAACTTTGCTGCTGGCCACGCTTTTTGTCTGGGGAATGGCGATTTTTCCAGAGCGGTCCGCCATTTTGGGATATTGCATTATGACACCGAGCGCGGAGGAGTCATTTTGGATTTTATCGTATGCCTGCAGCGCATCTCCCAGCTGATATCGATGGGTGATCAGGGAATCCACCTTCAGGCTGCCTGACGCCATTGCGCCCAATACCGCTTCAAAGTTGCGTCCTTCGGTCCAGCGTACAAGTCCCAGCGGATAATCCTGTCCTTTCTGCTCATAATTCTCATCGTAACGGCCCGGCCCATAGCTGGCCGATACCTGGAATGTCAGTTCTTTCTTGAAGAAATCGTCCCTTCTTAGGTTCAAACCGACCACTCCCACCAATACGATCCGCCCCCGTTTCCGGCAACTTTCAGCCGCCTGATGCATGATCTCGTCGGTCTTGGATGAAGCAGTTACAATCACGGCGTCCACTCCGTTCTCCCTTGTCCATCCACGGCTGGCTGCTACCGGATCCCCTCCTTGGGAAAGATCAACTGTCTTCACGCCAAAGCCCTCCGCGAGTTCCAGCCGTCGAGTATTGAAATCAACTCCAATCACCTCGCAGCCGTTGGCCCGTAGCAGCTGTACGGTAACGAGTCCGATCAGCCCCATTCCAAAGACCATTACCTTCTCACCGAGCGTCGGCTGCACAAGCCGGATACCCTGCATGGCAATTGCACCAAGCACAGTGAAGGCGGCAGCCTCATCGCCCACGCCATCTGGAATCTTAGCCACAAGATTTCTAGGTACGCAGACTACCTCCGCGTGATTGCCATTGCTGATCACTCGGTCTCCCGGCTGCAGATCGCTGACGCCAGACCCCACCTCAAGCACCACGCCAGCATTGCAGTAGCCCAGGGGGAGGGGTTCGTCGAGTTTCCGGAAAACTGCCTCCAGGGTCGGCAGAAGGCCATCTGTCCTGATCTTGTCCAGCACCTGCTTGACCTTATCCGGCTGCTGACGCGCTTTTTGTAGGAGGTTCGCCTTGGAAAACTCCACCAGCATCCGTTCCGTGCCTGCCGAAATAAGGGATGCCCGTGTTTGAATTAAAACCTGTCCCGATCCCACCTGCGGGCAGGGCACATCGGCCAGTTCCATTTGTCCGGTTTTTAAATGTTGAAGTATCTGTTTCATATTGCCCTCGTTGATGTATATAAAAGAAAGATTTTATCGCGCAGCGACGCAGCGATTTTGGCCACAGACTCGCACTGACAAGACAAGAGACACTGACTAACTAATATTTGCTGCAAGTTTGTTTCTCCGGAGGAGAATCAAATTCACAGCAAGGTTTGTAGCTTAAATTCCGATTCCTGAACACTTGCTAACTTTAGAACTCCAGAACTAGTAATAGATCCTGACCTCTGATTTACTTGCGCAGAGTGCGGTGGACCCCATGTCAAGAACAACTTTTATAAAAGATAAGGTGTTTTTTCTTTATCTTTTCTTTTCTTCTGTTTTCGAGCAGAGGGGATTTAGATCTCCGAAGGAGACCCCTCTGCTCTTCCT
>JBAQUG010000182.1:0-2002 GCA_049297395.1 Victivallales bacterium | reverse complement strand
TCCTGATGTTTTTTATTTTCCCATTTCCATCAAGCGGAATAAAATCAATGTTTATAAGATCCGTCTCTCTCAATTTCCTGCTTGTCTCCAGCTTGACTGCAATGCTCTTCTTCCTGAAAGACGGAACAAAAAATACAGCATCCATGTAGATATCGTCCATGAGCACTTCAAGTTCAAACGGCGCTTCGATGGCCAGCGGTATCTTTGCCTTTTCAATCCACATGCCCTGGGCGAGAGTCCTGACTTTGTCCGCAGGATGATTTTTCAGGATCCCCCCGTTTTCCTTCGTTACAAATGCCATAATTGTATTTTTTCCGGGCGAGAGCAGTCCGTCGGGAATAAGCAGGCAATTATCAAGATTCTTAATTTCCCCTGCCTTCCTGCCATTGACGTAGAACACGGCATCGAAACAGATATTCGGCGCGTTCAGGACGACGCTCCTGCCGCTCCATGATTCTGGAACGTCAATTTCGGTCCTGATGCATACTGTACTCGACGGAAAGACATCACCATTCTTTCCATCAGCACCGATCCGGACATCCTTTAAAGCATTTAACTTTCCAGGAATGAATACTTCCACCCATTTCTGCTTGTCGGGAATTGATTCGGTATTTTCAACCGGCTGCGACTCCCAAGTCTTTTCAAGGGATATTTTGTCCCGCTCTCCGCAACAGGCGCCGTCCCCTGGCATTCCTGCATGGAAGGCGGGACTTTGCATCTTATTTTGTCTTGTCATGTGGCCTCTCCTGGTTTTATTCAACTGGTTCAAAAACTATCTTCGGCCCATTGTCCGGATTGTTGTCGCTGTGGAAGCCCGCATAAATGGAGGAATTTATCTCGACGGCGATGCCGAAATTCTCCGATGGTTTCTCCACCCATGACTTTACCAGCAAGTCAATTTCCGGTCCGGAGAAAACCCATTTCGCGTCATTCAGCTTGGCCGTGGCGCCTATTCTTTTACCCAGTTTCGGCGCATTGTCATGGCAGAGGTTGACCTCATCCCATTTCCCGAGGACCGGCCTGATGAAAACACTGCCGGGGTCGCCCCCATCCTTGCAATATGCAGGAGTAATCGAGATGGATACTTTATGGCCGTCAAAACTGGAGGCGTCAATCCCGTCCAGTTTCCAACTGATGAAAGGAACCCGCAGGACGCTTGGAACTGGTGAGACCTCGCAGACCTTGTTGTTGGGATCCGCCACCGCAGCCTTACTCTGGTTGGTATAGGCCGACTGCGATGCCGACAGCATCCACCGTACCGGGAATGGCATCTTTCCGGTTTTCGACGACATGATCAAGTCACCTGTATTTTCGATTCCGAGCCAGAACCCCATGCCCTTCGAGCCGCTGGCAACTCTCACATCAATCTGATTCCAGCCTGCGTTGAGATTGCCTTTGCCGCGGTGGGTGTCAGGCTTTGGAGATCCGTTATTCTCCTTCCCCGAGATTATCTCCGAGCTGTTCAACTTGACAATTCCCCAGTAGTCGAATCCGGCGCTGATGCGTATTTCGCGGACGACCGGGCTGAAGACACTGCATGACGCCACAGCCTGCGCGCCCTCGGGCGTATTCGCGGCCTCTCCGGTTATCTCCTTCGTCTTCAGGAGATTTATCAAACCACCATCTTCTCCTGTGACATTGTGGCGGTCGGCAAGAATCTTCGCAGAAATCTCAGCGGCAAGTCCATGGTCCGCCGTCCCTTTCGCAGGAGTGTAGATATCGCTGGCCGTCCATTCCTTCACAAAGCGCATCCCTGATTCAAAGAGTGTTGACTCTTCAGGAGTCTTCATTCCATTGACAAGAGCGACTGAAACGCTGCACGGCGGCAGTTCCACTGTAAAGGAAGGCGCAGTCTCGGGTGACTGCATCTTGACCTGCATTTCCTTGATCTCACATTCCTCAAGCTTGCCGTTTGATGGAGACAGCGTAATGAATTTCAATTCAGTTGACAAGGAAATGAAATCCTTGAGAGAGATCCTGATCTTTGCCGGAGCCGACTCGT
>JBAQUG010000181.1:0-2842 GCA_049297395.1 Victivallales bacterium | reverse complement strand
TTCCATGGCGGGCCAGGAACTTAACGCGACAGCCGACAAGGATGGCAGATGGAAGGTGACTTTCGCCCCAATCAAGGATGCAGGCCCGTTCCAATTGGAAATTCAGGGCGATTCCGGCAACGTGACTGTAAAGGATATAATCTGCGGTGATGTGTGGATATTTGCAGGCGAATCGACAATAGGAAGAAGCCTTGACACGAACTTTTCAGATTCCGACAGTTCACAGAAGCCGCAGATAAGATATTTCCGGGCTCCGAGGCAGTTCACTAAATTCCCATGCAGCAACCTTCCGGGCAGCTGGAAGAGATGCGAAGCTGGTTCAAATGACATTCCTGCCGTGGCGTATTATTTCGCGGATGAGCTCAGGAACAGGACGAACGGGCCTGTCGGGATAATACTGTGCTCTGTTCCCGATTCCCTTTCCCATGCATGGGCCGCAAGGGATTTCCTGCGGGGGGTCAAGGAAGTTCAAATACCTGATGATTTCCAGGAGGTGATTCAGAATTACGAGATGAAGATAAGCGGTACCTACAAGGGGCTGCAGGATATCAATATGAATTCGGACGAAAACCTCAGATATTCCGGCGCGGTCAAGCGTTTCCAGATGTGGGCGGACAGCGCCGAGGGCAGGAAAATAATAAAGGACAGCGCCGACTCCGAACAGTGGCAGGAGAAGATACAGGAATGGGTTGAAAACTCCATGCAGAGGGAATCCAAGGGATCGCCTGTCCTTGAAGATCAGAAGGCATGGCCCAGGATGATACAGATTGTGACGGGGGTAATAGCCGATCCGAGGACATCGGCTGCCAGGCCGGCCGGATTGTTCAACGGAATGATAAGCCCGCTTGTCCCGTATGCGATAAAAGGATTTGTCTTCTGGCAGGGCGAGTCAGATGCATCATGGAACAGGGGAGCATCCTATTTCCACATCCTTTCCGCCCTCGTGAGGAACTGGCGGGGGGTATGGAACAAGGCGCAGGTTCAGCGGAAAGGCGAGCTGCCGTTTGTGATAATGCAGATGGAGGGCGTAAAGGAAGGCAAGGGGATTTCTGTGGAAGAATGCTCCCTCCTGAGATTGTCGCAGTCAGCCGTACAGGACAAGATGAATGCGACCGCGCTTGCCATGTCCTGCGATATTATTCCCGATTCATCCGGTGATATTGCCCCGGAAAGCCTTAAGGAGGCGGGGCGCAGGCTTGCATTGTGCGCCGCAGGTAAATTCTATGGGCAGAAGCTCGTCGGTTCCGGTCCCGCGTTTGATTCCGTCTCCGTAGGCGAAAACAACCTGAAGCTCAAGTTCAAGTATGCCGACGGCGGATTGTTTGCCGGGAAAGACGGTGACGCCGGCAAGGTCGTAGGATTTGAAGTCGGGGATCCCAGCGGAGCCTACAAGCCCGCTGAAGCTGAAATAGAGAAGAACTCAGTCATACTGAAAATTCCCGGCGTGGTGACGGCTGTACGTTATGGCTGGGGTTTGAAGCCTGATGCGAATCTCTATAACAAGGATGGCCTTCCAGCATTGCCGTTTACGGTCAGTCTTTCAGACAAGTGATGTAAGGTGGGCTTTGCCAGCAACCCAAACTCGAAATTCGAATATCGGAATTCGAAACAAAATGGAAATTAATTGAATTTCCCAAACATTATTTTGAGAATTAAGATTTTCTTTTTTTCGAGATTGTTTCGGTTTCCGTGCTTCGAGTTTTGGATTTTGTATAGGCTTAAAGCATGGAAGAGTGAAATAAAGACACTAAAGGTTAGCCGAAATACATGCTCCAGCGAATATCTACCTTCCTTCGACCTTCAGGATCCTTGTGAACTTCTTGATGACATAGAAGATCAGGTATATGGCGAGTCCGGCGAGGAAAAAGATTATCCATGGCCTGCTGAGGTAGATTTTGTGGTCGATCACCATGTTCTCCAGCACCCTGATCGCCGTGACAGAGGCAATGATCCCGAAGAAACCTGAGAATTCGCGCTTAAGGACATTCCTTGGAGAAAAGGTCAGTGTGGGTGATTCCCACCTGCGGAAATCGGGGATTATTATGGGGGTCCCTTCCGCCCACTTCATGAAGGCGTCGCCGAATTTCTCCCTGAGAAACGCTTCTTCGGCAAAAATGATCCTTTCATAGTAGAGCCAGTAGAGGAGGATTCCTATGAACACGAACCACCAGACTTTTACGAAGAGTATCACTCCGAGGAAAATGAAGAAATTGCCGACATAGAGGGGATGCCTGACGATCGAGTACATCCCGTTCGTGTTGAGCACTTCGGCCTTCTGGTGCTTTGTGTTCCTGCCTGACGTGCCTTTCGGGGTGCTTCCAATGATGATCACCCGGATGAGAAGACCGAAAAAGGAAACGCAGACCGCGAATATCTCAAAGGCCCTCTCGGTATTCCTTCCGAAATGCTTTTCAATGTCCTGCGAATCCATGAGCGCAAAAAACACTACTGGAATAATGAGCAGCGGAAGAAAACTCCTCCATCTGAAAAGCCAGCCGCCGCTTCTTTCATATTCTTCCCTGATAGCCATTCGAATTCCTTCCATGATTTGAAAAACAGGCTGTAACTCTATTCGGAATAGTTGAAAAAGCAAATTGGGAACACAATAAGGAGCCGTAAATAAATAACTTTGACATTTGCTGGCGAATATTTTGGATTGATTATCATGATGTTTGCAAGGAGCATATCTGTAGATACGTAACGAGCAAACAGCGTGATAAGCGGCCAAAAGAACGCCAGCCCTTCGGGGCGGAAAATACAGGTATTTGTCTTCTTCGTTGCTTCACCCCTTACGTATGTCCCATACGCGCGGGGCTTGCGCCTCGAATCCAAACACCTGTAT
>JBAQUG010000180.1:0-25366 GCA_049297395.1 Victivallales bacterium | reverse complement strand
AGATAGGATATGTCTCGTGTCCGGGACGGAAGTAGAAGACCTTGCCATTTCCTCGGCTGAATGTCACTCCGCTCCTGAAGACTTCACCGCCTTCAAACCATGAGATGAATATGACATCGTCGGGTGTCGGGATATCGAAGCGTTCACCGTACATTTCAGTGTTGGGCAGTTCGAAGTAGTCTCCGATTCCTTCTGTGATAGGATGGTTTGGGGCTATGTTCCAGAGACGTTCCTTCTCAGCGGCTTCGCGCCATTTGAGCGAGCAGTTGGTTCCCATGAGGGTCTTGAAGATCTTTGAGAAATGCCCTGAGTGGAGGACGATCAGCCCCATGCCTTCAAGCACGCGCTTCTGGACTTTTTTCACGATATCGTCCCTGACATCGCCGTGGGCGACGTGCCCCCACCAGGTCATGACATCGGTTGAGTTCAATACTTCGTCGGTGATGCCGTGTTCAGGTTCGTCGAGGGTTGCCGTCTTCACATCGAACCCGCCTTTTTTAAGGCCTTCGGCGATTACGGTGTGCATTCCATTGGGATAAATCTTTTTGACTGCATCATTCTTTTTCTCATGCCTGAACTCATTCCATACCGTTACCCTGATCTTTGCGCTCATTTTCGTGTCCTTCTGCCTATTTGTGTTTAAAAATACTTCTTTTCCAGCGTCATGATGTTTCATGGCGCGCTATTGATTTACATTCCCGATGAAGTAAATTCAAATTATTAAATTTGGACTAAACTTGAAAAACAAGGACAAAACTTAGGTTATGGGAGCCTTTGAATTTACAGACAGTTCCGTCAGGATGCCGGAAACCGGCATTGAGTTCCTGGAGAAGATGCTGGTGATGATTAAAAGCGGGAGGGAAGTCCTGAAGATCCCGAAGCGCGAGGAGGGTGACAGGATTTCCAAGGGCATGCATTTCCATCTCGAGCCGGAAATGTTCATCCAGATATCCGGCTTCACTGATTTTACCTTTCCAAGGGACGGCTTCAGGCTCATGCCCGGCGAAGTGTGCATTGTCCCCCCGAAGGTGGGACACTCCGAGAAAGCCAGCCCCTTCAACAGCTTCCCGTTCTATAATCTTGTGGTGATGGCGCGGGGGGGACGGACAGTCATGCATGTTGCGAATTCCGCAAAGGGCGCGCCTCGCACATTCAAGGGGATTACGTATGAGACGGCCATAAACACCGGCAGAATTATAAGATACATGGAGGATTTGTGCGACATCGTGGAAGAAGGTTATGCTTCAGAGGAACTTTCCGACTCTATTCTCGAATCAGTTGTCCGCATGATCCTGCACATGGCAGTAAACAGCGGAGGGAATGAGGATTCTGGCAAATCCGCACACTGCAGGACTGTTGTTGCCGGCCTGATATCCGATCCTTCCTTGAATGTGAAGAAGATCGCGTCCCTTATGAAATGTTCGCCTGACTATCTTTCCCACGTATTCCATCTGGAGACCGGCATGAAGCTGACCGAATACATAAACCACCAGCGCACTGAGATGGCAAAAGGGCTTCTTGAATCCAGCATGCTCAGCATAAAGGAAATCGCCTGGGCCTGTGGCTACTCTGATCCCGGATATCTTACTCGGATCTTTCGGAGAAGCCAGGGTGTTTCACCGCGTGGATACAGGAAGAAGACGGGGGGTAGGGCGTCCTGACAGCGTCCGAGTGCTGCCATCTACTTTGTTTTCCGTGAAAAATCCGCACAGTCGTCCATGGGGCCGACATTTTTTTTGTGGAGTCCGCAGCGATTAAGGAACGGATGTGACACGAAGTGCATGCAGTCGCGGCAGAAATGCTTTTCGTCATCGGTGGCTTCTATCTTCGGCCCCTCTTTTTTCTTTTCAGCAAGTAGATTTTCCAGTGCTGAAAAATTCTTGCTGCCGTCGGCTGCCTTTGCAGCCTTCTCTTCATCGAGGTCTGCGATCTTCGCAGAACAGCATGAACATGCGAGTATGTCGCCAAGCTTGGCCCAACCGTCCATGAGGGTCTTCTTGACGAGAAAACATTCTTTTCCACAGTGCGGACATTTTGTCTGCTGTCCGGGTTTCATGGTGAAAATCCTTTAAAGTATGTTGGGGTTTAGCCCGACAATTTTATAAATTATTGATTCCATTGAGAAAGTCCAATGGAGAGAGGATTTTTATGTTAAGATATTTCCTTATGTTCAAAAGATGTTTGTCCCCTGAAATGATATATTCGGCTTTCAGGGAGATTGCACATTCGATGAATTTATTGTCGTCAGGATCGTCTACGACCAGTGATACAGGTTCCGTTGAAGAAGTGAAGAGAGTATTTCCACTTTTTGCGAAGAGAGAAAGGAGTTCCTTGATCTCCGACTTGTTTTGCAATCCAAGCCGGAGCAGGACTTCTATGTATTCCTCAACGATTGCCTGGGAAAGGCATAGCTGGAGCCTTTCCTGTTTCCATAGGTCTATTATTTTACGTGGATTTCCGCCGAAGAATGATGATATGAAAACATTGGTGTCCACCACTGCCCTTATCAATGGCCGGCCCTTACCTCTCTGATAGCCTTTGAGATTTTACCGGGTGTTGCCCCATGTTTCTTCAAATCAATGGATATGCTGTTCCATAAAATGTCAACGCATGAACCAATGTCGCGGCTTTTTACGTAGTTGGCAAGGAGTTCCCTGATGACAATGCTTGAATTCTTGCCTTCTGCCCTGGCGTGATACTCAACCTTGCTTTTCAGTGAATCATCTATCCTGACAATCAAATTCTTTTCCATCATTTTTATTCCTGTATTAGTTGTATATACAGTATTGCAATTGTAGGATATGTCAAGTTTTAAATCCACTGTCTGTCATTATGTGCTTTTAAAAATACAAATCGTGTTCGCCGGCGTTCTTGATGTTGTTGAGGCGTTCTACGAGTTTCTTCTTCTGGGGGCCTTCGCTGATCTTGCTCAACTCGGAGGCGATCAGCTTCTCACCGGTCTTTCTCGTGTCGGGGCCGGCGTAGTCAACAAGGTATTCCTCAAGCGTCAGAAGCGCATTGGGCGTGCAGAACTTCTCTATGAATCCGGGGATTGCGTATTCCATGAAGACCTGTCCGGTCCGGCCGGAGCGGTAGCATGACGTGCAGAAGCTGGGGACGTATCCGCTATCCATGAGATCGCGGAGTATCTCCTCCATCGGCCTTACATCGCCAATCTGGAACTGCTCCTTGTTGAGCTCCTGTTCGCCTTTCTTTGTATATCCAGCAAGTTCAATCCGGGTTCCGGCATCTATCTGGGAGACTCCGAACGCCATGACTTCCTTCCGGATTCCAGCTGTTTCACGTGCTGTAAGGATCATCCCGGTATAAGGCACGGAAAGACGGAGGATGGCGACAAGGCGCTTGAAATTATAGTCACTTACAAAATATTTTTCATCAAGCTCCACTCCATGCGCCGGACGGATTCTAGGGAAGCTTATCGTGTGCGGACCGACTCCGTATGTCTTCTGGAGATGCTGGGAATGCGTGACAAGGCCCAGCACTTCGAACTTCCAGTCGTAGAGACCGAAAAGTGCTCCGATTCCCATGTCATCGCAGCCTGATTCAAAGGCGCGGCTGAGTCCGTCGAGGCGCCAGAGGTAGTCGCCCTTGTGCGTCTGCGCCGGATGGACTTTTGCGTAAGTCCCATGATGATAGGTCTCCTGGAATATCTGGTACGTCCCTATGCCGGAGTCCTTTACCTTCTTGAATCCCTCGTGATCCATTGGCGCGGCATTGATGTTCACCCTGCGTATCTCGCCATGGCCTTTCCTTATCGAATAGACGGCTCTGACTGTATCGGCAATGAAATCAGGGGTGTAGTCGGGATGTTCCCCGAACACAAGAATCAGTCGCTTGTGTCCTGCGTCCTCGAGAGCCTCAATCTGGCCTATGAGCTCATCCTGATTGAGAGTTTTCCTCACCGTGGTCCTCAGGCTCCTGCGGAACGCGCAATAGACGCAGTCGTTCACGCAGTAGTTTCCTATGTAGAGGGGGGCGAAGATTACGATGCGGTTGCCGTAGACATCCTTTTTAAGCTGACGTGCCGCATTGAAGATTTCCTCAACAAGATCAGGGGATTCGGCGGAGAGGAGAACAGCGGTCTCTTCGACCGAAAGAGGCTTCTTCTCCATGCTCTTCGCGATGATCTCCCTTACCCTGGCCTTGTCTTCCTTCACGCTCCTGGCAAGGCTGTCCAGTTTCGCATCGTCTATGAAATCAACACAGCGCTTTGATAAATTTTTCATGGTAAGGCGGACTTTCCAGCCCGTTTCCTCTCTTTAAGCTTTTGTTTGAATTTAAAAATCAAGACAATACAATTACGGGCCGGAAAGCCCGCCCTTACCTCCTGACGGGCTGGAAAGCCCGCCTTACTTTGCCTTTGAGTGATAATGCGTATGGAGGAGCTCGTGGGACTTGTGTCCGAGCGGCTCGTGCAGGAACTCCTTGTAGATCTGGGTTATTGCAGGATTGTCGTGCGACTTGCGCATCGGACGTCCTTCATCTTCCTTGTAGATAGCCTTCATCCTGGCCTTGCGTACATCAGTGGTTGTAAGCCTGGGCTGTCCGCCACCGCCGATGCATCCGCCAGGGCAGCACATGACTTCGATGAAATGCCATCCGTGCTTGTTGCCTGCGGCCACTAGCTCACACGCCTGTTTTGCGTTGGAAAGACCATGTGCCACTGCGACTTTCGCAGTCACGCCTTCCAGGAAGCTCCATTCGGGCTTGCAGCTCGCAAGGGTGACGGAGGTTTCTTTGAGCCCCTTGAGTCCCTGAACCGGTTTGATGTGCAGCTTCTCCGTAGGCAGCTGTTTTCCGGTTACGAGTTCGTAGACGGTCCTGAGTGCGGCTTCCATGACACCACCGGTGTTCGCGAAGATATCGGCGGCGCCAGTCGACATTCCCATCGGAGCATCCTGTTCGCCGTCCGCGAGGTTCACGAAATCTATACCGGCCTCGGTGATCATGTGTCCGAGTTCGCGGGTAGTGAGGACATAGTCGACATCCTTGAATCCGGAGGAATTCATCTCCTCGCGGTCGCACTCGAACTTCTTAGCCGTGCACGGCATGATCGAGACCACGACTATCTTTGAGGGATCGATTCCTTCCTTCTGTGCGAAATACGTCTTTGCAAGGGCTCCGAACATCTGCTGTGGTGATTTGCAGGTTGAGAGGTTGGGCAGGAGATTAGGATAGAAATACTCCATGTAGTTGATCCATCCCGGCGAACAGCTGGTGAACATTGGAAGCGAAACTTCGCCCTTTTCAACAAGTGCGGTCTTCAGACGTGTAAGGAGCTCGGTTCCTTCCTCTATGATCGTCAAGTCGGCGGTGAAGTTTGTGTCGAAGACTTTCTTGAATCCCAGACGCCTGAGGGCGGTGACCATCTTGCCTGTGACGAGGGTTCCGGGCTTCAGTCCGAAGCATTCGCCAAGGGCTGCACGTATCGCAGGAGCGGTCTGTACGACCACGTACTTGTCAGGATTGTCGAGAGCTTTCCAGACATCTTCAATGGAATCCTTCTCGTAGATAGCGCCGACAGGGCAGACGGCAGAACACTGTCCGCACTGGACGCATACCGCGTCGCAGAGATTGTCTCCTGAGCCTGCGCCGATGACGGTGTCAAAGCCGCGGAGCCTGGGAGAGAGGGAGCCAACGCCCTGTGTTTCCTGGCAGACGCCGATGCAGCGGCGGCAGAGGACGCACTTGTTCATGTCGCGGACAAGGGCAGGAGTTGATTTGTCGAGGGGGATCTGCTCTTTTTCATACGGGAAACGGACTTCTGAAATCCCCATACTTGTCGCCAGGGACTGGAGTTCGCATTCATTGTTTCTCTTGCATGCGTTGCAGTCCCAGGGATGGTTTGCAAGCATGAGTTCGACTGAAAGCTTCCGCGCATCGCGTGCAAGCTTGGTGTTCGTACTTACAGCCATTCCTTCAGTTACTTTCGTAACGCACGACGGCTGGAGTGTCCTTGCTCCTTTTATCTCAACAAGGCATACACGGCATGAGCCGGGGCTTGATACTCCTTTGAGGTGGCACAGTGTTGGAATCTTGATTCCGACCTTTGCGGCGGCGTCTAGAACAGTTGTCCCGTCTTCGACGGACACTGGAACATTGTTTACTGTCAGTTTTATCATTTGTATAACTCCTTGTTTATATTTTTATTTGGATGAATGGATGGTTGGATGGACATGGATGAATGGGGAATTTCCTATGCAGTATAGGACGAATTACATTCCCTTATCATTAAACTGTCATTCCAATCTCCTTCATAGCTTTTCTTTTCCAATGATTCGATCAATCTCAACAAGCCATTTTCAAGTTTATATGCCAGTCCATCGATTTCATTGAATTCTTCAACTGTCAGTTGTCCGGCCGCGTAATATGCATGTAGACCGGAAATGGATTCTCCCATGGAACCCTTGGCTATATTTAGAAAATTCAGATATTCCTTAATTGAACGTCTGCAATATCCCTCGGCAATATTTCTGTGAATCGAGTCGCTCGACGCAATTGCCTGGGAAACAACCCTTTTCAACTCATATGGAAATCTAGCGAATATTCTACATGTCTGTACATAGTAGTCAATAGCATCTGTCCAGACTATTAGTTTTCTATATCCTCTGTTTATGTTTTTTCTTTGCTCAAATTCCATTTTAGCTGCACTCTAGAAAGGTTAACAATTAGTTGAACAAGTCATCTTCTATCAGTTTCATATATTTGTTGACATAGAACATGTCGGGTTCGTGTCTTGAGGCTCTAACTCTAATTTCAAAATCAGCGTCTTTTTCCTTTTTGTCAAAAAGGATTAAACCAATTCCAAATATACGGGATAATGCGTCCAATCTTGCTATGTCTTCTTCGGATGAGTCGTCAGGTACTACAATATAAGATCTATGTGAGAACAACTTATAAGAGCAAGCCTGCCCAAAGGCAACAATCAATCCTTGCGAATCCGTCTTAATTTCAGCAGAGATGATTTCCGTCGGAGGCTTGATTATGTCGCTTTTTCTTGGTTCCCTGACACCGATTATATCGGGAGTACCCCACTTGTCCTTGAATTTGTTTCCCCCTAAAGGAATTGCTTTTGTGCATTCCTCTAATTCGTTTACAATCCAATCTGCAAATTGAGAATAAAAATGCTCTTCGTCAATTTTTACGAATAGTTTTTGATTGGACTGCTCGGGCTCTGGTGTTTGTTCGCTTATGTCCTTGAATTTAATATTTCTATAAAGCCCTCTCGATGGAAGATAAATATCAGAAGGAAGATTCAGACGAAAACGATGAAGAGCTCCATGAATAGTGTTTGCGGGGATATCTGGATGTAGTTCTTTTATTCTTTTATGAAGCACGCTGTATCTTACACCCGTGGGCGTTTCAACGATAAGCCTTTTTGATTCTTGAATAACTTGTTCAGTGCTTGTCATAATTTTCTCCATTTTTCTTCCCCATCCATCCCATCATCCATTCATCCCATCATCCATTCATCCACCCATCCATTCTTCCCTCACGCCGGTGCAAGAGCGATCAAATCCCTCTGATTGTGTTTTATCTTCGGTCTTGACGCCTTGGGATCCACGCCTTTTTTGATCTCATCCTTGAAATAGCGCATTGCCGACATGATCGGTCCTGATGGGGACTGGCCGAGCGGGCAGAATGCGGAGGACTTGAGAACCATGGATATTTCTTCAAGTCCATCAATGTCCTCGCTTGTCGCCTTCTTTTCCTTTAGCCGGGTCGCGATATCCTTCAGGATTTTCAATCCGTTCCTGCATGGATTGCAGTTTCCGCAGGATTCATGGAGGAAGAATTTCATGCAGTAGAACAGGAAATCCTTTATGTCAACGGATTCATTGACTATCAGGATTGCGCCTGAGCCGAGCGCGTGCCCGACCTTCTGCATGGAATCATAGTCAAGGGGCACGTCGAGCATTTCCTGCCCGAGAATGTCGCCGGCTGTTCCACCGAGCTGTGCGAAATGGAACTTTCCGCTTTTCATGCCTCCGCCGTATCCGTAGATGACTTCACGGAGCGTGACGCCTGTCGGAACTTCAATGAGTCCTGGACGGTTGATATGGCCGAGAACGGTATAGACTTTTGTTCCGGGCGTCCCGGCTGTTCCGAACTTCTTGAACCAGTCGGCGCCGTTTCGGACGATTGGTGCGACATTCGCAAGAGTCTCAACATTGTTCACATTTGTCGGTTTGCCGCGGAATCCGCATTCAGCCGGGAACGGCGGCTTGAGACGCGGAAGTCCGCGCTTGCCCTCCATTGATTCTATCAGTGCGGTTTCTTCGCCGCAGACGTAGGCGCCTGCGCCTATTTTAATTTCAATGTCGAAGTTGAATTTGCTTCCAAAGATTTTCTTTCCGAGAAATCCGTAGTCCTTTGCATCGTTGATAGCCTTCTGGAGCCGGTCTATCGAGAGCTTGTATTCGCCGCGGATGTAGATGAATCCACTTGTGCCGCCTATTGCATATGCGCAGAGCGCCATGCCCTCAATGACCTTGTGGGGATCTCCTTCCATGATGAGCCGATCCTTGAACGTGCCGGGCTCGCCTTCATCGGCGTTGCATATGACATACTTTTCCTTCGATTTCACTGGTGCGCAGAAACTCCATTTGAGCCCGGTCGGGAATCCTGCTCCGCCGCGCCCCCTGAGTCCGGAATCCTTGATTAGGCTTATTACATCTTCAGGTTTCATTTCCGTCACGGCCTTGCCCAGGGCGAAATAACCGTCCCTGGAGATGTATTCCTTGATGTTTTCGGGATCTATCACGCCGCAGTTGTCGAGGACGATCCTTCCGTGCCCCTGAAGCTGCCTTGCATCTGTTTCACCGGCTGCACCGGCTGAAGGAATGACAGGTTTCTCGCCTGCAAACAGGAATTTTTTGCACTGGCGGCCTTTTACAAAATGCTCTTCTACGATCTCTGCGACATTTGCAGCAGTTATGTTTGCATAGACTATATTGTCGGGCTGGACCGCCACAATCACTCCGGCATTTGTCGGGCCGAATGCAGCTGTTTCCACGACCGAAATCTCATCGCTGAGCCCGCGTCTGCCGATTTCCGCGGAAATCGCGTTCTTGACTTCGCGTGCGCCGGCGGTGACAGTATTGGTGTCAATCGGGACAAGTACATATATTCTTGGTTTTGACATCTTATCTACCCTCCGGTTTCTTGACGCCGTCCCTGGAGATGGAGTCGATTATTTTTGAGACCT
This sequence comes from Victivallales bacterium, assembly GCA_049297395.1. Classification (GTDB taxonomy): domain Bacteria; phylum Verrucomicrobiota; class Lentisphaeria; order Victivallales; family GWF2-50-93; genus GWF2-50-93. The sequence goes on along the minus strand of JBAQUG010000180.1, from coordinate 16,137 downwards.
TGTCGGCTGTCAGGTTGCCGTAGACGTCATCGTCAATCATCATTGCCGGTGCAACACCGCAGGTGCCGAGGCAGCTTGATGTCTCAAGCGTGAATGCCTTGTCAGTGGTTGTCTCGCCGATTTTGATTCCGAGTTTCTTCTGAAGGGCGTCAAGTATATTTTCCGACCCCATTATGTAGCAGGGCGGGCTGTCGCAGAGGCGTATGATATGGCGGCCGCGGGGTTCCATGCTGAACATTGTATAGAATGAAAGCGTGCCTGTAATGTCGGAAGCAGTGATACCCATCGTCTTTGCAAGTTCGGCTATAGTTTCCCGATGAATGGAATTATCGCCGGACGAATCCTGGATGTCATGCAGGATCTGCAGCAGGTTCTCCCTGTTGTTTCCGCGCTTGTCAACAATTTCAGAGACCGTCATAAGTAAAATTCTCCATGTGTGATTTTTAGAGTCTCGCAATTTATAAGGTATTGTTAAATTTTTCAATTCTAAATCGAATAAAAGAATAGACTAAAAGAGGTCGTCGGTTGCTAGTCGTCAGCCGTAAGCCTGGGGATCGAAAGACGATATTTCATGGGCCGGGGATTTCAGATTGACACAGGAAATGTCATGCTTGCCGTCCCGCGCTCTTCCATGTTGCGAGTTCCAGGTTACAAGACAAGATTGCCGGCGAGACGCCAGCGCTCCATTAAACTCTCAAGACACGCTGAAGCTGTGAACTCCAACAAATATCCAGCTCCAAATTCCAAGTCGCGTTTTTCTTTTTCCCATCGCCGTTTCTCCGATTCGCCGATACTCCGGTTCGGACCTCGGGCAGGAATGCCCGAGTTACTTCTTGAAATCTTCCTTCACTTCCTCCCTGAACTCGAAGTCCGTGAAGAAGCGGTAGCCTATCTGGGCGAGTGCTTTTGAGGCGTCGAGCATTGCCCCGAGCGCATGCTGGCTTCTGGCGGCATCTGCGAATTTCGCAGAATGGAGAGGGATGTTCTCCTTCGGCGAGATTCCAAAATACACATGGGTGCCGGGGACGACCTGTGAGACATCTCCGAAGTCGCTTGACGCCCTTCCGCTTTTTTCAGAAGCGCCGGGTTCCATCCCGAGTTCCCCGGCAACCTTGAAATACTCATCGTTGAGCGGCTTGTTGATCTTGCCGGACTTGTATCCTTCCTCTCCATCCTTGATTTCGCATGTGGTGCCAGTCATGAGTGCGGCGCCATGGGCAATATCCCTGAACCTTTTTTCCATCTCCTCCAGGATCGCTTGGTTTTCAGCCCTGATATAGAAGCTGCATGAGGCGAAGTCTGGCACAATGTTCGGAGCGTTTCCCCCTGATTTGACAATTCCATGGATCCGGCTGCTTTCAGGAAGATGCTGGCGCCAGGCGTTTATCCCCTGGAAGAAAAGCATTACCGCATCAAGTGCGTTCCTCCCTTTTTCAGGAGCTGTTGAGGCATGCGAAGATCTGCCTTTGAAGGAGACCTCGAACCTTATGATTGAAAGGAACCCGCGCCAGATGCGCGTGCGTGATGACGGATGCGCCATGATCGCGGCATCAATGTTTGCGAAGGCTTTTCTTCTCACAAGATAGACTTTCCCGCCTTTGCCTTCTTCCGCCGGAGTTCCCATGACGATGACTGTTCCGGGGATTTTCTCCTTATGAAGGGTGTCGGCAAGGGCCTTGCCTGCACCGATAGCGGCAGCGCATATGAGGTTGTGGCCGCAGGCATGCCCCATTTCAGGCAGGGCGTCATATTCGGCGAGGATGCAGAATATCGGCTTGCCTTTTCCGGATTTTGCGAAATACGCAGTTTCGAGCTGGGCGTATGGTGTCTGGACGTCAAAACCCATTTTTTCCAGCAGATCCACTTGCCAGCTGCAGGCTTTGACCTCATTCATCCCGAGTTCAGGATTGCAATGTATGTCCAGGGAGAGTTTCTTCAGGCTGGATGCGTATTTGTCTACGGTATTTGATATGTGAGAGTTAATGGTGATTCCTCCGGTATTCGCGATAAAATGATGTTGAAAGATTGTCGGATGATACTATATTTCCCGGCAACTTAAAATCAACTGTGGAGGAAATATATATGTACAACCCCGAAGCCTATGATGCCGTGTCTGCAAGGAGCACCAGCAGCGTGGAGGTCAACACATTCATTGCAAAAGTCTATGCCTGGATGACGTTTGCACTGATCGTCACCGCGCTTGTCGCGATGTATATCGCGGTCAACCCGAAACTGGTGAAGCTTATTCTCCTTTCGAAGCCAATGTTCTGGGGGATTATAATCGGTGAACTTGGCCTGGTCTTCATTCTTTCGGCGTTCATAAACAAGATGTCGGCTGCGACCGCTACCGCGATGTTCGTCGCATACTCCGCAATGAATGGCCTGACTCTTTCAGTAGTATTCCTGGCATATACCGCCACTTCCATCACGTCCACATTCTTCATTACCGCCGGAACATTCGGCGCAATGAGCTTGTATGGCTATTTCACGAAGCGTGATCTCACATCCATCGGCAATTTCTGCTTCATGGCCCTTATCGGACTCATTATCGCCACCGTAGTCAATATCTTCTGGGTCAACAATATGTTCAGCCTGATCATATCCTGTGTGGGCGTCCTTATATTCGTCGGACTCACAGCCTATGATACTCAGAAGATCAAGGCGCTCGGAGCCACGGTCAACGAGGCTTCCGAGGAAGGCCGCAAGGGCGCCATCATGGGCGCGCTTGCACTCTACCTCGATTTCATAAACCTCTTCCTCATGCTCCTGAACCTCCTGGGAGACAGAAAATAAATTCCGAAACGGAATTTATAAATGAAGATATTTCTTCCAGTAATATTTATCCTTCTATCGGCCGGTATCCTTCCGGCTGAGTCCACGATGCCGGATTATATAAATTCGCAGAATTTATATGAAATAAAGACTCTCAAGACTGTCTGGCATGACGATGCAAGGGACCGCGATGTGCCCGTCAATATATATTTTCCCGCCACGGCGGGTAAATATCCAGTAATAATCTTCTCGCATGGGCTTGGCGGCACCTGCGATGGCTACGAATACATCGGTACGCACTGGGCGAAGAATGGCTATGTATCGGTGCATATCCAGCACAAGGGCAGCGATGATGCTGTCTGGCGCGGCAAGGCGAATCCCATGCAGGAGATGAAGAAGGCGGCAATGGATTTTCAAAGCGTCCTCAACCGCCCGAAGGATGTCGCCTTTGCAATCGACCAGATCGACAAGCTCAACAAAGATGAGAAATCGGAGCTCAAGGACAAGTGCGACATGGGCAGGATCGGAGTGGCCGGACATTCGTTTGGTGCATATACAGCGCTGGCAAGTTCCGGCAGAATACTCGTCGGACCGCTTGGAGGGAAATTGAATCTCTCTGATCCGCGCATCAGGGCCTGCATCCCAATGAGCGCTCCGGCAAAAGACAAGGAAAAGAAAAATAATTCGTATTCAGAATACAAGGTTCCGTGCATGCACATGACCGGCACTCTTGATGACAGTCCTGTAGGCGATACCAAGGCCGCCGACCGGAGGATTCCCTTTGACAGCATTGACAAGGGCGATCAATTTCTCGTGACCTTCAAGGATGGCGACCACATGATCTTTTCAGGCAGGGGAGTGAAGATGGTGGAAAGAGCCGCGAACGACAAGGTCTTCCAGGAACTCATCAAGCAGGCTACGACTGAATTCTGGGATGCCTACCTCAAAGAAAAACCCGAAGCAAAAAAATGGCTGACTGACGGCGACCTGGAAAAAGCCATGGGCGAGAAGGCTGCTGTGGAGAAGAAGGTTAAGAAATGAACCATTTCTCCTTGGATACTGACGAGGCTTGTAGCTGTTGTATGACAGGATCCAGCGCAGATTCCTGTTTGCCGTAGACCTTGTTGAGCTGTTCTGTCACATTGTTCTGACGGTGAAGTGACAAGAACTCGGTTACGGCTTTAGTAAACAGTGCGCTTTTGGAGAGCTTCTTGTGTCGGGCAAACGTATCAGCCGTCTTGAACACATCGTTGGGAATGGAAATTGCTGTTTTCATTGATATCGTGGTATTACCTTATGAAACGGATACGGCATTTTCCGGACTTGGCGATGGCGTCAAGTTCGTGGTGGTCGGACGTGACAAGTTCAGCCTTGTAGTGTTTTGCCAGCGCCACCGCGAACGCATCTGCCAGCGACAATTTGTTTTTCGCCTTTATAAGCCCGACCTCAGTGATGAATTCAGTATTCAGGTCTCTCGATACAACGAGGCCTATATTTCCCAAGTCAGAAAGAACAACGCCGGCTTCATCCTCCCCGGATTTCCTGACGGCATCATAGAACACTTCTCATAAATTTACGGCATGGACATCGCAGTTACCCGGATGGCTGTCAAGAATATCGCACACAAAGTCGCCACCTGTTTCTTCGCGGAGAAATGCGATGATGGCGCATGCGTCGAAAACGTATTTAATCTGGGGCATTTAAACCTCTAAGAACTTTTCTGCGGATTTCATTCTGGAAAATTCTTCAGAGGAGTGCAGGGAATTCCTGTATTTCCCAAGAAGTTTTCTTGGGTTGGATTTTTTCCGGATTTTGTCATGTTGCGCGAAGCAAGAAAATCCAGGAAATTGACCGCCTCCTCAAGCTGTTGAGGGGCGAGGCTATGTATTGCTTTTTCAATTTTCAACTGTGCCGTGACATTCATTTTATCCACCTGCCCGTAAAGCTATCATTTGCAGTTTGAAATTCAAGCAGTTATCTGCGAATTCCGCAGGCGGAACCTTTTTGATGGAATTGGAAAACCCGAACCATGGAAAGCAACTCTTTCCGGATGGTGGTCCCGCAGAATTAATGATGCCGACCGGATGGTTTATAGGGAAAATAGCACCTCTCTGTGTTTGCTATTTCTTCAGTATTTCCGCCAGGAACTGTCCGGTGGACGACTTCGGGTTTTTCGCTACCTGCTCGGGGGTGCCTTCGGCGACAAGCTGTCCGCCTTTGATGAGTTATTCTGATATTTGTCAGATTCCCGGATTGACATTAAATAGTATAACGGTTATACTTCCCTATGAGATTTAAATTTGACAGAAATAAAAGTGAACGGCTGAGGAGCAACCCGAAGCGGAGAATTGGGTTTGAAGAGGTACAGGAGATTTGGGCTCACCCATATTACGAAGACCGCAGATCTGATGTTCCTGAACAGTTCAGGGCAATCGGATGGGTGAGAGGGAAACTCTATTCTGTCATCTTTGAGGTAAGAGAAGACACTGAAAATGAATATTATCATCTCGTGACTTTATGGAAATCAACAAAAGAGGAGAAGAAAGCATATGAAAAAAACATTAAATAAACCCTCGGCTGACGAGATTGCGGATATGGCGGACAGGGGGAAAAGTATTTCCCGTTTTTTCACCAATCGGGGAAAAGTAAAACATCCGGTTCAAAGAGTCAATGTGGATTTCGCCGTGGATATGCTGCTTGAACTTGATGACATCGCGTGTGAAATGAACATCAGCCGGCAGGCTGTAATAAAAACATATCTGAGACAGTCCTTGAACCAGCATTACATTGCAGTAAAGGAGCATTCAGATACAGCAATGCCCGTTGGATAATTTCGTTCAAGTCGGTGCTTCACTCAAAAACATCCCTGGCAGAAATGCCCAAGTTACTTTATCCATAGTATTTCCGCCAGGAACTGGCCGGTGAACGACTTCGGATTTTTTGCGACCTGCTCGGGAGTTCCTTCGGCGACAAGCTGTCCGCCTTTGTCTCCGCCTTCCGGCCCGAGGTCGATTATGTAGTCGGCCGTCTTTATCAGTTCAAGATTGTGTTCGACGACGAGAACGGTATTCCCCTGGTCGCGGAGCCGCATCAATACTTCGAGAAGCTTCTCAACATCTGCGATATGGAGGCCGGTGGTGGGCTCATCAAGGATATAGAGCGTGTGCCCTCGTGGAATCCTTGCGAGTTCCGCAGAAAGCTTTACGCGCTGGGCCTCTCCGCCTGAAAGGGTTGTTGCAGGCTGTCCGAGATGGATGTATCCTAGACCGACTTCATCAAGAGTCTTCAGTTTGCGGTGGAGTTTTGGAATCGCGGAGAAGAATTCCGCAGCGTCGCTGACGGTCATCTCAAGGACATCTGCGATGCTTCTTCCTTTGAAGAGGACGCTGAGTGTCTCCCGGTTGAATCTTCTGCCCCTGCACGCGGAACATGTCACATAGACTTCGGGCAGGAACTGCATTTCGATCTTCTTCATGCCGTCGCCATGGCATTCCTCGCAGCGGCCGCCTTTGACATTGAAACTGAATCTGCCGGACTTGTAGCCGCGCATCTTTGATTCCGGAAGTTTTGCGTAGAGGTCGCGGATGATCCCGAATGCGTCGGTGTATGTGGCAGGATTCGAACGGGGCGTGCGTCCGATCGGGCTCTGGTCGATCACGATCACCTTGTGGATGTTTTCAAGCCCGCTGATTTTCTTGTGCTTGCCGGGGATGCCAGTGCCGATCTTGAAGTGGCGGTCGAGCGCGACACGCAGTGTATCGTCGATAAGACTGCTCTTCCCGGAGCCGGATACGCCGGTGACGCAGCAGAACGTACCGAGCGGGATTTTGACGTTTATTTTTTTCAGGTTGTTGTGTTCGGCGCCTTCGATCGACATGAACTTGCCATCGCCCTTGATCCTTTTGGAGGGCAGGGGGACTGTCCTTTCGCCGGAAAGGTATTTTCCAGTGATTGAAGTCTTTGTTTTTTCTACTTCCTTTGGTGTTCCTGCGGCGACGAGTTCCCCGCCGTGCCTTCCGGCGCCAGGTCCGAGGTCGAGGACATAATCGGCGCGGCGGATGGTGTCGAGATCATGTTCGACGACGATGACGGTGTTGCCGGTGTCGCGGAGTTTTTCAAGAGTGTTGAGGAGCTTTACATTGTCCTTCTGATGCAGTCCGATGCTGGGTTCGTCGAGAATATAGAGGACTCCCGTGAGTCCGCTGCCGATCTGGGTTGCGAGACGTATGCGCTGGGCTTCGCCGCCTGAGAGAGTTCCGCTTTCACGGTTGAGGTTCAGGTATGAAAGTCCGACATCCTTCAGGAAGCTGAGGCGGCTGCGGATTTCGCGGATGACCTCGTGCGCGATGGTCTTCTCTTCATCGTTGAGCTTGAGTTTCTCGAAGAAGATGTCGGCGTCTGCGACAGTCAGCTCATTGTATTTGTGGATTCCGATACCACCGACTTTGACCGCGAGGCTTTCAGGGCGCAGGCGGTTGCCCTTGCATTCCGGACAGCATCTGCGTGCCATGTATTTCTTGAGGCGTTCCCTGACATCCTCGCTTTCCGTCTCAATGTAGCGGCGCTGGAGATTCTTGAGGATTCCCTCAAAAGGCTTTTCGAGCTTATGCATTTTCCCCGAGCGCCAGTAGTCGAATTTTATTATGTCGTCTCCGCTGCCGTTTAGAAGGACATCCCTGACATTCTGCGGAATATCCTTGAACGGCATGGTCACCATGTCCTCCAGGTCGAAATGTTGGGCAATGCATCTGAGAAGATGGTTATAATAGATCATAAGGCGGCGAGGTCCTCTGCGCCATGGAGGAATCGCCCCCTGCTTGATTGTCCTGCTCGGATCTGGTATCACCATTTCCGGATCGAAGATGAGCTGTGTTCCGAGACCGTTGCAGGTGGGGCATGCCCCGTAGGGACTGTTGAATGAAAAATTGCGCGGCGCGAGCTGTCCGAAGCTGATTCCGCACTTGACGCATGCGAGCTGTTCGCTGATCTGCTCCTCAATCCATTTTCCTTTTTTATCATCAGGGTTTTCCAGGAGGACGGTGATTATTCCTTCGCCGCAGCGGAGGGCGAGTTCGATGGAGTCGTTCAGCCGGGACGATTCGGTTTTGCCGGTGACGAGACGGTCGACTACGGCCTTGATGCTGTGGCGGATGTTTTTCTCGAGCTTGGGAAGTTTCCCGTCGAGCTCGAAGATTTCGCCGTCGACGCGCGCCCTGACGAATCCGTCGCGCTTGAGCTTGTCGAGCATGTCCTTCTGTTCGCCTTTTCTTCCGGAGACATATGGTGCGAGGATCATCATTTTCCTGTTTGGCGGAAACGAGATGATTTTCTCGCAGATGGCCTCGGCGCTCTGTCCTTTGATCGCGACTCCGCATTTCGGGCAGTGAGGCTTGCCGATGTGGGCGTAGAGGAGCCGGAGATAGTCATATATTTCAGTGGTTGTCGCGACGGTCGAACGTGGATTGCTTCCGGCGGTACGCTGTTCGATCGCGATTGCGGGGGAAAGCCCTTCGATGTGCTCGACGTCGGGCTTCTGCATCTGGTCGAGGAACTGCCTGGCATATGAGGAGAGGCTCTCGACATATCGGCGCTGTCCTTCAGCGTAGAGGGTGTCGAATGCGAGGGACGATTTTCCGGAACCGCTGAGTCCTGTTATTACGACGAGCTTGTGCCTGGGGATGGTGACGTTTATCCCCTTGAGATTGTGCTGCCGCGCACCTTTGATGATGATGTCCTTGAACATATATTTTCCGCCAGATTAAAATCTGCTGGAAAATATATATAAAAATTCCTGAAAAACTACTGACGAAGTTAAAATATAAATCCGTATGACGGATTTATAAGCGGAGCGGAGTCAGGAGGTTTTAATATATTTCTTGTAACCTTTCGTCACCAAAGAGTATATTATATGTAAAGAAAGGATATTTCATGAACAGCTTGGCCAAAGTGAAGATGCGCAGGATGTCATTGCTCGTGGGAGTGTCGCTCCTGCTGGCCGGACTTGTGATATATGGCGTGATGAAGCCGGATCCCGAGGAGCAGGAATACAGCAGGATCAAGAACCTCATCCTCTCCACCGAGCCGGGAAGCCATACTGACAACGAGGAGACCCGGCAGGAATTCCGCAAGCTGATGGACAGGCTCAAGCCGGAAACGCGCGAGCGCCTCATGACTGAGATCATGCGCCAGCGCCTCACCGAAGCGCGTGAGAAAATCAAGAACATGAATGATACTGAGAAAAAGGCCAAAGTTGAAGAAATGACCGCCAGGGTGAGGGACGGTTTTGCAAAACTGAACACGGAACAGCGCGAAAAGATCAAGGTGGACATGAATACCGATGAAGGCAAAAAGCGCCTTAAAAAATCCATAGACTTCTACTATACCGAATTTACCACCCAGGAAAGAAACATGCTTGATCCGCTGGTCAATGAGATTATGACCGGTCTGAACGACCTGTAAATTTTCCGTCCGGAAAATTTATTATCCATTATGAAAATTCTTCTTGCCGTGTTACTTTACAATTTTGACATTATCTATGCCGGTGCTACAAAAATGTTACTTTACTAGGGGTTTTTAATGAATGCACAGAATGAAAACATCGAACTCAATATCCTCGACAAGATAAGCCATGCGCTCGTGCACCAGAGGAATGTTTCCTCGCTGCTCAGGGAGGTGCTGGACATCCTCCAGCACGAGATGGGGTTTGAACATGGAGCTTTCACGCTGCGCCGTGGAAACATACTTGTCATAGAGGCCTCCAGCGGTCTGACTGAAGACGAGAAGAAACGCGGCCAGTACAAGCTGGGCGAGGGCGTTAATGGAAAAGTAGCCGCCACCGGGAAGCCTGTAATAATCCCGGACATATCCAGGGAGCCTTCCTTCCTCGGCAAGACAAAGGCCAAGCGCGCTGAAAAGACCGCTTATATCTGTGTGCCTATCAAGCACAGCGGCGAAGTCATAGGCACTCTTGGAATCGATCATCCGACGGCATCCGACGATAAGCTCCAGAAGGCGTTCGGCCTGCTGAAGATACTTTCAAACATCCTTGCCGATGCGGTTGCCACCTTCAAGCATGAGATAGAGGAGAAAGACCAGCTGCGCAATGAGAACGAAAGACTGCGCCATGAGCTTGGAGTCCAGTTCCATCCCAGCAACATAATCGGCAACTGCAGCAGCATGAAGGCGGTATATGCGATGATCGCACAGGTTGCCGACAGCCAGGCGACGGTCCTCATACGCGGTGAGTCCGGGACCGGCAAGGAGCTCGTCGCCAGGGCGATCCATTACGCGAGTCCGAGAAAGAGCGGTGCGTTCATAGCTGTAAACTGTGCGGCACTTCCGGAAAACCTCATTGAGAGTGAGCTGTTCGGCCACGAGAAGGGATCTTTTACCGGAGCGTTGCAGCAGCGCAAGGGACGTTTTGAGATCGCAAACGGCGGAACACTTTTTCTTGACGAGATCGGAGACATCAGCCAGCCCGTCCAGGTGAAGCTTCTGCGCGTACTCCAGGAGCGCGTCTTTGAAAGGGTCGGTGGACATGAACTCGTGGAATCGAATGTCAGGATAATCGCCGCGACCAGCCGGAATCTCGAGGAGGCGATACAGGAAAACAAGTTCCGCGAGGATCTCTATTACAGGCTGAATGTCTTTCCTATCATTCTTCCGGCTCTCAAGGAGAGGAAGTCGGACATAATCCTTCTTGCCGACCATTTTCTGGACAAGTACAACAAGATGTACAATAAGAACGTGCGCAGGATTTCGACGCCGGCCATCAACATGATGGTGGCTTATCACTGGCCGGGAAATGTCAGGGAGCTTGAGAACAGCATTGAAAGGGCGGTACTTGTGACTACAAACGACGTTGTCAACGCATACGATCTTCCACCGTCGCTTCAGACTGCACAGGAAAGCGGAACGTCAATCGTTTCGGAGGAAGGCGCCTCTTTTGAAACAATGGTCGCCTCCTTTGAAAAGGAACTCATTGTCGATTCGTTGAAGAACAACCGCTGGAATGTCGCCGCAGCGGCGCGCGCCCTGAAGACGACGCAGCGCATAATGCATTACAAGATCGGGAAATTGAACATCGAGCTACAGAAATAAATTTGCTGGCGCAGGATTGGATTCAAAGCTGACGACCGACGACTGGCGACCTGAGGATTTTAACTATGCACATATTATTCGTCTGTACCGGGAACACATGCAGGAGCCCGATGGCCGAGGCGTATTTCAGAAGCCTCTGCGAGAAGGCCGGACGCAAGGATATGACCGTATCGTCGGCCGGAACTTTTGCCGGTGGCGGCGATGCCGCTTCGTCCCAGACCGTATCGGTAATGAAGGATTATGGCATAGACCTTTCAAGACACAGGAGTTCGATGCTGACGCATGATATGGTAGATGATGCGGATCTGATTGTCACTATGACCGATTCGCACCGTCGTCATATAGGTTCGCTAATGCCTGCAGCCCTTGAAAAAACCAGGAACCTGCTTGAATTTGCGCAAAAGAAAGGCAACATTTCAGACCCTTTCGGAGGGTCGGAGAAGATTTACGACGACTGCTTCACTGAAATGAAGGAGGCGCTGGATAATCTTTTCCTGGAAGTGATCGGGAAGAAGAAGGCAAAGGAATAAGAGCAGTTTTGACAGGATAACATGATTGGCATGATTTAGATGAATTTAAAAACATCATGAAAATCCTGTAATCCTGTCTATTGGCTGGAAAATTATAATTATAAAAATAAGGAATGTAAAATGAGGAAGATAACTGACTGGTCCGCCAAAAAGGTGCTAACGATCGCAATCGCCGGGGATCATGGCGGATTCGACTTCAAGAACGAACTGATGTCCAGGCTTTCCGCTATGGGGCACAAGGTGCTGGACAAGGGGCCGTTCAAGGCGGATCCGTCCGACGATTATTCCGATTTCGGCGCAGAGCTCGGTTTTGCCATAGTTAAAGGACTGGCTGACTGTGGAATTCTCATATGCCGCTCCGGCGTGGGAATGGGAATTGTCGCAAACCGTTTCCATGATGTCAGGGCCGCAGTAGTCACCGATGAGAAAGTTGCAAAATCAAGCCGCGACCACAACTGCTCGAACGTCCTCGTGCTTCCAGCCGACATAGTCCCCTTTGAAACAGCCGAAAAACTGGTCAGGGTTTGGCTTTCAACTCCATTCAGCAAGGATGAGCGCCATATCAGAAGGCTTGTGAAGGTTGAACGGAAAACCTATGATGATATCGCGGCAGTGCGCGACGCCGATCCTGAAATCGCACAGATGCTGGACAGGGAATCCGAGCGACAGGACTGCGGTCTCGAGCTTATCGCGTCTGAGAATTTCGCTAGCTGTGCAATTCGCGCCGCACAGGGAACCGTCCTCACGAACAAATATGCCGAAGGATATCCGGGGAAACGCTACTACAACGGCTGTGAAGTCGTAGATGAAGTCGAAAGCCTTGCGATAAAGCGCGCATGCCAGCTCTTTGGGGCGGAAGCCGCGAACGTCCAGGCCCACTCCGGCAGCCAGGCCAACATGGCTGCGTATTTCGCACTTGTCAAGCCGGGCGATACCGTCCTTGCTATGGATCTTGCGCACGGAGGGCATCTCACCCACGGACATCCGATGAACTTCAGCGGAATGCTCTACAAGATTGTCCCATACGGTGTTGACAAGCAGACTGAAATGCTCAATTACGACGAGATCGAGAAACTCGCGATCGCCAACAGCCCGAAGGTCATCGTCGTCGGTGCCAGCGCGTATCCGAGGACTCTTGATTTCAAGAGGTTCCGCGAGATAGCCGACAAGGTCGGCGCGAAGGTATTCGTCGACATGGCACATGTAGCAGGACTCGTCGCGGCAGGCCTCCATCCCAATCCGGTTCCTTATGCCGACGTCGTCACTTCGACAACGCATAAGACCCTCCGCGGACCGAGATCAGGATTGATCCTCTGCAGGGAGCAGTATGCAAAAGACATCAATTCAAAACTTTTCCCCGGTCTCCAGGGCGGACCCATGATGCACACGATCGCCGCCAAGGCCATCTGCTTCTACGAGGCGCTCCAGCCGGAATTCAAGGTATACCAGAAGCAGATAGTGAAGAACGCTTCGCATCTTGCCAGTGAACTCGGGAAACGCGGATTCAGGATCGTCTCCGGCGGTACAGACAACCACCTGATGCTCGTGGATCTGCGTCCGAAGAAGTCCACAGGCAAGGAAATCGCGCTCGCGCTCGACAAGGCGGCGATCACCGTGAACAAGAACATGATCCCGTTTGATCCTGAGAAGCCTTTCGTGGCCAGCGGTATCAGGGTTGGAACGCCGGCCGTGACCACGCGCGGAATGAAGGAAGCGGAGATGACGAAGATTGCCGCATGGATCGAAAGGGCAGTGGACTGCAAGAACGACGAGGCCGGACTCAAGCAGATTGCCGTAGAGGTGAAGGCGTTCACGAGAAACTTCCCCCTGCCGCAGTTCTGAACCATTAAGGTGTTGAAATCAAGGAGTTTTAAGGAGTCTGTGAATCATGAAGAAGTTGAGAATCTACCTGGACACGTCGGTAATAGGAGGTTGTTTTGATTCCGAATTTTCCTTATGGTCAAACGGTCTGCTTCAGGACTTTAAAATGGGCAATTATCAGCCTATACTGTCTGAAGTCGTTGCCGCTGAAATTGAGGATGCGCCTGAACATATCCAGGGCAAATATGCCGAGATAATAGACATGGGGGCGGAATATCTGGAAATCAACTCGGAGGTATTGGAGCTTGCAGAGGTCTATTTGGAAAACCATATTCTGACTCCGAAGTTTTCGGATGACATGATGCACATAGCCCTTTCAACGGTTGCCGATGTGGATGTTCTTGTAAGTTGGAATTTCAAGCATATCGTACACTATGATAAGATAAGGCAGTTCAACGCCGTGAATCTCAGGCTTGGATATAAGTCATTGCAGATATTTTCGCCAAGAGAGGTGGCTAATTATGAAGACAAAAACAGAATTTGACGCAGTAGGAATGGTAAGGGAAATCAGGGATGCACATTTTGAATCCTTGAAGCACAAGACGACTGCCGAGAAAATCCTTTTTTTCAGAAGGAAGGCAAGACGTATAAACGAGAAGTTAGAAGTCAGACCCCGCAGAATGGCTTCCATGAAATCCAAGCTTGTAAGCGTATGATTTTCAAGGTGCTCAATGGGCTTTCCAGAACTTCCAATCAAGTGTTGTTTCGGATTTGCACCTGAAGATGCTTGAAAATTCACTTGCCGCAGTTCTGAACCATTGGACAGGAAACGCGGAATCCGGCTGTTTGAAATTGAAAAGGGATCAGAAATCAAGAAAGACATGCGTGCCTTGGCGTAGCGCCTTGGCGAAGACAGGTGTTTAAAATCAAGGAGTTCTTATGATAGACATTAAATTGCTCAGGGACAATCCGGAGTTTATAAAGAAGAATTGCGAAGTTCGCGGTGCGGAGGTAGATGTCGACGCGATTGTCGCGCTTGACAAGGAAATGCGTGAGTTGACAGTCAAGACTGAAACACTTAGATCCGACAGGAACAGGCTCAGCAAGGAATGCAGGGACAAGCCTGAGGCCAGGGAGCAGGTAAAGAAGATAAAGGAGGAGCTTGCGCTTCTCGAACCCAAGCTTGTTGAGATGCAGGCGCAGCTCGACGACAAGATGGGATGGCTTCCGAACATAATCTCGCCTGAAACTCCTGCCGGAAAAGATGACACTGAGAACAAGGAGATAAGGCAGGTCGGCGAAGTCCGCAAATTCTCCTTCAAGCCGAAGGACCATCAGGAACTCGGCGATCTGCTTGGCGTGATCGATGCGCCGCGCGGTGTGAAAGTCGCGAAATCCGGTTTCTACTATTGGAAAGGGAAGGGGGCCCAGCTCTGCAACGCCATGTTCTTCTGGACGCAGATGGAACTTATCAAGAAAGGTTTCACCTCATTCATTACTCCATGCTGCGCCAAGGAACGGACTCTTTTCGGAACCGGATATCTTCCGTTCTTCGCCGACCAGACATTCAAGATCGAAAAGGAGGATCTTGCACTCATCGGAACTTCCGAACAGACTCTTGTCGCGTTTCATACCGACGAGACATTGAATGCTGCGACGCTTCCTCTTAGATATACTGCATTCAGCCCTTGTTTCAGAACTGAAGCTGGAAGTTATGGCAAGGCGACAAAAGGTATTTTTCGTGTCCATCAGTTCCACAAGGTCGAGCAGATCATCTTCTGTCTTCCCGAGGAATCAGAGAAGTATCATCAGGAATGCCTTGTCAACGAGGAATATCTTCTCCAGAAGCTTGGAATACCGTACCGTGTTGTCGATGTATGTCTTGGAGACATGGGTGCGCCGGGATATAGGAAATACGACACTGAAGCGTGGTTCCCGGGATTCGGCGGCTACAGGGAAGTCACATCAAATACCAATCTCACAGATTTCCAGGCGCGACGTCTGAACATCAAATACAAGAAGGATGACGGCTCAAAGGGATTTGTCCACACCATCAGCGCGACAGCCGTTACCGACAGGGTTGCGATTGCGATCCTCGAGAACTTCCAGCAGGAAGACGGATCGGTCATAGTTCCTGAAGTCTTGAGACCGTTCACTGGATTCGATAAGATTGAGGCTGAGAAGTAACTCGGGCATTCCTGCCCGAGAAACAGGATGAGAAGGAACAAAGGCACAGAGCGCTGAAGATCGGGTGAATCTACAGTTTCAGCGTGTCTTGTTCTTGAAAACGAAGTAGGTACATGCTTAAGCACGTACTTACTCAGAAGAACATGCCTTGCGGCATTAACTACGAACGAATTAATATGAAAAGCAATATAATATTAAATTCATGCCTGATGCTTTTGCTGGCGCTTCTCCTCTCCTCCTGCTCCGCCATCCTCCAGCCTATCCCGCAATCCTCGCTTTCCGAGTTTTCGTCAGCGGTCTCGGTGACGGCGGAAAATAACATGGCGGCATATTCGGAGATTGAGAAGGTGCATCAGGAAATCGAGCTGATGAAGACTGTCGCTGAATTCGACAGCAAGGGGTTCAAGCCGGAGGAGATGAAGCCATTCTTTGATAATCAGGCGTTGAAGGTTCGGAGACAGGTTTTGGATGGACTTTGCCTATATGCCGAAAAGCTTTCAGCTATAGCTGGTGAAAAGCAATTCGAGGAATTTGATGCTGAGACAAAAGAACTGGGGGGCTCGCTCCAGGATCTGAATGGAGGGCTTCTCAAGAGCAGCTTCTTCAGGAATTATCCGATAGAATCTTCGCATGTCCAGATTTTTACAACCGCAGTGAACGCCATCGGGAAATGGATAATCGAATGCAAGAAGGATAAGACCGTCAGGGAAAGCCTCGTCGGCATGGA
>JBAQUG010000179.1:0-17182 GCA_049297395.1 Victivallales bacterium | reverse complement strand
CATCCTATTTCCGAACTTCATCTTCTGCGAATTGCGAAATTCGCACTTGGAGTGCGGCAATTTATTGCCGCCTTTAATGACGGAATTTATTCCGTCCCATCCAAATGCCGCGAAATAAATTTCGCGAAACAAAGCGGTGATGAATCACCGCACTCCACGGAGCGTTATTACGCTCGTAAATCAAAATCCACCCCATTCGATGTTGAATCTTCGATGTTCAGAGTTGCGGCTCTTTGGCCGCCTAATTTATAAAAATTAACCCAGGAGTTTTTCATGTTAGCCTTGCGTCGCAGTGTCATATTGTTCGCGGTCTCGGTCGTCTCTCATTTTTTCATCGGCATGTCTTTGCCTGCCGCCGAGCCGGCGGCTACCAAGCCTAGTGGCGAGTCTTTCTCCAGGTGGAAGTCACATATCGAAAAATTGCAGCAGGATCCATCCCTTGTCCGGCTTTACCTTTTCGATGAGGGAAAAGGTTTGACGACTGCGAACATCGCAGGCGACAAGAAGGGATTGATGACAATCATCTCCAACTCCCCTTATGGCGAATCCCGCGAGCAGCGCTGGTGGCTATGGAATTCCCCTCTTTTCCAGACTTTCCCGGAATGGTCGGAAGGACGCTGGCCGGGAAAAGGGGCCATGAGGAACGGGCTTGCGCGTATTTGCGTGGTCCGTTCCCAGTTCAACGGCACGAAAAACGGAATTTTCTCATTGGAAGCCTGGGTGCGCCCGCATAATGAGGCATGCAGGCTTTTCGATATCGGCGACGGCTATGGCAGCGGATTTAAAATCACATACAATAAGGCTAACTGGTCCCCCGACGGCCAGATTGAATTCCGAATGGGCACAGCCACGGGCCCGGGGATTGTCTCGGCAACCCCGTTCAATCCCGGAATCTGGCATCAGCTGGTTTGCATGTGGGACGGCAAGATGCTGAAGATATTCATTGACGGCGTCCAGAAGGCCGAGAAGGAATTTGCAGGTCCTTATGTCTCAATTCCGATGACCGAGCAATGGGCTCTGAATCTTCTTGAGATGGACATAAAAGGACTGCATATCGGCGGAATAGGGAACGGAGGCGGGCGATTCGATGTTGACGAACTCGCCATTTTTGACCGCGCGCTTTCCGCCGATGAGGTGCGTTCACACTTTGAAGCAGGAAATCCTTCGGCACCTGCCGAGGAGCAGAAGGCGTCACTCGCCAAGACTCTGGATTACCAGAAGGTATTGAACTCGATTTCCATGGACATCCCAAGGGAGACAAGCGGTTATTTCCAGCGCGGAGTCAAGATCCCGTCGAAAATCTCAATCCCGGCATCGTCCGGACTGAACGGTAAATTCACCGCGCATTTCCTCCTTCGCGATCTTCGCAATACGGTCGTCGTAGATGAGACGCGGGAACTAACGGCCTCGCCTGACAAGGAAGCAACTGCGTCTATTGAACTGGCTCCTGCCCTCTGCGGCATCTATTTCCTTGACATGTGGCTGACCGACGGCGATGGAAAGATCGTAAAAAAACTCGCGGAGGAATACTGCATCGCGATCACGGTTCCGGTACCGCCGCCGGAAAAGGTTCCGTTTTCTTCACCTCTGGCCACCCATCACCTAAGCGGATCATTTTTTGAAAACCGTTTCATTGGAATTGGAGTCGACCGCTGGATCAAAGGCAGCGAAGCCTATAAGAAATTCGGAGAAGTGGATCCCAAGGTTTTTGAGAAGGAGATGGAATTCGAAAGGAAATCCGGACTCAAGGTCATGTTCTGCCTGCATACGGGCATGCCGGCATGGGCCGAACGCGTTCCGGGAAAGAAGTTCCTCCTCAAGGATATGAACATCTGGGCTGACTACTGCAAGCAGATGGTTCGCCTTTATAAGGATATGGTGGTGGCGTGGGAGATTGAGAACGAACCCAACGCCGGCAACCTTATCACGCCTGAAGAATACGTCGAATTCCTCAAGGTAGGATACAAGGCCATCAAGGAGGAGGATCCTAAATCCATCGTGGTCGGCCTCTGCGGATGCCCAGGCTTCCTGAACTGGAACGAGGCTGTGTTCAAGTTGGGAGGCGCCAAGGATTTCGATGTCCTGTCACTCCATCATTATCTTCAGGATCCAATCAGGACCCATGTCCAGGAGAAGGAGATTGAAAGGGCCGCCGAACAACTCCTGAAATACCGCGGCGAAATGGTTCCGATCTGGAACAGCGAGAGCGCATTCCATACCGTGACGCGCGTCGATGGCCGCCCCATGACTGAAGACGTTTTCATGCGCCGGTTCGGTGCAAAGATCACAAAACTTCCCGGACAGCCTCCTGTTCTGGCTGCGGACATGCCGGTCCTGCTTGAACATGACGCGGCTGCATGGCAGGTTCAGGCCATTCTCCTCGATCTTGCCGCCGGCTGCAAGAAATATTTCATGCTAAACGGACCTTCCCACTACTCCCCGCCGTTCAACGTTTCAGACGGGCAACCGACCGAGGTAGGGCCCGCGGTAGCCGCCTTGGCCTCCGTGCTGATCCCAAGCCGTTCTGTCGAAAAGCTACTTCTTTCATCCAACTCAGATGCCGGCGCAATAATAACCCAGGAGGACGGACGCAGGATAGCCGCGGTCTTCTCGGACGAGAATCCTACGCTTTCATTCAAAGTGGACCGGCCCGGCACCTTCGAAGGCATGGACTTGCTTGGCAATCCCCTGAAATGGACTGTCTCCACAGGGAACATCCTCAATATAAAGCTCGGCAGGGATCCCGTCTATGTATTCGACGTACCAAAGGATTTTGCGCAGCTCCAGTTCCTCAAGGTGGGGAAAGCCCCTAAATCCCTGCCTGAAAGCGGAATCATGGAGGGCGAGCTTACTTTGATCAACCACCTGGACAAGGCTCTTTCCGCCACGTTGAAAGGAACGGCCCCGAAAGGGTCCACCCTTGAAGTAAACGGAAAAATAGAATTGAAAGCAGGCGGAAGCATGACTGTTCCTTTCCGCCTTGACGGACAAAAGCTTGGACGCCGCAATTATGAAATCACGTTCGAACTGCTTGACGGAAGTTCCCAGCTTGGAAAACTCAGCCATTCATTTCTTTCAGAAGGCGGCATCCACAGAATTCCAGAGATTGACGCAAAGTCTTCACTCGGAGATGGTACCTGGTGGAAAAAAGTGGAGCCTGAAACCTGCATCGAGGAAGATAATGTCGTCTACGGAAAACCGATAGTCGGTGTCCCGTGGGCTCCTCAATGGCGCGGCGCCAAGGATCTGTCGTTCACGACGAAAATGGCCTGGCAGCCGGATGGAGCTGTATTCATACGCGTTGAAGTGGCCGATGATGTCATCATGGCTGCTCCAAAGGACAAGCGCGGAATGTGCTTCCAATACGACTGCATCGAACTGTTCTTTGACGGGCGCGGGCTTGGTGAACGCAAGAATGTCATGGAACCGGGAGTAGAGCAGATGCTGGTTATTCCCAACAGTTCAAAGACTGCGGCTCCATGCGATTTCTGGTTTCCTAAGAATACGCCGACCATCCGGGCCGAATTCGTCGGGGCTGCTTCCGAGACGGGATACTGGATCGAGGGCAAGATTTTCCCTGAACCGGGCTGCTCGTTCCGCGTGAAGGCCGGTTCGCAGTTCGCCTTCGACGTGATGGTGGACGACACAGACGCCGAGATCGCCCCGAGAAAGGCGGCAATGGCATTGCACGGACTCTTCAATAACTCATCCGATCCTTCCAAATGGGGACGCTATCAACTTGAAACAGCAAAGGGGAAATGATGATGAATCTAAAAGTACAATGGAGGAGCGCATTGGCGTTCCTGATCGTGTTCGCAGTTCTTTGTATTTCCGCCTGGGCCGATGAGAAAGCCCAGTGGGAGCAGCGCAAGGCGGAGACTGTCAAGAACCCGGATCTGCTGCGTTACTATGTCTTCGAGGAAGGCTACGGTGAGGAAGCTCGGAACCTGGCCAACAGCGAGCCGGGGAAGATGGCGATGTCCGGAGGCCCGCAAGGTTCACTCTACATTATGCGGAATAACAGCCCGTATGGCATGGAGAGACTCAATAATTGGCCAAAGGATCGGAACGCCCCTCCACCCGAATGGACCGAGGGACGCTGGCCATGGAAAAGCGCCTTGACCAATGGGCTGATCAGCGGTTTGACTCCACATTGCGTCTTCCGTTCCGGATTCTGCGGCAAAGGACTTGACAGCTTCACCATTGAAGCTTGGATCAGGATCCATGAGATGACTCCGAAAAATCCGGGATGCCTGCTCTTCAACATAGGCGATTCCTATCCTTACCGGGATGGACTGAAGGCATTCTATGGTTATGGGAAGATAGATTTCCATGTCGGTTCCCCTGCGGAAGGCGAGGCGCTAGGCGGCAAAACCGTCTCCGCTCCGGTCTCCGAGGGCGTCTGGCACCAGGTGGTCTGCGGCTTCGGCGGCGGCAAAATCAAGATCTTTGTCGACGGCAAGCTGGCATCCGAAGCCCCATTCGATGGACCCTATGTCGTTCCTGAAAAGACAAAGAATCCGTTCATGGAAACAATATGGGAGGGAGGATCCGGGTTTCTTTCCATAGGTTCCAGAAGAACCGCCCCTGCGTCAGGGGAAGGCCGTTTCGACCTTGACGAAATGGCTATATTCAAAGGATTGCTTACAGACGCCGAAGTGGAAAAACGCTATCTTTCCGGCAAGCCGGCTTCCAGCGAACAGGAGCAGTTGGCCAACTTCCGGAAATTGAGGGAAAAGACCGAGCGCCTGGCAAAGATCTCTGTCAATGTTCCAAAGGAGACATGGGGCTATTTCCCGAACGGCAAGGACATTCCAGTAACCGTCAGCATACCAAAAGGTTGTGTCGATGGAAATTCATGCACCGTGGACCT
The DNA here is from genome assembly GCA_049297395.1 of Victivallales bacterium. GTDB lineage: Bacteria > Verrucomicrobiota > Lentisphaeria > Victivallales > GWF2-50-93 > GWF2-50-93. The sequence continues at coordinate 12,309 of JBAQUG010000179.1, read as the reverse complement.
TACTCTGACCGACTTGGACGGAAAACAGGTCTGGAATGAGTCAAAGAACCTCGCCCTGGATGGTCAGGACAACGCCGTGTGGGAAACCAAGATCCGCCCAAGTCTTAACGGCGTCTATTTCCTGGACGCCCGATTCAAGGATACCACCGGCAAGCTGCTTAAACGACTTCCTGAATCATATTGCATCGGAGTTACCCGTCCATTGGTTCCAAGGGAGAATTACTCCCCTGGAAATCCCTTGATGCGCTGGTGCTTCCCAGAGCCTTGGGACTACGGAATGCCTTTCGTGTCAGTGGGCGTGGCTGAAACTAAGGATGCACCTGCTTCGAAGGCCGGTACGCCTCCATTTCCTACCTACTACATCACCCTGTGGCCGGTCTATGACAGCAAACGTGTAATGGATGAGAAAAAGACCAAGGACATGGTGCTGGAGAGCGTTGAAAAATTCAAGGACAGCGTCTACGCCTGGAACCTATGCTGCGAACCTGACGCCAACAACGTGTCTACAGACGACTATTTGAAATTCCTCAAAATCTGCCATCCTATTTTCAGGGAGAAGACTCCAAATGCCCTCATCGTGGCGCCCAATGCCTGTCCATCCGGCATGCCTTATATCAAGGAACTCTTGCGTCAAGGAGCATGGAAGTACTTCGATGTGCTTAGCTTCCATGATTACCAGGCATTCCCCATCCAGGGGCACCGCATAGTAAAAGCGGCGGCGGAATTGAAGCGGATGTCAGTTGAGTTTGCGGGCAAGGAGATACCTCTTTGGAACACCGAAAGCTGTTTTCTGAATCTTCCAAGAATTGGAACCAGACCCATGACATGGGACGAGGCTAGACGCATCGGCTACAATTGCAGCGCTTCCGACAAGGGATTGCAGTCGGTAAATACTTCCGTCCCCACCATCCAGGAGGATCTTGCACCGGCACGCCTGCAGCAGCAAGTCCTGCTCGGGCTGGCGGCTGGTTGGATGAAATATGGCCAATGCCATGGTCCAAGCTTGGCTGGAGCTATTGAAAACAACAGCGCTGGTATTCCCAATCTGACTGGTGTGGGACTGGCCGCCCTGTCAACCGTAGTCAACCCCATCGCCAAAGCTGAGGAAATGCCACTGGCATCACTCGACGACGCCTGCGTAATCATAACATCCAAGGACGGATCACGCACTGCCGCCCTGTTCTCCGACCGTTCTCCAACGCTCCACTTCATCTGTGCGCCAAACCATGACTACAAGGGAATGGACGTTCTTGGAAATGCGCTGGCCTGGAAGTCCGACCAGAACGGACTGCTGCGCCTTACCCTCGGGGAAAAGCCAATCTACATTTTCGAGATTCCGTCTACTTTCAAGGAAGCTGTCATCCTCAATATCTCCGCTCCAGCAACTCTGCCTGACAACGGCATACTTGCCGGAAAGGTCTTGGTCGCCAATCCATTCAAGGAGGCTCTCCGTGGGGATTTGTCCTTACTGCCACTGGATGGAGCAGCGCTCAGCCTCGAATCAACCGGCATTGATCTTTCTCCAGGAAAAAGCATCGAGATACCCTTCAAACTTGTGGGCGAACGACTGAAGCGCAAGGAGTACCGTATGGACTGCCAGCTCAAGGACGGTGATCGTCTGATCGCCTCCGGATCCTTCGCCTTCATCTCCGAAGGTGTGGTCATCAAAGTTGCAGAGATGCTGGAACCTATCAAATTGGACGGCGATGATTCGGAATGGAAGGACGTACCGGCGCAGATCGTACAGGGAGAGGATGATGTCGTACATGGAAAACCTAATCTGGCATTGATCTGGCTGCCTCACTGGATGGGCTCGAAAGACCTCTCCTTCTCAGCACAGTGCACATGGCGTGAAAAGGACGGAATCTATATTTTGTTAAAGGTCAAGGACGACCATGCCCTGCCTGCCGCACCTGAAAACAGGGGGATGGCATTCACGTGGGACTGCCTGGAATTCTTCTTCGATGGACGCCCCTATGGAAAACGTGGCGGTCCTGTTAGCCCAGGCGCAGACCAGGTAATCGTGATCCCAAAGGCAACTGAAAAAACTGAGCCATGTGATCTATGGTATGCCAAGAAGGACAATGCGATGATAGATGTCGTATTCGTAGGACGAAAGACCGCGGACGGCTACCTGCTGGAAGGCAAAGTGACACCCAAGCAAGGTTCAGCAGTGAAGTTGCTGCCGGGCGATCAATTCTGCATGGATTTCATAATTGACGATACCGACGCGCCTGAGATCAAGCGCAAGGCGGCAATGGCACTTCATGGCATTTTCAACAACTATACCGATTCCAACGCCTGGGGACGCTATCAGCTTGAACCAGCAGCAAAGGGGAAATGATGCGATTCAGATTCGATAGGACTGCGTTGTGCATTATTGCGACTGCATTATGTGTATTTCTCGGAATCCTGAAGTGTGGAGCCGAAGACATCCAGGATGCATGGCGCAGTCATGTAAAAACATTGGCTGTCGATAAATCTGTACTTCGCATGTACACCTTCGAGGAAGGAACTGGATCCATTGCTGCGAATTCCGCAGAGGACAACGAAGGAACACTGGTTCTTCCAGTTTATTCGCCCTACGGCCTCTATCGTGGACTCCCTCGCTGGCCTGCTCCGGAACCTGCAGAATGTCCAAAATGGACTTCCGGACGCTGGCCATGGAAAAAAGCATTGGACTGCGGACTTGCCGACAAACAGGCCTGCCGTTCATTGTTCTATGGAACGCCGAAAGGTATCTTTACAGTAGAGGCCTGGGTAAGAGTTCATGAAGTCGAGGAGAGGGAATGGGTTGGAGGGGACTTGCTGGGAGTTGGCCCGGGATGGGGTGCCGGCTGGAGAATTTCCGCTGAACGACAGCATTGGTGCCCGGAAGGCAATGTCTCATTTATTTTCGGTCTTCCCAAGGGGGTTGCCAGCACGAGAATTCAATTCCTTCCTTTTGGGACATGGCACTACATCGCGGCCGTATGGGATGGAAAGGATATCCGTCTTCATGTCGATGAGAAAATATCTTCAACTCCATGTGCGGGGCCATTTGTTCCAGTTAAAATGCCAAAGGAAATCGAAAACGATATAGCTGGCCTCGCCATTGGAGGACATTTGCCGGGTCGGGAGGGAGGACTGCGTTTTGACATCGATGAGCTTGTCATCTACAACCGAGCCCTGAGTCCTGAAGAGATCAGCGGGAATTTCAAAAACTTCAAGCCTGCCGAGTCAGACGCTGCGCAGCTGGAGTGGCGTAAAAAGGAAATGGCATTCAGAGATTCATTAGCCAAGATAGAATTTCAGTTCGCCCGCAAAAGTGGAGGGTATTTCCCAGTTGGGAAAAATATCGATGTATCTGTCATTATGCCGAAATCCCCCTTGTTGGCGGATTTGAATACGAGCCTGACCGTAAAATCAAAGGAAACTGGAAAGACGATTTTCAGCAGGCAAATGCCGCTTAAGACCAAGGATACCGCAAGCGCCTCTCCAGATTTCTCCTTTATTCCTGACAGATGCGGTCTGTTCTCCGCAGTCTTCTCCGTTCAGGATGCGAAAGGGAAAACTGTTTTGGAAAAGGAATTTCCTCTTGGCATCACTCTTCCAATCACCGATGATATCTCGAAGAATGATTCTTTCATGCTTGGCGTCAATCATTCTACATTTTTCCAGCCTGAAGCAAAATCCATCGGTGCGACCTGGTGCCGGATTACCCTTGACTGGAACAGGATAGAACCGAAGAAGGGGATTTTTTCGTGGGAGGAAGCCGACAGGATAATGGATGCCACATCTGAATCCAAGCTGAAAGTTCTCTGCTGTGTTACCGGCTGGCCCGGATGGCTCCAGCTAGATCCCGCGAAAAAATGCATTCCATCCGATATGACCGCATACAAGTATTTTCTAGGGATGCTTTCCCGGAGATACCGCAATCAGATTTCGGCGTGGGAGATTTGGAATTTACCCGACGGCCCCCCTTATTTCACATTTCGCGGCAAGGAAGGTTCCGACGCATATGCCACAGTGGTTGAGGCTGCATCCGAAGTAATTCGCAAGGAGTCTCCAAACGCGACCCTCATAGCTGCAGGCTTCTCCACCGCCGCCATGAAGTTAGTTGATGGCGCCTCCTACCAGGTGTCACCGGCTCCGGTTGTTTCAAATAAATCCATGCCTTTTGCGGGATTCGCAGAATGTAAACTTCCATTCTGGAATACTGGCAGCGCCGCCTTGCAGCCTGCGGAACTCGTGGGAGGAATTTCACCTGATGACTTCGAGAAAATATATTCAGGACGGCTTCAAAACTCTGGTCAGTTCAAGGCCGTACTGTTCTGGCCTTATTTTGTTTTTTCCGGCAGAGGTTCGGCCGTCCGGCAAATCAGGCAGATGATAATGGAACAGGCAGTTGGAACCAGGGCTGTGTTTCTCGCAAGCGGCGTCAATGAGTATTATCCGTCATGGAATACGAGCGATGGAGCGCCTTCTGAAAAGGGAATTGCGATTGCCGCAATGATGTCGATGATGTCCGGATCAATCTCAGTCACCGCATCCGATATTGGCGGAGGATTGCCAGTATCAGCCTATATCATATCAAAGGAAGGATCTAAGTCCGTATTGGTTCTTTGGGCGGACAAAAAAATCCATGTCGCAGCGGCTTTTCCGGAAAAAGGCGATGTCCAGGCCTTTGATCTGCTCGGAAATCCTCTCCTTTTAAAATTAAACGCCAAAGGGGAAACAGATTTCTGGCTGGATGAGTTTCCACTTTATATTTTAACATCATCCGAAGTTAAATTTTCAGAGGTTCCCTAGATACGTTAAGGAATTTCAAAGTAGGAACGCCGGCACCCTTGCCGGCTCATAAGTTAGGAGCCACCAAGGGTGGTGGCGTTCCGTAAGAGTTGTGGCTTTTTGACCGCCTAATTAATAAGGAAAGGTATATGAAAACAGAACAGTCAGTACAATCAGTCAAGGCACCGGAAAAAGCGGTGAAACGATTCCGGGATGCGCGATTCGGCATGTTTATCCATTACGGCCTCTATTCTCTTCTCAATCGCCGGGAGTGGGCCATGTATCTGGAAAGGATTCCAGTCGACGAGTATCGGAAACTGGCGGACCGTTTCAATCCCGTGATGCTGGACATGAACGACTGGGTACGACTGGCGAAGGACAGCGGCATGAAGTACGCCTGCCTGACGACCCGGCACCATGACGGATTCTGCCTTTTCAAGACGGCTGAAACCAAATTTAATTCGGTGGACACCGCAGCCAGACGCGATCTCGTCCGGGAGTTTGTCGAAGCCTGCCGCGCCCATGATATCCTTCCGACCCTCTACTATTCCGTGGCCGACTGGTCTGATCCCGGCTATGCGGCAGGTCCGAAGCAGAACCCGGAGGGATGGGAGCGTTTCGTCAAAATCGTCCATGCCCAGTTGAAGGAGCTGATGACCAACTACGGTCCCATAGACTATTTATTTTATGATGGATGCCCACCACCGGATTCCTGGAGGGCGAAGGAACTTCATTGCGAACTTCGCAAACTCCAGCCGGAACTGCTGATCAGCGACCGCTGCCGCCTGGATGAGGATGTAGCCTCCTGCGAACAGCATCTCCAGGCACATGACAAGCCATGGGAGTGCTGCATGACCATGAGCGAGGCCTGGGGCTGCGACAAAGGCCAGATTCACTACAAGAACGCCTATAATCTTACTTGTGCATTGGCGACGTGCATGCACAATGGAGGAAACTTCCTTCTCAACGTAGGACCTTTTGGAGATGGAAGCATCCACCCCGAGGAACTCAAACTGCTGAAGGAGCTTGGGGGCTGGTGCGAGCGGAACAAGGAAGCGATATACGGCACTACGAAAGCTCCTTTCGACAAACATGATTACCAGCTCTCTTGCGCAAGGGGCAATACCGCCTATATTGCGTTCCACTCCTACCGCGGTCCGGAAACCATGGTGTGCGGGATTGGCAACAAGGTCGTGAGGATCAGGCTCCTGTGCACCGGAGAGGAGATCGCGTTCCGGCAGCAGGATGACCGCGTATTCCTTACCGGACTTCCCAAGGAGTGGCCTGACATCATGGCGGTAATTGCCATGGATCTCGACGGCAAGCCAAAAGGGATAAAGAACCCCTACCAACTGGACGAGTCAAAGTTTGTATTCTAACATTCATCAGGGAGATTTTGGACATGGCGCGAATCGACAAGGAAATTTTCCCGGGGCTGATGATTTCACCGTTCCACTATGCGTGTTTCACTAAATTCACAGGATATTCCGAAGACCGCTTTTATACTGTCCATAATAATTTCCAGGTGATTATTGGCTTGTCCGGAGTGCTGCATTTTGAGATAGAGGGGGAAAAGCGTTCCATATCCCAGCAGGCAGGAAGCGTATTTGTCCTCTCTCCCGGCATACGGCACCGCTGGCATTCCGAAGCCGGAAAAACCTGCGAGAACTTCATGTTTTTCTGCGACGGCTTTACCGAGACTGATTCCGATCTCGGAAGTATTTTCAACCTGAACCAGCCGGGCATAATCTGGCATTTTGAACTGGAGCCGGAGGAATATGCATTTTACATCGACAACTTCCGCAATCTGGTCCGGAACCACGACTGCTGCAATTCCAATATCATGCACGGGCTGCTGTATGCATTCTGCGGCATGATCTGCCGTCGCGCAAACAAGATTTATGCGCCGCTTGGGCAGGGAAAACAGCATCCCTCCCTGACCAGGGCGATCAAAATGATCAACAGCAACTACCGGGAACAAATTACTCTAAACCAGCTGTCCCTGCATTGCGGACTGGGACCAAGCCGCTTGTCGGAACTGTTCCGTCACGCCTTTGGCATGTCTCCAATGCAATATGTCAACGATCTGCGGGTTAAAAAAGCCCGCCAGCTTCTTGGCTGTTCCGATATGAACGTCTCCCAGATTTCCGAATACCTCGGATTCTCTTCGGTGCATTATTTCAGCCGTTTCTTTAGAAGCCACACGGGCATGCAGCCCTCGTCAATAGCTTCATCCAAATCGTAGGATAGTGCAAACATTCCGTTGTTTTCTGCAAAGACAATACCTCTGTCAGCGCCTATAATAAGCGCAGTGAGAACAATAAAAAGAGGATTTGCATAAAATGAACAATTCAGGAAAAGTCCAATGCCGTGTTGAGAAAATGGTCATACCCACCTACCCGGAGCCGAAAAAGGAAAAGCTGCCGATGTACTGCGAAAACCGCTGCCATCAGCGCACCAGCGGTCGGGTGTATCCAAATGCCGTGGTAAAGGAAGTGGTTCGCGATCACAAGGTCGACCAGGAGCATACTGCGGTGATTCTGGAAAATGATTATATCGAACTGATTATCCTGCCTGAGATCGGCGGCAGGATTTTTGGCGCACGCGACAAGACCAACAATTACGATTTCTTCTACCGCCAGCACGTAATCAAGCCGGCATTGATCGGTATGCTGGGGTCATGGCTGTCCGGCGGCGCCGAATTCAACTGGCCTATGCACCACCGTCCATCCACCTACCTTCCCACGGATTTTTCCATACAGGAAGGGGACGACGGCAGCGTAACCGTCTGGCTCAGCGAGCATGAGCCGATGGACCGCATGAAAGGCATGGTCGGCATAAGGCTCTGCAAGGATAAGGCGATGTTCGAAACCTGCGCCAGGGTTTTCAACCGTACTGAACTGCCACAGACATTCCTCTGGTGGGAAAACATAGCGGTACCGGTCAATGAAGACTACCAGATCTTCTTCCCTCAGGACGTCAGCCATGTCCATTTCCATCGCAAACAGTCTGTTACGGAATATCCCGTAACCAGCAAAGGCATGTATAACGGCAAGGACTACCGCGAGGGGAACAAGGATATTCGCTGGCATAAGAATACCCGGGAAGCGACTTCATATTTTGCCGCGAAATCCAATTATGGCTTCTTTGGAGGCTTTGATCATGGCAGGAACGCCGGAGTGGTCCATGTGGCCAACCGCCACATTTCGCCCGGTAAAAAGCTGTTTACATGGGCCTATGACCAGTTGTCGGAATCGTGGGAGAACGCCCTGACCGACAGCGATGGCGCATACGCCGAACTGATGGCTGGTGTCTATACCGACAACCAACCCGACTTTACATGGCTCGAAGTTGGGGAAGTGAAGCAGTTCAGCCAGTTCTGGTATCCGATAAAAGAACTCGGGGAACCGCTGAACGCCAATACGCGGGTTGCGTTCAACTTTTCCGCAAAAAGCGGACTTATAAAAATATACGCGGTCGAAGACTTGAAGAATGTGACAATTGAAATTTCCAATAAAGGCTCGCTTGTCCACGTCCTCAAAACCGACCTGCCAATCAGCCGGACTACGAATATAAAGGCAGACTGCCTGAAAAAGTGTTCCGAGGAAACAGTACGTGTCAGGCTGCTTGACGCCGCAGGAAAAGAGATTATTTCCTTTTGCCGTGCGGAACTCGCACCTATGCCTGTTCCAGAACCGCGTCCGGTCGATCCTTCTCCTTACAGCCTTGACAATCCCGATGAACTATACCTGCTTGGTTTGCATATGAAACAGTATCGCGACGCCCTGACCAAGCCTGATGTATACTGGCAGCGTGCGTTGGAGATCAACCCGCTGCACTACCAGTCTCTCAACGGCCTGGGCTTATCCGCACTGAAGGATTTCAGGCTGGAAGAGGCCGAATCCTACTTCAGGAGATCAATTGGAATTCTGACCAAATACAATCCAAATCCGCGTGACGGGGAAGCGTATTACAACCTAGGGCTGGCCTTGAAACAGCAGGGCAGAAGCGATGATGCGTATGATGCGTTTTACAAGGCGACCTGGAATTTCCGCTGGCGGAGTCCGGGGTATTACGCCCTGGCGGCAATCGACTGCGCCAGAGGTGATTTCGAAACCGCCAAAAGCCATCTTCTCGAATCCCTTGATGCCTATGCCGGAAACCAGAAAGCCCGCAATCTGCTGGCCGTGGTTGAACGCAGGCTTGGAAATTCAGCAAAGGATATAGTCGCGGAAACCCTGAAGATCGATCCTCTGGATTACTGGGCCCTGAATGAAGCCGGAAAAGACTTTTTCTCCATTATGTCCAGCGATCCATCGCAAACTATTCTGGACATCGTCTTTGAATACACCGGAGCCGGCTTGTTTGATGATGGCGCCAGGCTGCTGAAAAGATTCATCGGCAAGATAAATAATATCAGCCCAATGGTTTTTTATACCCTGGGCTGGACTCTGGAAAAACTAGGACAGGACAAAGAGGCAGAGGCAGTCTATGAGAAAGCCAAAACCGCGTGCCCCGACTATTGTTTCCCATCCAGGCTGGAAGAGATGCATATGCTTCAGCATGTAGTGGATTCACGCCAGGATCCTCGTGCGGCATACTATCTCGGCAACCTGCTTTATGGCAAGGAGCATTATGAATCCGCCATCCAACAGTGGGAGAATGCACTTCGCGACGGAGAGAAATATTACGTGCTGTACAGGAATCTTGGAATTGCGTACTATAACAATAGGCGGAACAATACGGAAGCGCTGAAGTTCATGCATCAGGCAATGGAGATCAATCCCGGTGATCCTCAATTGATATTTGAATTGAACCACCTGCTTCAATTGACCAATTCGCCGGTCGATGAACGGATAAGCCTGCTTGAACATAATCTGACACTGGTCGGACGGCGTGACGACTTGTACCTTGAACTGGTCCGCGCATATAATCAGGCTGGAGATTCCGCGAAGGCGATCAAGTTGCTGAAAGCACATACGTTCACACCTTGCGAAGGTGGCGAACACGCGATTCTCGAACAGTACATTTTCGCACATTTAAAGCTCGGAAGACAGGCTATGGGTGCGGGTAAATTTGAAGACGCCCTGAAATATTTACGGGATGGACAGGTTTTTCCAAAAAATCTCGGGGCTGGAGCCTGGAATATTGCCATGAAAATCCCATGCATGTACTATGAAGCGCAATGCCTCGATCACCTCGACGAAAAGAAAGCCCTGGAAATCTATAACTTTATCGACGGCATGGGGATTGACGTGTTCTCATATATGTACCAGCCGTCTATCGATTACTACCGGGCAATGGCACATAAAAAGCTCGGAGACAAAGACAAGTCGGGAAAAATGCTTGAAACTTGTATTGCCGGATGGGAAAAGAAGAAGAACGAGAAGGATTATGGATATTTCCAGCTTACACCGTTCTTCCTCTCGCTGCTGGAAAAACCGGCAGATGCAAGGAGCTGCCATTACAATTACTTGCTCGGTCTGGCCCATGTAGGACTGGGGGAGAAACAGGCGGCGGCGGAATGTTTCAGTAAAGTGCTGGGCATAAACTCCGGACACCTAATGGCCGGACTGGAAATGTCGATGATTGAAACCCAAGGAGGTGCATTATGAAGTTCTTCGAACATGAAGTTGTTCCTGATTTCAACGGATTCAAGGATTGCATTACATTTGCCAGGCCGCCGAAGCGCGTCTACTTTTTTGAGGCATATCAGGATCAGCCGGTGAAGGACGCGATAGTCAGCCGGTTCCAGCTGGACGCAGGTTTAAACACTGGAGACAAGTATTATCAGTTCAAAAAGGAAATCGCCCTTCAGAGTTTTCTTGGATACGACATGATCTTCCTTGAGGACTGGGCGCTTCGCCCGCGATTCCCGCTTGATAAGACAAATTCCGGAGTCACATCCGCAGGTTCGTCTGATCCTGTCGCCAGCGGACCGATCACGTCCTGGAGTGACTTTGAAAACTATCCCTGGCCGGACATAGCCAAAATAGACACCGGCGCCGTCGAGTGGCTGGAAAAAAACATGCCGGACGGCATGAAATGCTATTGTCCGGTTGATTTCGGCTGGTATAAGCTGCTTATGGGGTATGAGTCAATGTGCTTTATGCTTTATGAACAGCCGGATCTCATAACTGCGGTCCTGCAGCGGATGCAAAAAATATTTAGCGACTTTATCGGGCTGCTCGGACAATTTTCATGCATCGGAGTCTTTGTCGCCTTTGACGACATGGGGTTCAAGACACAGACTTTCCTGCCTCCTGCCTATTTGAAGGAACACATGCTCCCGGTACATCGTATGCTTGCCCAACTGGTGCATCGGCACGGAAAACTTTACTTTCTTCACTCCTGCGGGAACGTTTCCGCGATAATGGACGCCCTTATTGACGATGTGAAAATAGACGCAAAACATTCATTCGAGGATGCCATCATGCCCATAGAAGATGTTAAAAAAGCATATGGCGGACGCGTGGCGCTGCTGGGCGGCCTGGACATTGATGTTCTCAGCCGCTCCGATGAAAAGACCCTGCGGGCGCGGGTGAGAAGCATACTCGGTGCATGCATGCCGGGAGGCGGGTATGCGCTTGGCTCCGGAAACTCCGTGGCGAAATATGTCCCCGTGGACAATTACCTGATCATGCTTGATGAGGCGCGGCGCTATTCGCATGAGCACTTCAACTAAGGGTCAGTTCAGGATTATTTTTTAGTTTCATCGTCAGATATCCCCCCTTTACCGGCAGTCAGCAGGCGGCTGATGAAATCGTCCGCTTCACTGTCAGCGGCAATCCCGGTCGTGGCGCAGATACCGCGAGGGGAAAGAACTGAAAACAGCTCATCCACCTCATCCTGGAAAACATATGTGTATATCCTTTTTCCACGTGATTGGATCAATTTTAAAGATGGAAGAACCTCCATCGCCCTTGTTCCGGGATCGGATCCTACCTGAACCCCGCCGAGTCCTTCTAGTTCCAGCAGAAATCCATCCAGATGCTGCTGGCTCAGTGTACCGTCCAAATGGAAGATGCTGTAATCATAGAAATCGCACATTTCCCGGAATTCCTCCTGGAAGAACTCCTTGTACATCCCGGTGGAGAGCATGATGGAAAGGTCGTTCTGGAGGATTCCCGTCTTCCCTGGAGACCAAACTCCAAGCCACGTTGACGTACCATTGCCGGACGAACCGATTATGCTGTAAATCCGATCATAGCATGATTTCATGATATCGAGCATGCGGCGGATGACCTGCTTCACCAGCTCCGGACGTTCAATCATTTCAAGCATCAGGACATCCGCTCCAACCATCGCCGCCAGATTATCCCCTATACCCCCAAGATCCGGGACAACCGGGATCACTGTCCGCTCCTGCGCCATCCGGAGGCAGCAGTCCTCGACAAGATGCCACCAGCGGTTGTCCGGATCCAGTTTCAAATCCTTCAAGTCATCAAGCTTGTCCGTGCAGGGATGAAACCAGACCGTATCAGGCTGGAATTCCACCCCTGAACCCAGAAAAGCGCTCAGCATAAGAGGACCTAGAGG
>JBAQUG010000178.1:0-2917 GCA_049297395.1 Victivallales bacterium | reverse complement strand
GCTATTTCTTCTTCGAATCCGGGGATTATGACAAACCTAATTTTGCTCAGGTTCCTAGTAACATAAAATCGCATATGCCTTTGCTTCAGCGGTAGCAGCATGAATGCTTTATTACTGTATTTGCGGGTTATTTATCTATTGAACAAAACGGGCTGAATCCAGCCGAAACTGTCAAATAGAAACGTTCAATTGATGTATTTTTCTAGATGTAAAACGTTGATAATGTATATATTATCTAATAAACAAAACTGTTCGTAATAGAATATGGATTGTTTCATATGGAAATGACAGAAGACAGGCTTGTCCAGCAGACAACGGCCGAATATTTCAGGGAGAACCTGAAATGGGAATCTGTCTATGCCTTCAACGAAGAAGTTCTTTGGGAAACCGGTACGCTGGGACGTCTTTCCGAGAAGGAAGTAGTCCTCACCCGTTATCTTCGGAAATCCCTTGAAAAGCTGAATCCCGGTTTGCCTCCGGCCGCCTATGAATCCGCTATAAAGATCATCGCCGAAGCCAGTGTATCAAAATCCACGCTGCAGATAAACCGCGAAAAGTACCATTTATACAGTGGCGGTGTGCCCGTGTCATTCCGCAACGATAAGGGGCGGATCGAAAAGCCCCGTCTACGCATTTTTGATTTCGAGGATCCGGGCAACAACCATTTCATGATAGTCCGGGAATTATGGATTAAAGGGGCACTTTACCGGCGGAGACCCGACATCATCGGCTTTGTAAACGGAATTCCTCTCGTCTTCATAGAGTTGAAGAACATCCACAAGGACATCAGGCGCGCCTATGATGAGAACCTGAGCGATTACAAGGACACCATCCCGCAAATCTTCGACCATAACGCCATCATCGTCCTGAGCAACGGAGACAAGGCCAAAATCGGCTCCATCTCAAGCAAGTATGAGCATTTCCACGAATGGAAGCGTCTCAGCGAGGACGAGCCTGGCATTGTTGACATGGAAACGCTTCTGAAAGGAGTGTTCTCCAAGCAGAACCTGATGGACATATTTGAAAACTTCATTTTGTTTGATGAAAGTTCAGGGCATCCTATAAAGATTCTCGGGAAGAATCACCAGTTTCTCGGAGTGAACAGGGCCGTTGAAGTGGTCCGTACCCGTGAGAATAGGAATGGCAAGCTGGGCGTTTTCTGGCACACCCAGGGCGCAGGCAAGTCATATTCAATGGTCTTTTTCTCGCAGAAAGTGCATCGGAAACTCACCGGGGATTTCACGTTCCTTGTTATTACGGATCGGGACGATCTGGATACTCAAATATATAAAACGTATGCCGGTTGCGGCATTGTGGACAACGACCGTGATACGTGCCGTGCTGCGTCAGGCAACAATCTTCTCGAATTGCTGAAAAAAGATAAAACGTATGTGTTCGCGATGATCCATAAGTTCAACCAGGATGTTGATCCCGAGAAACCATATTCTGACCGCAATGACATCATAGTGGTGTCCGATGAGGCGCATCGGACCCAGTACGGTCGCCTGGCCCTCAACATGCGCAATGCCCTCCCAAGGGCACATTATATCGGCTTTACCGGTACACCTCTCTTCAAAAACGATGAAATAACCTCACGAATCTTCGGGGATTATGTTTCCACATATGACTTCCAGCGGGCCGTCAACGATAATGCAACGGTTCCCCTCTATTATGACAACCGCGGGGAGAAGCTGGGCATTACGACAACCGATATCAATGAAAAAATAGCGGAGAAGCTTGAGGAGTTCGAGTGCGATCCCGACCAGCAGGCAAGACTTGAGCAGGAACTGTCACGCGAATATCATATACTTACAGCATCCAAAAGGCTTGATGCCATAGCAAAGGACTTTGTCCAGCATTACACGAAGCAATGGGAAAACGGAAAAATCATGCTGGTCTGCATAGATAAGATTACAGCAGTCCGCATGCATAAACTAGTAGAATTCTACTGGCGCCAGCGTATCAGGGAGGTTGAGAAGCAGATCAAATATGCGGACGATGAACAGCAGTCAGCCTTTCTGGAAAAGCAGTTGAAATGGCTGAAGGAGACAATCAGGGCTGTCGTCATAAGCGAGGAACAGGGGGAGGTCAAACAGTTTGAGAAATGGGGGCTGGACATACTGCCTCATAGGACACTCATCAAAAACGGTTTTGAGACACCGGACGGAAAACGTGTCGAAATAGACATGGCGTTCAAAGATGAGCGTCATCCGTTCCGCGTTGCAATAGTCTGCGCCATGTGGCTGACGGGATTCGATGTGCCTAGCCTTTCAACGCTTTATCTCGACAAACCGCTCAAAGCCCATACACTGATGCAGGCGATTGCCAGGGCAAACCGCGTAAAAGAAGGCAAGAACAACGGACTAATCGTTGACTATTGCGGCATATTGAAAAGCCTGAGGAAGGCTTTGGCGACTTTCGCAATTGAATCCGGTGGTGGTGGCAATGGCAGCGGAACAGATCCTGTAAAACCGCAGGAAGAGCTTATTGCGGAACTCGCAGAGGCCATCGGAATGGTTAAGGCGTTCCTTCAGGAAAGAGGTTTCCATCTCTCGGAAATAATAAATAAAACAGGATTTGAAAGAATTGCAGCCGTCAGCCGCGCCAAGGAGGCAATCAATCAAAGCGAGGAGACAAGGAAGCTTTTTGAGATATTGGCCCGTGAAGTCTTCAAGAAATTCAAAGCATGCCTGACCATTCCCGAAGTAAATGACTACAAGGATGATTATGATTCCATCGACATCATATACAAGAAGCTTCAGGACGACAAGAAAAAGGCCGACATAACAGTACAGTGGACCCTGAAAAACGGACAATAATGGACAAAGGATAAGGTGTGATCCAAATTAAGAAAAAACAAGGAAAGGATTACACCGATGGGAAAAACAAGAAGACGTTTCAGTGCGGAGTTCAAGGC
>JBAQUG010000177.1:0-23521 GCA_049297395.1 Victivallales bacterium | reverse complement strand
CACTCTGCTGACGCGTCTCTGCTAATCTTCACCGGCTGTTTTTCATTGTCGGATACCTGGAACAGCTTTTTCTTTTCAAAACCGAACAAGGATGCGAAGATGTTTGTCGGGAACATCTCGCAGGAATTGTTGAAATCGGTCACCGCTGCATTGTAGGCCCTGCGCGCCGCAGCGATCTGCTCCTCCATTTCCGTTAGGTTCTTCTGGAGGTTGAGGAAGTTCTCATTGGCCTTGAGTTCAGGATAGCTCTCTGCGATTGCGAATATCCTGCCGAGTGCGGATTCCATCTCGCCGTCCAGGTTTACCTTCTCGTTCGTGCTGGTCCCTTCCAAAATCGCCTTCGCCCTTATCTCGGCGACTTTTTCAAAAGTATCCTTTTCGTGTTTCGCATAGCCTTTGACGGTCTCGACTAGGTTGGGTATTAGGTCATAACGCCTCTTGAGCATGACATCGATGGTGGAGAAGACGTTGTCAGCCTGATTCCGCCTGTAGACAAGGATGTTGTATATGACGGCGACGATTATAAGTGCTGCTATCAGAGGACAGGAGAACATGGCAAGTATGGCGAATAATGATGAACCCATATCGAATCCTTTTAATTTGAATATCCAATATACGTCAAGGGAATTACTTATTGGACATTCAGTTTTCTAAAGTAATCAGACTTCGCCCTTTTCCATCGCGTATATCGCGGCTCCCACCGGGACGGCATCGTCGCCGAGAACCGACAATTTGAGCTTGATGTCGTCAGGGGACAATGCGAAAAGATTTTCCGTAAACCCCTTCCTGATGAACGGCATCACCGATTTCTGGAACGCCTCCACTACGCCTCCGCCGAAGACTATGCATTCCGGGGCGATGATGGAAGCCTGGTTCGCGGCGGCAAGGCCGAGGAGGTAGAATCCCTTTTCAATTACCTTGTGCGTTGTCTTGTCATTTGCATTGAAGCATTTCAGCAGCACGCTGCTTTTTATGCCCTTGAATTTGTTGTCGGTGTATTCGCTGAGAAGGCTTTTCTCCCCGTCCTCGACGATGAGCTTGTGGAACTGCCTGCAGAATGCAGTCTTGCTACAGTAGGCCTCGATGCATCCCAGCTTGCCGCAGCCGCATTTCCTGCCCTTGTATTCGATGATCTCATGGCCAAGCTCTCCTGCGGATCCCCTGACGCCAGCATGCAGCTTTCCGTTGATTATTATGCCTCCGCCGAGTCCTGTTCCCACGAAATAGCCTACTACGTTCTTATAACCCTTTGCAGCTCCGGCTCGGAATTCGGCAAGAGTGCCGCAGTTGACATCGTTCTCCAGGAATATCCTCTTCCTGAAAATCTGCTGGAACTTCTTCCTGAGAGGCTGGTTGATCCAGCCGAGCGCGGGGGAATGCAGGGCGTCGCCGGTGTCAGGATCTATCGCCGACGGGACGGCTATCCCGACGCTTTCCACATCCTTCCATGACAGTCCGGCTTCCTGTAGTGCTTCTTCAGCGGACTCCTTCATCCTGCGCCCGGTCCCGTCTATCCCCAGTTCCGATTTCGTCTTGCATTTTGATCTTGCCAGGACCTTAAGTTTCGGGGACACGACTATCGCCAGGATTTTTGTTCCTCCCAGATCAATTCCAACGGTATGCTTGCCAGACATTTCTATTTAATCCCCTTTATAAGGTTGTGAAGTTCATTTAATTTTTTCTCAGGATTCTTTTCCTTGAGTAGAAATTTCGCTTCTCCATTCTGATTTTTCAAATCAGGGCCGAGAGCTACGGCATTGTCTTTCACGTTCAGAAACTTATATCCTGATTCCGCAAGTGAAAGCCTGATTCGATAAACTTTGATCATATTCCTGGCGGAGACGGGAAGCTTGCCATATCTGTCCTCCAGCTCTGAGACTTTCTGATCGAGCTCTTCAAAGCCTGACGCCCTGCTGAGCTGCCGGTATGCGTCGATCCTCAGCTTGTCGGAGAGGATGTATTCAGGGGGCAGCGCGGCGGAGAGCCTTCCTCCTCCGGCAGCTTCATGCGTGAAGTCAATGAAGTCGATGAAAACGTCCGTCTGCGGAATGAACTTCACCGGTTTCCCCTTGAGTTCCGCGACTGCGGATTTGAGGAATGCGCAGTAGAGGTCAAAACCGATCCTGTTGATATGGCCGCTCTGTTCGGCGCCGAGGATGTTTCCCGCGCCACGGATCTCGAGATCCCTCAGCGCGAGCTTGAATCCCGCCCCGAGATGCGTGTAGCGCCTGATCGCGCTTATCCTTTCGCGCACGGTTCCATCGAGTATTGTGTGTGGAGGAAGCAGAAGATATGCATAGGCCTGACGGGTCCATCTGCCGACCCTTCCCCTGAGCTGGTAGAGATCCGCCAGCCCGAAACGGTCAGCACGTTCTATGATTATCGTGTTTGCATTCGGAATGTCCAACCCTGATTCTATGATGGTGGTGCTGACAAGCACATCGGTCTTTCCATCGAGGAAATCCATCATTACCTTCTCCAGCTCGTGCTCCGGCATCCTGCCGTGTCCGATTGCGAAGTTCGCAGACGGGACAAGCGCCTTCAGCTTCTTGCAGGTATTCTCTATCGAACCGATCCTGTTGTGGAGGTAGAAGACCTGTCCGCCGCGCTGGATCTCGTTGGAGATCGCCTCGCGGATGTGCTTCTCGTCGTATTTGCAGACGATTGTCTGGACAGGAAGCCGCAGTCCCGGGGGAGTCATGATCGTGCTGAGATCGCGTATGCCGGTCATCGCCATATAGAGCGTTCTCGGTATCGGTGTGGCGGTCATTGTGAGGATGTCGACGGTCGCCCTGAGATGCTTTAGCCGTTCCTTGTGCTCGACCCCGAACCTCTGTTCCTCATCGACGATTATGAGGCCGAGATTCTTGAAGACTATATCCTTCTGGATCAGCCGGTGTGTTCCTATTATGATGTCGACTTTGCCTTCGGAAAGGTCCTGGAGGATCTTTTTCTGCTCTCCCGCAGTCCTAAAGCGGCTTATCATCTCGATGATGAACGGGAATTCGGCGAACCTTTCTGAAAAAGTGTAGAGATGTTGCTGCGCCAAAACAGTTGTCGGGACAAGTATCGCGACCTGCTTCCCGGTATTTACGGCCTTGAATGCGGCGCGCATCGCGACCTCGGTCTTTCCATAGCCGACGTCCCCGCAGAGCAGTCGGTCCATGGGAACAGGAGAGCACATGTCCTTCTTTATCTCATCGGTGGATCTCCTCTGGTCGGGAGTTTCTGGGAAGCGGAATAACTCCTCGAACGTGTGCTGGTCGGGATCGTCCTTTGGAAATGTGAACCCGGGGTTATGGGTCCGCATAGCCTGGATCCGTAGCATGTCGACGGCGAGTCCGCGCACGGACCGGATCGCTTCAATCTTGGATTTCGTCCATTTCCGGCTGCCGATCCTGCTCAGTACGGGCATGGCTCTGCC
The DNA here is from genome assembly GCA_049297395.1 of Victivallales bacterium. Lineage (GTDB taxonomy): Bacteria > Verrucomicrobiota > Lentisphaeria > Victivallales > GWF2-50-93 > GWF2-50-93. The sequence goes on along the minus strand of JBAQUG010000177.1, from coordinate 20,097 downwards.
GGCACCTGTGTATCGCGATACCATGTCGGCGTGCCAGAGAGGTACTGAGACGGTTACATTGTCAGCGAACTCCAACTGCAGCATTTCCTGGGAGACGTCTTTTTCGGTCACGGTCTTCAATCCCTGGAACAGGCCGATCCCGTAGTTTGCATGTACCACATGGTCCCCTTCTTCAATATCGGCGAGGGTGGGCATGCCCTTGGACTTCATGGATTCCTTAAACTTCCTTACAGGTGCGAAATTCGCAAATCTCTGGTGCGGCATCAGGAAAAGCTCGCGTTCGGTCAGGACTGCGAGTTTCGCGGAAGGCAGGACGAAGCCCGAAGTGATCTCGGAGATGTCGATCTCGACGGCTTCCTTTTTTATGCCATTTTCCCTGCACCAGGAGATTATGCGTTCATTTCCGCTTTCACCGGAACCGAGGAGGGCGACCTTGTATCCCTCCGCCAGCCAGGAATTGAGCTGGCCGGCAGTAAGCTTTTTCATAAGGTTGCCGAAGGCGCTTTCGGTTTCGCCTGAGACTGCCTTCCTGATTTCCAGGACAGGGGAGGAGCAGTCGCAGTCCGAACCCTCGTCTGCCGAAGACGAATCGGCAGTATCCAGGAGACTGACGGTGCTGCCGCTGAACTCGGTCAATGCGCCGGTAAAATTTTCCAGCGAGGAATCCTTTCCGAACCTCTGCAGATGCATGATGCATTCCCCGGGATTCACGACGACCAGGCTGGGAGACTTTCCTTTGAAATAGCTTATAAGCGAGGAGCTTGTCTTTTCAGATAGGAAGGCGTTCCTGGGAATGATGGTATATTCGCCGACATTATGGATTGTGAGCTGGGTTTCGGTGGAGAAAGTCCGTATCGAAGTCACCTCGTCGCCCCAGAATTCAATCCTTGCCGGATTCCCGCTGCCCGGGGAGAAGACGTCGATTATTCCACCTCTTCTTGCGAATTCGCCGGGGGTGTTCACCTCTATCTCATCGTCATAATCCAGATCCACGAGTTTCTTAATGAGATCTTTGAGGCTTATATGCATGCCCTGCGCCAGTTTGATCGTGTTTTCACCAAGCGAATCCAGATCCGGTACAGGGCTGGTGAACGAAATTGAACTGGCGACGAAAAGTTTTCCCTGTCCTGAAGCAGCCATGTAGAGCGCCTTCACCCTCTGGAATTCGTTTTCCGGCATGAACCTTTCGCCTTCCTCGGTTTCAGGGACCAGGACAGGATTAAGGCATTCTCCGCACAGATCCCCCCAGGCGCTTATGCAGGAGGAGATGTTTTCAGCGATGCTGAGCCTTGGAACTATTATTATTGCCGGCTCATGGCTCTTGTGCAGGGCGCGGAGCAATACTGGGAAAACGGTGTCAGGCTCCACGTTCAGAAACCTGTTTCCGTCCGGAGCCCCCTGGGCAACCCAGGCATTTAGTATTTTTTTCCAAACAAAGCTCTTCATTTTTTTGACTTTTTTTGTTTATAACGTATTGTATAGCCTTTTTGGGTAAATTTAAGCCTTTGAAGTTGAGTTTGACTAATTATATAAAAACTGGAAGAATAACATAATTTGCAGGTATTATGAAAGCCAAAAAAAGCAAGAAAATAATAAAGAATCCATCTAAGCCCGTGGCAGCAAAGAAGACTGTTCAAAAGGCTGTTTCAGCCTCGAAAGCAGTTAAAGCAGCCAAGCCTGCTAAAAAAGCTCCAGTAAAGAAACCTGCTGTTGAAAAAGCTGTGCCGTCTAAAAAGTCTGCAAAGAAGCCCGCAGCGGCTAAAACAGAGAAGGAAGTACAGAAGCCCGCCAGGAAAGCCAAACTTACGGCAGCTTCAAAAAAGCCCGCCAAAAAGGCTGAAAAGAAACCTGCCAAGGCCGCAAAACCGGAAATATTGAAAAAACTTTCAGATAAAAAAGCACTCAAGTCCGTCATGCCTGCAAAAGGCAAGGAAGCCATCAAGCTTCCTCCTTCTAAAAAAGAATTAAAGGCGAAGTTTTTCGAGAAGACCAAGGAAATCGAAGAAATTGATTTTCCCGATGATATGGGTGAGGAAGCGGTTTCTCCCATGAAGAGGAAAGTAGGAAGGCCAAGAAAGTCCGATGCTGAAAAATCAAAGGAAGGAGTCGACGCCAAGGCCAAGAAGAGCGAAGCCGCCGCAGACGATTCCTCTTCACTTTCAAAGAACGATACGATGAAAGTGTATATGCAGGATATCGGGCAGATCTCCCTTGTCACAAAGGACGAGGAAGTCGAACTTGCCGCGAAGATCCATGGAAACGACCCGAAACTCAAGGAAGAGGCCCGCGCCACCCTCATCAAGGCGAACCTCCGTCTCGTTGTCAAGATAGCGCATGATTTCAAAGGACTAGGACTTCCGCTCCTCGATCTCATATCCGAAGGAAACATCGGGCTGATGAGGGCCGTCGAGAAATTCGATCCGGCCAAGGGGGCAAAATTCAGTTCATACGCCGCATGGTGGATAAAGCAGTCGATGCGCCGCGCCCTGGCAAACCAGAGCAAGACCATCCGTATCCCCGTCCAGTCCGCCGGCAAGATCAACAAAATCAAATCTGCACGTCTCAAGCTCACTGAAAAGCTCGGACGCGAGCCCACTGATGCGGAAATCGCAAGTTTCCTTGAATTCAGCGAACGTACGGTCGCGGGACTCAGGCTCGCGGATCTCAGGACTTTCTCGTTGCACGACCCCATCCAGCAGGGCGAGGACGGTGAATTCCAGGATATCATCCCTGACAGGGGCGCTTCGATCCCCGACAGAATTCTTGGTGACCTCGAATCGGTCGGACGCCTGACCAATCTCATGGAAAGCCTTGACGAGAGGGAGAAGATGATCCTCAAGATGAGGTTCGGACTCGACGGCAACAAGCCTCGGACTCTTGAAGAAGTCAGCCAGGAAATCGGCAGGACCAGGGAACGCGTCAGGCAGATCCAGAACCAGGCCCTGACCAAGCTCAAATCCATGCTGATCGATGAATCAGGCTTTGTGTACGAATAATTTTTTCCTTTTGGAAAAAATTATATATGAATATTAAGAACATAAGAACATAAAGAATACCCATAGAAATATTGAAGGGGGTGAAGAACAAGATGATAGAAGTAAGAATGAAGAAAGGCGAACAGATTGACCGCGCACTCCGCAGGCTCAAGAAGAAGCTTGACAAGGAAGGCGTGCTCAAGGAGATCCGCAACCGTCGTCATTATGAGAAGCCCAGCGAGAAGAGACGTCGCGCGGAACGCCGCCCCAAGATGAGCAGCTACACAACTAGCAGCAGCAGTGGTTTCAGCGGTGGCAGCAGCAGCGGTGGCGGCTACAGCAGCAGGGACTAAGCATCTTGCTCGATGATAAATTCAAAACCCCGGCCTCAAAAACCGGGGTTTTTTATTTCCAGATAAATTCGAACAAGGTTTAATTTTAAAGGAATGATTCAGGCTGATTGCGGTGTATATTACTGGATAAGAAACATGATAATTATTGTAAGGCATTATAAATGAATACACCTGTGGACAAGGCGAAGAATATCCTGGTTGTCTCTTCAGAGGCAGGGGGAGCCCATATTCTGTCGTCCATGATCAAAGCAAAATCAAACAAGAACTACTTCTTCTGCCTGGAAGGCGAGGCCGTGGATATTTTCGAGGGGAAACTGCGGAAGATGGATAGTGTCCCACTGGATTTCATAAACACCAACAGGAGAAGCATTGACCTTGTACTCACCAGCACCAGCTTCCTGTCGGACCACGAGAGGAAAGCCATTGCATTGGCGAAGAAGAACAAGGTGAAGACCGCGTCCGTCCTGGACCATTGGATTGGCTACCGGGAGCGCTTCCTGCCAAGGGAAATGTGGAAGAACATCCCGGTCACATGGATGAATTATCTTCCTGATGCTGTCTGGGTTGCCGACAGATCCGCCTTCGACATCGTCCAGAAGGAAAAATTCCCCATGAACAGGATTTTCAGAACGAACAACCAGTATCTCGATGACATAGCCTTGACGTTTGAAAACGAGGAGAGAAGAAAGCTTAGGCCTGAACTCGCCCCTAAGTGCGACATCAAAATCCTCTATATAAGCGAGCCTGTTACCGAGGAGTCGAGGCTGATGCATACGGAATCAAAGTTCCGTGGATTTACGGAAACTGATGTCGTGAAGGAAATTGTCCGTTTTCTTGTGACTAACTTCAAGCTGAACAATGTAAAATTCAGGTTCCGCCTGAGTCCGGATGAACCGCAGGACAAATACGACAGTCTTATCTCGGGCATGTCCCCGATTGAGAAATCCACATCGAGGACGCTGACCGAAGATCTTTTATGGGCGAACACGGTACTTGGAATCGAACACTCTGATCTGGTGCTGGCTCTGGCCGCCGGGAAAATTGTTTTGATTTACCAGCCTGAGACGGCTCTTCAGAACAGCTGTATTCCCCACAGGACGATAATCCGGGTAAAGACCTTGAATGCTGAATTGGCTGGAAAACTTGATTCAATCGTGAATCCGCCCCTGGAGCCTCAAATGTCGGAATCCCCATCGGCAAGACCCGATGCGATGAGGCGATCCTGTTGAATCCTCCGTCTGTCGGATTGTATTTCCTGTATTGAAAACCTTGTTGAAATAATCTTTGACATAAATTCTTTTGCGTATTTGACACAGGCACTGTGTACACGTATGATTTAGTAGAGGAGGATTTATGAAAAACCTGACAATATCGCTTGATGAAAGACTTTTGAAAGAGGGAAGAGAATATTCAAGGAAACATAATATTTCCCTGAACAGGCTCCTGAGAAACACTCTTGTGAAAACTTTCAGCCCTAAGACCAGCCAATGGCTTGATGAAGCCTTTATTACCATGGACAGCACAAAAGCAAGACTTAAAGGAAGAAAGTGGAAAAGAGAGGATGTCTATGATGTCTAAGATGTTTTTAGATACAAGTATCCTCATATACAGCCTCGATTCATCAAATCCCCGCAAAAAAACAATAAGCAGGAAATATCTAAGGAAATGCACGGAAGAGAATTGCGGAGTCATATCTACGCAGATCCTTCAGGAATTCTTTATAGTTTCAACAAGAAAAATGGGAGTTGAACCCCTTACCGCCAAAAGCCTTGTCCATTCATTTCAGAATTTCGAGACTGTGCTGGTTACTCCGGAAATTATTGAAAGTGCGGTGGACTGCCATATACTAAACAGGATTTCTTTTTGGGATGCCTTGGTTGTTGTTGCCGCCGAAAGCTCAAAATGCGATGTCGTATTAACAGAGGATATGAATGACGGTCAAATCATAAGAGGGGTCAGAATTCATAATCCTTTCAAGATAGAGTGAGCTGATTTCAAAACTCCCAAAAACGGTTATCTGGGGAACACCAACTTAAGCAATCAGCTCAAAAGAGGCAATTTTGAAACTGCCTCAGAGTAAAACAGGCATTCTTGCCTGCTTCAACTACAGACGGGAATGTCTGCGTTACTTAAATTGGCGGTTCAATTTATTATGGCAGTCTTTCCGTGCGCCATCAGCATTGTCTTCAATTCCGGATATTTCACTTTCATGTAGTTTATGAAAAGCGCCGGATCCGCCAGATTTCCTTTGAACATGTCATAATGGGCGGGGATTGTCAGTGACGGTTTGATGGAACCTGCGAGATCCGCAGCTTCCTGGTAGGTCATGTTGCCTATGCAATTCCTGGCATAGCGTTCTGCATCCCTGCCGTTGATCGGAAGTATGGCTATGTCAATTTTCCATTTGCGGAGCTTTGCATGGATCCCCTCGTAGATGCAGCAGTCTCCCGAATGATAGAGAGTCACGCCATTGCCTTGGAAAATATAGCCGAGATACGGATAGAAACCTGTCTTTCCATCGCAGTCGAGGAACTCGTGTGCGGCTGGTATAGCTGAAATGGAGATGTCGCCAAATTTCACAGTCTCTCCGTAGTTGATCCCCTTGAGCCGGGTTTCAGTGATGCCGGTCTCTGTCTGGACGGAAGTCCTGACCGCCTTTGGCAGGATGAATACTGCATTCGGGGATTTGGCGGCAATGCTGGGCCATACGCGCCTGTCGATGTGGTCGAGATGATCATGTGAACCTGTAATGATGTCGGCATTCGTGAGCTCCTCTGCCTTTATCGGCGGAGGAAAATTGCGGGACTTGTCAGGTGACAGATAAGGGTCAATATAGATGACGGTTTTTCCGAGCTTGAGCACGAAACTGTGCTGGCCAAGCCAGCAAAGTGCAGCCTGACCGGAATTTAGAACTACATTGTTGATTTCACTGATGATATTTTGTCCGGTTGTTTCCATAATTATTCTTTCCTATTAGTTATTTTCGCGATAGCGAACTTGGAGTGCGGCAATTTATTGCCGCCATGTTTCGCGAAATTCATTTCGCGACGTATTCTTTTTCTTTCGGACGCAATAAATTCCGTCTTTAAAGGCGGCAATGAATTGCCGCACTCCATGTGCTTCGCAATTAAAATTCATCGTTTATCTTAAGGTTTTCAGTCTTGTACGATTCCAGTCGTTTTTTTATTTGCTTGTCTGCATTGAATTTGAAAAAGCCGGCTGAACAGAAATCATAATCTTCGGCGTTCTTCACAATACCATGATGAACTGGGTTGTTCATGACATATTTCAATCTTGCATAATAAATGTTTTCGTAGGTGAGGCATGTGTCCCAGAATTCAAACCAAACCTTCCTGCCAGGCGTATTATCAGACTTGTTTAAGTTAATTGAGCTTCTCCCATGGATGGTCTTGAATATTTTACTTAGTCCAGTGTCATTTTCCTTGGGCGATCTGACTATAAGATGGTAATGATTGGACATTATAGCCCAGGCTATCGGAGACCAGGAGGATTCCTTAAGAGACTCAAATATTGTGTTTTCAAGCATTTTAAGTTTGGTGGCTGTATTGAAGAAAGATTCTTTATGGTATGTTCCGGAAGTGACCATGTAGTTTGCATCCGTCTTGAAAGCATGAGGTGGACTGTGATGCCATGCATCTTTTATGTCATTCATAAAAATATCCTATTTTTACTTGGAGTGCCTGCCCTGAGCCTGTCGCAGGGCGGCGATTTATCGTGTCGGGCGTAGCCTCTTGGCGAAGACTGATCGCCGCCTTGTTCTGCGAAATTCATTTCGCGGTGACTCCTTATTCCTATTGGACGGAATGAATTCCGTCGTTAAAGGCGGCAATGAATTGCCGCACTCCACGGAGCGCATTCTGCGCTCGAAATAATTATTTCTTTTGTCTGTCTGCTGTCTTCTGTCGTCTGCCATCTGTCCTCTCTGCCTTCCCATTCTCCGGTTCACCGATTCTCCCCTTCTCCGTTTCTGCCTCATTTATGCGGTGCTGCTTTATCAAATCACGCAGATATGCGGCGCGCTCGTATTCGAGTGCTTCTGCGGCATCAAGCATTTCCTTCTCGAGTTCAGTTATGATATCCTCGGAAAGTTCAGCTTCCTCCGTCCGACCCTTCTCCCTGGCAGCCTTCTCCGATGCGAAATATATTGATATGTCCTCACGGATTGCCTTCATGATCGATTTGGGCTCGATATTGTGCTCGATATTGTATTCCTCCTGCTTGTGGCGACGGGAATTGGTGGTGGTGACAAGATTCTTGATGCTGTCGGTGAGCTTGTCCGCGTAGAGGATGACTTTGCCGTTGATGTTTCTGGCGGCTCTTCCGGCGACCTGGATAAGGGATCTTGCCGAACGCAGGAACCCTTCCTTGTCGGCGTCGAGGATTGCGACAAGCGCGACTTCAGGCAGGTCGATTCCTTCGCGCAGCAGGTTGATCCCGACAAGGCAGTCGAAATCGCCTTTGCGAAGATCGCAGATGACCTTCGCCCTCTGGAGTGCGTCGAGCTCGGAATGGATGTATTTGACCTTGAGTCCGGCTTCAACGAGATAATCAGAGAGGCGTTCGGCGTTCTTCTTAGTGAGTGTCGTGACCAGGACACGTTCCTTTCGTTCGGCGTGTCTGCGAATTTCGCAGATGAGATCGTCTATCTGCCCTTTAAGCGGACGTATGCTGATCTCCGGATCAAGGAGTCCGGTAGGCCTGACAACCTGGTCGACGGTCGAGCCGCACAGCTTCACCTCGTAGTCTCCAGGCGTTGCCGAAACGAATATCGAATCCTGTGTCAGGTCAGTGAACTCCTCGAATGTGAGGGGGCGGTTGTCAAGAGCGGAGGGCAGGCGGAATCCGTGGTCCACGAGGGTCTGCTTGCGGCTTCTGTCACCTTTGAACATCGCCCTTATCTGGGGGAGGGTGACATGCGATTCGTCTATGATGGTTATGAAATCCTTCGGGAAGAAGTCGATCAGGCAGGACGGGCGCGAGCCGGGCAGGCGGTCTGCCAGATGGAGCGAATAGTTTTCAACTCCGCTGCAGTATCCGATCTCCTTGAGCATCTCCATGTCATAAATGGTGCGCTGATGGATCCGCTGTGCTTCGACCAGGAGGTTCTTCTCCTCGAAAAACCTGACGCGCTCCTTCATCTCTGCTATTATCTTCTGCGAGGCGACCTCAATCCTGTCAGGAGGCATGACGAAATGCCTGCATGGGAAGAAGACGGCCTTTGAGACTTTCTCCTTGATGTTGCCTGTGAGAGGATCGCATTTGTGGATGCTTTCTATCGAGTCGCCCCAGAACTCCAGGCGGAAGAATTCCAGGCGCTGCGGGACAAAGACGTCGACGGAATCGCCCCTGACCCTGAAATTCCCCTTTTCGGGAGCGGTGTCATTGCGTTCGTACTGGATGCAGATGAGCTTCAGGAGAAGTTCATCGCGGTCGATCTTCATGCCCTTTTCGACGGACACGCACATCTGCTCGTAGTCCTGGGGGGATCCGAGGCCGTAGATGCATGAAACGCTTGCTACGACTATCACATCCCGGCGTTCGAGAAGGGAAGCGGTAGTGGAAAGCCTGAGCCGTTCAATGTCCTCGTTGATGCTTGCGTCCTTCGCAATGTAGGTGTCGGTCTGGGGGATATATGCTTCCGGGAGGTAATAATCGTAGTAGCTGATGAAATATTCGACCGCGTTCTCAGGGAAAAAACATTTGAACTCAGTGTAGAGCTGGGCGGCCAGGGTCTTGTTGTGCGACATTACCAGGACAGGCCTGTCGTATTTCTGGATGACGTTTGCGATCGTAAAAGTCTTTCCAGAACCTGTGACACCCAGCAGGGTCTGGTGTTTTCTTCCCTCCTCAAGGCCTTTGGACAGGGATGCTATCGCCTCCGGCTGGTCGCCGGAAGGCTTGAAATCTGAAGCTAACTTGAAAATACCCATTAGAAATCCTGAGAAATGTCGGGCTAAAGCCCAACATACTGTTATCGCTTTTTTAGAAAAGAAAGTCCCGATACAGCGAGTATCAGACTCCCGAACACGGTGCCGAAGACAGGTGTCGGTATTCCTGTGACGACACCCCCGAAGAACGCCTTTGCCGCAGCGCGTCCTGAACTTTCATTGTCGATATATTTCTGGATGAGGAAGACGCCTATGAAGCTGAGGATGAACCCCAGGATGCACGTGAATGGAAGGGCTATTATAGTTATTTCCTCCACGAAAAAGGCGTAGTCGAGGAACAGGATAAGAAGCCCGCTCATCGGATGGAGGTTGAGTCCGGCCTTCCTGATCTCGGGGAATTCCGGCAGTGGCTGAGACTTCCGGATCTCTACAGGCCCGGCTTTGACCACCGGCATGTCCTTGTCAGTTTTTGTATCCATATGCGTCTCTTCAAGTTTGAATTTAAAGCGTGCCCCTGTTAAATTAAGATATAGCGGTATTTGTGTTCTTCAATATTTATTTTTGTCCGCAGAAAACGGAATTTTCAAGGAGAAAAATATGAACATCTCTTTTCTTCCTGAGAAAGTGAAAAGCGAATTTACCAGCGTTATCGACAAGGTTCCTCTTTTCGCAGCCAGGACCAATGGCAATATTTCAGGGGAGCCCGGCGAAGGGTATGTAGTTGCATGCGGAGAACGCCTTTTCATCTACTCAAGGAAGGCGGGAGAGGATGCATTCCTGAAGCTTGCAGGAAAACTTGGAGCTGAAATCTCCAATCTGGATGTCAGAAAGGACAAATTCAATTCATTCCTTGAGATCAATCTGGACGGCAATCCGTACTCCCTCAAGTTCTCCAGCGCTGAAATGAAGGATCTCGAGTCGCTGGTTGAAAAATTCAAGACGGCGAAACCGGCAGCCCCGGTTGTTCCTGAACCGCCACGGCCTGTTCCTCCGGTGGCAGAACAGGAAAAGCATGATATCCAAATGCCTCCCGGCATCCAAGTTCCTGAAAGGCGGCCGGAGGGCAATTGCCCTTTGACACCCATGCAGTTCATGGCTGCGGCGCTGATGTATGTGTCTGCGTCTGATGGAAGCATCGACAAGGATGAGGACAGCTATATACTCCGGGTGTTCCCGGGGGATAACAATGTCCTGCAGGCTGCCCTTCAGTTTTACAAGTCCCATTCTGCCGAACAGCTCTTTGATTTTTCATCATGCCTTAATGATGAACAGAAAGTCTGCATCCTCGCCAACATGGTGGAGATAGCGATGCGCGACGAATCATACCACCGCGTCGAGCAGATCATGATCCGGAGCTACATGGAAAAGGCGGGGATTTCAAAAGACAACCTGAAGGCCATTTCCAGCGTGCTTCTCGTGAAAAACAACCTGTCAGTGCTGATGCAGTGAACCTGCGCTCCGCCTCCTATGCACTGGAAACATTCACCGCTGGAACCCTGATATGGAAATAGTCATAATACTGATATTGATCTTTGCCAACGGGGTTCTGGCCCTGTCAGAGATTGCTTTTGTTTCTGCAAGACGCGAAGTCCTGGAGACATACCAGTCGCGAGGCAGCAGGCGTGCCGGCAGCATACTGCGGATGATGGACGGGCCTGACAAGTTCCTGTCATCCATACAGGTCGGCATAACGCTGGTGGGGGTGGTGTCAGGTGCGTATGGAGGTACTATTCTGGCGGACGACCTCTACGGGGTTCTGAAGGATGTGGTGTTCCTCAGTCCTTATGCGTACCAGGTTTCCCTGGTGTTCATAGTTGTCGCAGTCACATATGTCTCGATTGTCTTCGGGGAGCTTATTCCAAAAAGCATAGGCCTAAGGAATCCCGAGAAGATGATCCTCGTTCTTTTTCCTGTCATCAGAATCCTTATGTTCGTGGCATATCCTGCGGTCGCCATTCTCAGCTATTCAACGAGATTATTCCTTAAGCTTCTTGGCATGGGCCTGGCTGGAGTCGACCAGATTGCCGATCCCGTCAGGACAATACTCGGAATTGCGAAGTCCGCAGTGATCAGGAATAAGATACGCAGGGAACAGATGGACATCATCACGAACACGATGAATGTCAAAGATGTCAGGATTTCCGAGATAATGGTTGGCAGGGATGAGATAAAGTGCCTGTCGGCGGATATGTCGCTGAACGAGGCCCTGGTTGAAGCGCACGTACACCACCATACCAGGTATCCGATCATCGAGTCGGGAGATGTGGACAGGATAATCGGGTATGTTAATTTCAAGGATATCATGAATGCGATCAGGATGAGCCCGTCGAAGCCGACGCTGCGGAACATATGCAGGAGGATCACCTTCGTTTCGGAGACCGACAAGGTGCTTGATGTGCTGCAGAAACTCACCAAGAGCTGCCAGCATATCGCCGTAATCAGATCTTCTTCAGGCTCTACGTCCGGGCTTATTTCGTTGGAGAACATGCTCGAGACGATCGTAGGAGACATAAGGGATGAGTTCGACATACTGCCGGAATTCATATACGAACTCACGGAGAACCGCTGGCTTGCAGGCGGTGGGCTGACTTTGGAGAAGATAGGCAAGGTTGTGGGAGCGCCCTTGTTTCCGGAATCCGAGAAGACGCTCTGCCAGTGGCTGATGGAAATATCCCCTGAAGGAAGCCTGCGTACTGAAAGCAAGATCGAATACGGGGACTTCATATTCCATGTCAGGAAGATCAGCCGTTCCAGGATCTATGAGGTGATAATAGAGAGGATCATCAGCGGGAACCAATAGCGGCTTCCATCTGTGCCTTGGCGTTTTCGAGGTTGACACGGGAGCTGGCGAGGTCGGCTTCGGCCCTTACGAGATCTGACTGCGCCTGGTTGACCCGGGTGAGGTTTGTGTTGCCGGCCTTGTACTCCTCCTCGACGAGATCCCTGGTCTTCTGGACGAGTCCGAGTGTCTCCTCGAATAGGGTGACCTGTTCGATCGCCTGCTTGTAGCTGCTCTGTGACTGCCTGACTTCCTCGACGACCTGTATCCATTTGGTGACGACCGACAGCTGGCTCTGCGCGAGCTGGGCCTGCGAGATCTTCACGTTGAACCAGTTCTGTCCGCCGTTGAAGAGCGTCCAACTGGCGGAGATGCCGTAGTTGAAGCTTCTGTACTTGGCCTTGGATCCCCAGGTGGTCCTCCTGTGCCCTCCATAGTTGGTCCTGTCGTATCCGTAGTTCATGTCGGCCGTGATCGTCGGCAGGAATGCGCCCCAGCTTGACCACACCGTGTAGTCTGCGGCGATCAAAGCCTCCCTGAACGCGTCGAGGTCGGGCCGGTTTGCGAGGGCGGTATCGAGGTACACCGTGATTTCAGATGAGTACTGCACGTTCTTCGGGGCCATGGGTGGAAATTCTATGTTGGATGGTATGTCCGATTCAGTCAGGCCGAGAAGGGCCGCGAGGACGTATTTCGCGGTCTGGTAGCTGTACCTTGAGATGATGAACTGGTTGAGGGCCTGGTTGTACTTGACCTTGAAGTTGAGCGGTTCGCTCAGGGACACCTCTCCGACCTTGTACTTGAGTTCGGTCTCGTCGAAGAGCTTCTGGTTGAAATCGGCGTCGGACTCGGCAATCCTGATGTTCTCCCTGGCCAGCAGGATGTTGTTGTAGGCGTTTGCAACGGAAAGCAGGAGAAGGCGCTTCGCGTCGCGGTCCAGCGCCTCCTGTTGCTTGGCCTGGTGCTTTGCCACGAGCATGTTGAATTCCCTTACAAGTCCGTTGAACAGCACCCATTGTGTCTGCAGTCCGCCACCCATGGAGGTGGAGGGGACGTTCTTTCCCTGTGCATTGGGAGCCGGAGTTAACTGGCTGTCCGTGAACGAGTATACCGCGTTAACCGTGGGAAAATAGGATGACATCGAGGTGTAGAACCTGTACCAGGCCGCGTTCACGGCATGTGCCGCCGACAGGTAGTCCGGATTGTTCGCCAGAGCGATCTGCTCGGAGACGTCCAGCGTCAGGATCCTGCAGTCTTCGGGGATCAGCTTCTGCTGCTCCTTCTTCAGGTCGGCGTATGAACTCTGGTTCACGGCGTCGGGAACCTTGGGATAGTTGTAGCAGCCCTGGAGGCATACGCACAGGAACAGGGAGGCCAGATGGCATTTCATCAAAATTCTCTTCGTAGGCATCAATTATTTCTCCTGGGGAGATGGTTCTTTTCGATCATGCAGTAGATGGACGGAAGGACGAAAAGGCTCAACAGGAGGGAGGAGACAAGTCCTCCTATGACGACAAGGGCAAGGGGTCTCTGGATTTCAGATCCGCTTCCCTGGGAATAAAGCATGGGAATGAGTCCCAGCAATGTCGCGAGGGTAGTCATAAGAATGGGTCTCAGCCTGAGTTCGCATCCTTTAAATACTGCGCTGGCGACATCCATTCCCTCCTCTCGCAACTGGTTGAAGAAGGAAACGAGGAGGATTCCATTTCCAACTGCTATTCCGAATAGGGCTATGAACCCTACTACCGCCGGGACGCTGAGATTGGTGCCGGAGACATAAAGCACAAGGATTCCTCCTACCAGGGCAAATGGGAGGTTGGCAATTACGAGCAATGCGTTGCGGAGTGAGCCGAATGCGATGAAAAGCATAAGGAAAATCAGGGATATGGAAAAAGGGACAACTATTGAAAGACGGTTCATCGCCCGCTGCTGGTTTTCAAATTGTCCACCGAGCTGGATGAAATATCCGGGAGGCAGATCAGATATGAGGGGCTTTATCTTTTCGCGCACTTCCTCGACAAAGGATCCTGCGTCACGGGATATTATGTTGCATTCGACTGCGACCCTGCGCATTCCGTTCTCGCGGCTTATCTGTGCGGGCGCCTCTGTTTCTACAATCTCTGCAATCTGATGAAGCTGGACGGTATGTCCTTCCGGTGCGCGCAAGGCTATTCTCCTGATGGACTCAATGTCGCTGCGGTATTTTTCAGGGAATCTCACCACTGCATCAAAACGCATCTCGCCTTCCACTATGATGGTTGCCGCTTTCCCTCCTATCGCAGTTTCGACTATCTGGTTTATATCCTCCTGGTTTATTCCGTAGCGGGCCATGGTTTTCCTGTCGGATCTGATTTCTATCTGCGCAAAACCGGAAACCTGTTCAACCCTTGCGCCTTCAGCTCCTTTTATTTTTCCGATGGCGGATACGATCTGATTCCCCTTTTCCTTGAGGATTTCAAGATCAGGTCCGAATATTTTTATGGCGAGATCGCTTTTTATTCCGGATATCAGTTCGTTGACCCGCAGGGCTATCGGCTGTGAAAACGATGCCTTGACACCCGGAATCGCACTAAGTTCCTTCTGCATTTCAGAAACAATCTCATCCTTGGTCCTCCCGCTTTTCCATTCTGACTGGGGATGGAGCATTATGATGATGTCGTTCTGTTCCGGCCCCATGGGATCCTCTGAAATTTCAGCACGCCCCGTCTTGGTGACCACAGTTTTCACTTCCGGAAATTTCAGCAGCCGTTTCTCAATATAAGTTCCGAATTCCACTGATCCGTTCAAAGATGCCGAAGGAAGCCTGACCACGTTGATTGCCAGGGCTCCCTCGTCAAGTTTCGGAAGGAATTCAGTTCCGATGAAAGGGATAAGAAAGAGAGAGGATATGAAAAGCATCAATGCCATAAATGCCATAAGTTTTTTAAACCTGACAGTCCGATGGAGCAGAGGCAGATAAAAGGCTTTTATCGCCTTAAGAAAGAAATTGTCCCCTTTTTCGCTCCCCGGTTTTATCAGGAATGAGCACAAAACCGGAACTATCGTCATTGACACGACCAGGGAGGAAATCATTGCGAGGCAAATAGTCATTGCAAGCGGCTTGAACATCTTGCCCCCCATCCCCTCAAGCGTGAAGAGAGGGAAAAACACGATGATTATTATAAGAATTGCAAAAATAACAGGCTTTGCAACTTCGACTGCGGCGGAACATACCTTTTCGCGTATCGGAACGGCGCAGTCTCTTTTTTCTGTAATATGCCTTTTGATGTTTTCAGTTATCACGATCGACGAATCAACAAGCATTCCGATGGCTATGGCAAGACCTCCCAGGCTCATGAGATTTGCCGTGATATCGAGCTGGTTCATGAATATGAAAGTGGCAAGCACGGTTATGGGAATGGAAAAGGTCACTATCAGTGAAGCCTTGAAATCGCCCAGGAAAAGGAACAGTATGATTATTACGAATATGCCTCCTTCCAGCAGGGCGTCCGATACGGTCTTTATGCATGCTTCTATCAATGACGTCCGGTCATAGAATGTCGATATGGTTACTCCTTTCGGCAGAGAAGACTGTATTTGCGGTATTGTCTTTTTTACGGCATCAACAACAACCTTGGAATTTCCACCCCTCAGCATTATGACCATTCCGGCGACGGTCTCTCCCCTGCCATCGCGTGTCACGGCGCCAGTCCTTGTCTGATGCCCGATCACGACTTCCGCCACGTCCTTTATATATACAGGAACTCCGTCCTTGCTTTTGAGGACTATGTTCCGGATATCGGATTCATCCTTGATCATTCCCTCGCTGCGGACATAGGCCTGCTCCCATCCCTTGACTATGTAATTACCCCCTGCGTTTGCGTTGTTTTTCTCAACAGCCTCGGTAATGTCGCGCAGGACCAGATCATATTTAAGGAGATTGTCCGGGTTCACCAGGATCTGGTATTGCTTTACGAATCCACCGAAACTGTTCACCTCGGTGACTCCTGAAACAGTCCTTAGGAGGGGGGATATAAGCCAGGTTTGAATAGTTCTCAACTCCATCGCGCTGTGATTGTCGCTCTCCAGCGTATACTGGTAGATTTCCCCGAGGCCGGTACTTGTCGGGGCAAGTTCGACCTCAACTCCTTCCGGGAGAGAATCCTTGACTGAAGCTATTCTCTCAAAAACAAGCTGCCTGGCGAAATAGATATCTGTGCCGTCATTGAAAACTATTGAAATCTGCGAAAGCGCTGATTTGGACAGGGATCTTACCTGCGTGACCCCTGGAAGACCCTGCATTGCAAGTTCAAGAGGATATGTGACTCTCTGTTCCACGTCCACCGGGGCGAGTCCAGGAGCTTCGGAGAGAATCATGACCTGGACATTCGTCACATCCGGAAAGGCGTCGACAGGAAGGTTTTTCCATGCAAAGACTCCGCCTGCACACAACGCCGCAGTGGCAATAATGATGATCAGCCTTTGGGAAAGTACAAATCTAAAAAAAGACTCAAACATAAAACTCCTTTGCGTATAAAAAATCGAAATCAGAAGCACGAAATTCGAAACAAGTTCGAGTTTAGAATTTGGGTTGCGGGCAAAGCCCGCATTGGCATCAGTCCGCGCATCCTGCGCCCATTTTTTCCTTCAGCACATCGGACTTGAGAAGGAATGAGCCGACTGAAACAACCTGCTCGTCGGTGGCAAGGCCTTCAAGTATCTCCACGTATCCTTCATGCTTTCTTCCGGTTACGACCGGCTTCCTGGCGTAAAAATTCTCCAGGATCTCCACGAACACAAAACTTTTGCCTTCATCGAAGAGTACGGCGCTTTCAGGAACTGCAGTCGCATCCGAGAAGCCCGAAGGTATTTTGACTGAGCAGAACATGCCCGGACGCAGAATGCCATCGGGGTTGCCGACGATGATCCTGACTTTTATGGTATGAGTGGCTTCGTCTAATGTCATTCCAATATTTTCAATCTTTCCCTTGAATGATTTCCCCTTGAACGACAATGTCTCTATTTCGCACTCGGCCTTCTCGGAGTTTGCGTCTAGGAGAGCCTTAAGATCAGTCTCGTAGACATCGGCAATTACCCACAAATTATCCAGATCAGACACAATCATGATATCAATTTCCTTGTCCGGATTCCAATGCTCGCCGTTGACAGCATGCTTCACAATAACTGTTCCGTTTATAGGAGCCTTGATGGGTAGCTTTGAAATCATATGTCCATCGGATTCAGGTTTGATTCCATCTATATCCTTTGCGTTGAGGCCGTAGATCTCCATCTTGTTTTTCGCCGTTCGCAAAGCTGTAAGGGTTTCCTCGTATTTAATGCTGGTTTCAATTAAATCCTTTTCAGAAACTATTCTTTTCTCATAAAGCGCTTTTATCCTTTCGAGGTTGCGCGATTCAAGCGCGAGGATGGATTTATAATTGAGATATTCATTCACTGCACCTCCAACATCAACGCTGTCCATAGTGAAAAGGATATCCCCCTCTTTTACTTTATTGCCCACGTCGACCTCGGAGGATTTTATAATTCCCTCCACTCTCGGGCTCACATGGGAAGTCCTGTTTTCATTAAGACTGATTTCTCCTGTGACTGAAATCAGCGTGAGAAACTTCCTGTTATCGGTCTTGATCTTGGAAAGGAACGACTTGCCGGTTTTAGGATCGGGTTCGAAAAGACTTTTTCCGGCTTTTACTATTCCGAGTTCATACCGGCACTCATCGCAGAGGTAATGCTTAATCTTGTGTTCGCACATCTTTTCGAGAAGTTCTTTGGGATTGAAATTTTCTTTTCCAGGTGTTTTTGCATCGGGTGCATGATCGTTTTTTTCTTCGGAAACGTTTTGAACATGACTGTCTTCCTCCTTTTCGCTTGCCTTCCCGCACCCCGAAATAGACAAGACGACAATTGAAGAAAGTCCTAAAACAAACAATAATCTTTTTGCAGATTTCATGTGTAATTCCTATTATATTAATAAACAATGTAGACAGGCATAATTCAGAAAGGTTCCATTATTGAAGAAAAAATATCGAATATTAACAGCCGACATTCAGTTTAACGGCTACAATTCCAACAGCTTGATTTCAGACTGCCTTGCCGCTTGAAGAGGAAGTGTTTTTCGAGAAAAGGTATTTCTGTATTTCAATGCAGGAGAATACTGCGATGCCGGCCGCAGCGCATACCGCAAGGTCGACGATTGACAAGGCTTCAGTGCGGAAGAAATAGCTCACGGATGGGACATAGACCGCGACAAGCTGGAGAATTATGACGGATACGATCATCCCCTGGAGAATCCTGTTGCCTGAAATTCCGGTCTTGAAGAATGAACTTGTCAGACTTCTTGATGCGAGTGCCTGGAAAACCTGAGCGACGGCGAGAATTGTAAAGATCATAGTCTGCCATTTCGCATCCCCTGCATGATAATACCACATTCCTATGGCGAGGGTGACAAGTCCGATTGCTGTTCCTGTAATGGACATCTGGATTCCTACTGCCCTGCTGAAGATATTCTCCTTCGGTGAACACGGAGGTCTTTTCATAATGTTCTTTTCGGCAGGTTCGAGGCCGAGGCCAAGACCGAGCAATCCGTCTGTGAGCAGATTCAGCCAGAGCAGCTGTAGAGGGAGAAGAGGTATGGAATTGCCCAGGAAAGGGCCGACCAGCATAACCAGGACCTTGCCAATGTTTCCTGCAACCGAGAACTTCACGAATTTCTTTATGTTGTCATAGATGACCCTGCCTTCCTCCACTGCGGCGACAATAGTTGAAAAATTATCGTCGAGGAGCACGATGTCCGAGGCTTCCTTTGCCACGTCTGTGCCCGTTATCCCCATCGACACTCCTATTTCAGCCTTCTTGAGCGCAGGCGCATCGTTCACTCCGTCGCCGGTCATCGCCACAACGTTCCCCTTCCTCTGGAGGGCTTCAATGATCTTGAGCTTGTGTTCCGGGGACACCCTTGCGAAGACGGATGCCTTCTCAAGGACAGATTCAAGTTCCTCAATCGTCATCCCTTCAATTTCCCTGCCTGTGACTACAATCGAAGTCTCTATTCCGAGCTGCCTGGCAATGTATCCTGCGGTAAGGGGATGATCGCCAGTGATCATTATTGGGCGTATTCCCGCCTCCCTGCATGTCTCCACTGACAATGCGGCTTCTTTCCTGGGAGGATCAATCAACCCGAAAATTCCGGAGAATATCAGCCCCTTTTCGATTGGTTCATCCCTTGATGCCGCGTCCTGCGAATTTCGCAGCTGGAAGGCCAGCCCAAGCACCCGAATTCCCCTGGATGCATGCATGTCGTTGGCATCCTGAATCCTTTTCCTGCTTTCTGCAGACATAACGGAAATGCGGTCACCGTCCATGTACCTGTCGGATATTTCCAGAAGCCCATCGACAGAACCCTTTGTAAAGGCTATGTATGAATAATGATTTCCATCCAGGTGCGGAATTAGCGTATGAAGCGATGAGTTATGAGGGAATTTATGGATGGTCGTCATCCGCTTCCGTTCCGAATCGAAAGGATTTTCCGAGATCCTCGGAAAGTCCTTCTCAAGCATTTCCTTGCCTATTCCGAACCTGGCGGCAGCCACAACCAGCGCCCCCTCGGTGGGGTCTCCGATAATATCAAGATTTCCGTTGGTGGCATTTTTGATTCCTGCATCGTTGCAGAGTGTTCCTCCGGCAAGGACAAGCTTGAACTCGGAAATCCTAGACTTCACTTTGTCTTCGTATAGGATGGAATCTTTCTCCAGCCCTGCCGAAGAGAGATCTATCTGCGCCCCTCCTGCATCTACAAAGACGGCTGTCATGCGGTTCTCCGTCAATGTCCCGGTCTTGTCGGAACATATGACGGTGACCGAACCCAGGGTTTCCACCGCAGGCAGTTTCCTTATGAGTGCGTTCCGCCTAAGCATTCTCTGTGCGCCTATGGACAGGGTGATGGTGACAAGGGCGGGAAGACCTTCAGGGATTACTGCCACCGCTATGCTTATTGCGGTAAGGGCCATATGGGCAAGGGTGTTTCCCTTCAGCAAGCCTATCGCAAAGACAATTCCCGCCACTGCAAAGCCCAGTACCGCCAGGAG
>JBAQUG010000176.1:0-8136 GCA_049297395.1 Victivallales bacterium | reverse complement strand
AGGAAGAGCAGAGGGGTCTCCTTCGGAGATCTAAATCCCCTCTGCTCGAAAACAGAAGAAAAGAAAAGATAAAGAAAAAACACCTTATCTTTTATAAAAGTTGTTCTTGACATGGGGTCCACCGCAGAGGGGCAAGGAATCCATCCAATATTCTCCGGCCTGCGATTCTGGCAGGATCTTTGGGCGGTTTTGCCTCATCCAATCCTGAAGGCGTGTCGGATTGTTTGTTGTGTAGAACTCTTCAGCGCAGCGGCGCATTTCCTGATATTTGTTCTCATGCTTCTTGCACCATGAACTTGAAAAATCAACTCCGAAATCATCTCCCTTCATGCGCGAATAATAAACCGGCTGAAGCATTGTGCCCGAAATGAGATATACGCCGGGAAGAAGCCGTCCGGTGAAAGTGCATGATTGTGGAATAGTCTGTAGCGGATCAAAAAAACCGGGTAGGCGAAGCAGATGAATCCCTTCGGCCTCAGGAGAGCCGGAACCAAAATAGCTGAAATATACTGGACGGTCGCGCAGGTCAACACTCGGAGAATCAAGCCATTTCCTTACGGCCGGAAGTTCCTGGCCCCATTCCAGGGAACTGTCGGCAAACAAACTGTAGCCTTTGCTCGGTCCCCCGAAAAGAGGAGATATGTATGCAAGATGAGTGGGATGATTTGACAGGGCTGTCCAGAAACTTGCCATCATGATGGCAGCAAGGAGAATCTTTGGCCAGAGCTTCGCTTGTTGGAAAATGAAGACCAAGCTTCCAAGGAAAATATATATGAAAGGATAGATTGGGAGCATATGACGATGGCCAATGTTGATGCTGCTAGTTATCAGCACAACCATGAACACTCCTATAAAAACTAGAATCGGCAGACAGTCATAGATACTCCAGAGCGCACGTGATTTAGTTTCCCCTTTTGGACGTAAACTCAGGTAAAGCCATGAAAGTGTTGCAAGAATCAACGCAAAGACCATGGGCAAACCGCTTTTTGCCAGGAACGCGACTGGAAAGTATAGGAACCAGCCGTTTGTGCTGGTTTCACCAAGGAAAAATGCTATACGTGATTTTGTCAAAGTGCCAAGATTGGCTAGATCAAAGAGAAAGGCCTCGGGAAAAAGGTGGCTTGTCTTTGAAATACGGATGAACGATATAGGTACATTCTCGATGGGTCCATGTGGATTCTCCAGATTTCCGCTCTGCTGATTCAAGACTCTCTGCCAGTTTAAAGTTGCTCCTGTACTTTCTGGAGGCGCGGCTGAGTATCGAAAGCCATATCCAGCCCAGATGCTTGCAAAAACAATTAGAGCTGAGGCAGCCAGTGAGGCTAGAAGAGTCAAAGCTGAAAGCTTTCGGGATTCAATTTGCTGGGATGGTCTCCAACCCCAGCCGAATGCCAGCGGGCGGTTCACAAGAAGACTCAGCGATAACAGTATCAATGAAACAGGGGCAAATACCAAGCTCGAAGTTTTTGTTATCAGCAGCAGTCCGGCCAGTAAACCGAAAGCACTCACGGTAAAGGGTGTAACTCTATGAAGCAGAATCCAGAACATCCATGTCGAAAGTAGAAAAAGTGCAGTTACAGCAATATCTGCTCCGACGATGCCGCTAAGTGAAATGAAAACGGGACATGTTGCGAGAAAAAAGATTGAAATCAAGCCGCCGTATGGGCCAAAAAGCTTTCTTGACCAGAAGAATACAGTAATTGCAGTAAGAAGCCCGAATAAAATCATCACAGTCCTCCCTTCAAACAGGATTTTCTGCGAATTGTTCCCTGATTCGTTTAAAAACACCTGTCCGAGTCCGAATGCTTCGGCACCCGAGGTGTATTGGGTAGAAAAAGTTCTTTTTACCAAGTCCGGGGAAGGCGGGTTGACATTGGAGATAATTGACGGTAACGCCGCCAGTTTCTGGCCGAGGACCATATTTGCCGTGTTTACACGGTAGTCGTCGTATTTAAGCATGAAATACCCGGACATTATATGTGCGGTTTCATCGAAATATGCCGACTTCTGCCAGGCGCTGGTCAAGGACAGGAACAGATAAAATGCGACAATAACGACTGCCATAGAGTTGACAAGTAGGCGCTGTTTTACCGATGAAGGATGTTTCTTGGGTATTTTGATTTCCATGGTGAGTGAAATTAGACCTGCTAGACTCAATAATCAAGGAGCCTGGCTACAAAATCAGAGGCGATGGAACTAGAACGAAATAGCGACAATCCCTGCACTGTCAAATCCTGAACCCGATGGAGCTAGTAGCAGATAGATTTGAAGTTCATTGATATCATCTATTCGAGCAGCCGAGGTAATTTCTCTAGAAGTGCTCCAAAGTCATCCGGCATTAGCGATCTCATATCGAAGACCAGTGAATCATCATTGATCCTGCAGAATATAGACGGCATGCCGCCACGGAGTTTCCCGGCCATCTCGTCAGGTGAGAAGTTCCCTCTGACTTTTACAACCTTGCTAGGAATCCCCTCATCCGGAATGGCTCCGCTGCCGATATAGGCGGAATCATCTTCGACGGAGGCTTTGATTTTTTTATTTTTTGAAAGCTTTGCAGCAAGTTTTCCAGCCCGCTTTTCCAGGGATGTCATGTCTTCCGACAACATCCTGTACAGGGGCAGTTTTTCCTTGTATGTTCCGTTGACGAAATGGATCAACGTGGCCTCGAGCGCGGCGACTGTCATCTTGCAGATCCTGAACATCCGCGCATACGGGTTCCTCCTTATGCGGTCGACGATTTCCCTTTTGCCGCAGATTATTCCGGACTGCGGGCCGCATATCAGTTTGTCGCCGCTGAAACAGACGACATCGGCTCCGGCCGCCAGAGAATCAGTGACCAGCGGTTCATCTGGAAGTCCGAACTGTGAAAGGGAGACAAGGGCTCCGCTGCCGAGATCATCGATGAGAGGAACGCCGGGATGCTTGTTCAGGAGTTTGCGAAGTTCGCAGACTTTCGGAGTTCCGGTAAAGCCGCGCACACGGTAGTTCGAGGTGTGGACATGTATCACGGCGCCGGTATTATCATTTATAGCAGCCTCATAATCCTTCAGGTGTGTGCGGTTTGTTGTTCCGACCTCCCTGAGTATCGCCCGGCTCTTCTGCATCACGTCCGGCATCCGGAACTCTCCGCCGATCTCGATGAGCTGTCCGCGGCTTACGATAGTTTCCTTGTACTCTGAAAGCGTGTTTAGGATGAGCATGGTGGCTGCGGCATTGTTGTTTACGACCGTGGCGGCCTCGCAGCCGGTGAGTTCCATGAGCATCTTTTCGATCTTCTCTTCGCGGATCGAGCGTTTGCCGGAGCCAATATCGGTCTGGAGTATCGAATATCCCGAAAACACCTGCATCTGCGCGATTGCCTCGTCGCAGAAAGGGGCCCTGCCAAGCCCTGTGTGCAGCAGTATTCCTGTCGCGTTGATAGCCTTCCGTCCCTCGGGTGAACTTGCACTGGACAGCTTCTTCACTGTTTCGCCGATAAGATGCTTGTCAGATGGTGGAGTATCGAGCTTGCCTTTGAGGATCTTGTCACGGGCTTCGGAGATCGCTTCGCGCAGGAAGAGCTTTGTCATGCCGGTGCCGAACTTGACCTTTACTGCGGTAATCTCGGGCTTCTCGAGCAGCACCCCGAGCTGGGGCAGGCTTTTCAAAAGAATTTCCTTGTCGGTTTTCATTTGATCTCCAGGCTGGACAGACCGAGTTTTTTCATGTCGCTGTCAAATGAATATACTCCGGCATGTCCTCTTTGTTTGCACATTGCTGCAATATAGGCGTCGACAAGATCGACATTTCTTTCCTTGAGAGTTTCAAAGCAGGAGATTATCAAGGATTTGTTGCCCATTTCAACACCCGACAAGGATAGGATTTCAATAAGCTTTTCAGATGTGATTTTTGAGGGGATGCCGTAATGGCTTGTGAGCACGAAGTAAGTTTCAAAGATGACAAGTTCGGGTAGTTCAACGCAGAGCTGCTTCTTAGCTATCTTTTCGAAGAAGCTGAAGACGCCCTTGAACTTGTTGCCGATGGTTTCTGGGGTTTCAACGAGAAATCTCACAATGACATTCGTGTCAATTATTCCGCTTTTCACCGGCGAGTCCCTCCGCGAATAATTTCCTCATTCTTGCCTTGTCGGGAAATTCCTTTTTTGAGGCGTAGGATGAAAGAGATCCCGCGAGCTTTGAAATATTGTTGTACTGCTTCTTCAGTTCAATGCACTGCCTCTTCTGGTCAATCCTTATGTCCAGCATTTCACCAAGATGTATGTTCAAAGCCTTCCTTACGTCAATAGGAATGACCACCTGCCCCTTGTTGAATACCTTCATCAGCATATTGCTCTCCATCTGCTAAAGTTATACTTAATTGTATAACCGCAATTGCCGAAAGTCAAACGACACTGTATAATATTAAGATGAGAACGAAACAAAAGACCGTCATCGAGAAAATAGACTTGTTGATCCACGTAATGAGGGGTAAGAACATCATGCTGGACTATGATTTGGCAAGACTGTACGGTGTGGAGACAAAACAGCTTAAAAGGGCAGTTCAGCGAAATTCGAAAAGATTTCCAGATGACTTTATGTTTCAGCTTGACAGACAGGAGCTTGCAAGCTTGAGGTGCCAATTTGGCACCTCAAGTCATGGAGGTGTCAGATATTTGCCTCTTGCCTTCACTGAACAGGGCGTTGCCATGCTCTCTGGCATCCTCAACAGTGCTCGCGCCATAGAAATGAACATCTCCATCATGCGCGCGTTTGTCCAGCTCCGGCATCTTACTGTATCAAGCCGTGAACTCGCCTTGGAGATTGACAAGATAAAATCACGACTCGACAAGCACGACAAGGACACCGACATCATCTTTGAATCCCTGGATCGCCTCCTGAATTTTCCCGCGCCGCCAAGGAGGAAGATCGGATTCAGTGAAAACCAGGAATAGCATCTACTTGCCGTCCGGATGGGGGAAAGCGGCTGCCAGGTATCTCATAAAAAGGAAATAAAATGCCAAAGTTTCTAACAGTATCTCCAACGAGTATCGCTGGCAAGAAAGAATATGCTTGGAATAATTTTAAAAAGGGCAGCTATGTTTCAATCGGATGGCTCCCTATAGATTTTACTAATAATACTATTGCAGAAATTGAGAGCAAGTTAAAAAAAGAAAAATATGATAATGAAGTTTCTGCAATTTCATCTTTTCAAAAGTTTATGGCCTTAGATATTGGAGACTATGTTGCTGTCACTAATGTTAATTTTGGCATGTTTGGAATAGGCAGAATAAAGTCAGGTTATAAGTATAAGCTACATATGCATGATACTGGAGCAGATACTGAAGATCACTTCTATTCTCATTACAGAGAGGTTGATTGGCTGGTAACAGATTATCATAAAAGGTCAGAATTGTTAGAAGAAGGAGAAAAGTGCTGGAGTCCATATGGAACCACTGGTATTCTTGAGCCAGAAGTTCCTGACTGGGTAAAAAGAGCAACGGGTGAAAT
This sequence comes from Victivallales bacterium, assembly GCA_049297395.1. GTDB lineage: Bacteria > Verrucomicrobiota > Lentisphaeria > Victivallales > GWF2-50-93 > GWF2-50-93. Next base: position 2,647 of record JBAQUG010000176.1, on the reverse strand, counting down.
GGGTAAGCCTAAACATGAAATCCAATATGAAGCTCCTACGGAATACAAAGACCTTGTTAAAAATATTAATAAATTAAAAGCTGCAAAAGAGCATTATGAACGCGCTCACGAATCTTTGGTTGAGGAATTTATGGTTTTGCTTGGATATGAAAAATTCACGGATATTAAATATCGAAAAGGACGAATAGATGTTTCTATTAGCGTTGAGGGTAAGGATTTGATTTTGTTTGAAGTAAAACATGATTGGAACTTAAATTATCAAGCAAACCCGAAAGTTATTTCACAAGCGTATAATTATGCTTTAGAACAAGGGTTTAGGTTTGTTGGAATTACAAACGGAGATTATTATGCTATTTTTGACAGATTGAAAGGCTTGTCTTATGAATCTAATTTTATTGGCGAATTTCTATTAACAAAACTTCAAAGTGATGATATTAAAATAGTAAACAATATCAAAAAATCAGAATTGTTGAAAATTAAAGTTAAAGAAATTCTAATTTCAATTTCAGAACATTTCAAAGAATAAAGTTCTGCATAGGGAGTGATTAGATCCAGCATGCATATGTATCCGTGTTGATTCGGAGGTGTTAGGGGGCTGGGTCCCCTCATAGTCTTCAAAACTATCGCTGATCCGAAAGGGTCTGGGTGGGTTCGATTCCCATACGCCTCCGCCATGCATTCATTATTTGTGGAGATTATGAACAAGGAACAGGCTGAAAAAAGAAAAAAGATAATGTCACGGTCCATACTGCTCGGACATTGCGTCTGCGATCCCCGCAAGCCGTGCCCGTGCCCGAATTTCAGGGACTTTGACGTCTGCGAATGCGCGGGCGAGAAGATGCCAACTGCGAAATCCGCAGGAATGATAAAACTCACCGAATATGTGAAGAGCGCCGGCTGCGCCTCCAAGATAGCCAAGAAGGAGCTCTTCGAGATGATCAAGGGGCTTCCCGACATCAAGGACAGCCGGGTGCTGCTTGGGTCAAATTCAGGAGATGATGCCGGCGTAGTAGTATTCCCGGGGGATTCCAAGCAGGCAATGGTCCTCACCGTAGATGTCTTCGCGCCTTCTGTTGATGATCCATATACCTTTGGACAGATCGCCGCGGCCAACTCCGTGAGCGACATATATGCCATGGGTGCGAAACCTTGGAGCGCCCTTTCAATAATTGGATTCCCGTCCAGTCTTCTTCCGAACAGCGTCATGAGAGAGATTTTGCGCGGAGGAATAGATAAGATGCAGGAAGCTGGAATTCCAGTAGTTGGCGGACACAGCATAAACGACGAGAACATTAAATGTGGATTTGCGGTAATCGGATACTGCGAGCGCAAAGGTTTCATAAGGAATGCCGGAGCGAAGCCCGGTGATGCGATAGTCCTGACGAAACCTCTCGGTGTAGGCATTGCGGCCTTTGCCGGACAGATCGGGCAGGCGGACAGGAAGACATTGAAACAGATTGCAGATTCGATGAAATCTCTTAATAAGACGTCTTCGGAGCTGATGCTCAAATACGGAGTCCATGCGGCTACGGATGTCACCGGATACAGCCTTCTCGGACACATGAGCGAGATTGTGAAGAACAGCAAGGTTGCAGCTGAAATTGATTTTGATGCGATTCCGCTTTTTGACGGGATAAAGGATTTAGCTAGAAAGGGCGTATGCCCTGGTGCGGTTGAAAGGAACAGGGAGGCTGTGCCTGTGTCAATCCTGGATCTCTCAGGGCTTTCCGACCCCCAGCAGAGCATCGTATTCTGTCCGGAGACCTCCGGCGGACTTCTGGTTTTTATGCCGAAGAAGAATGTGGAAAAGTACATTTGCGAGCTTCGCAGGAAAGGGATAAGGTCTGCGGCGATTGTCGGCAGGGTCACAGGGAAATCCCCGATGGGGTTCATCAAGGTTGTTTCAAAACAGAAGGAAGAGTTCAGTCCGATTAAAATTAAATTGGGGAACGATATGAAAAAGAAGAATGAAGCTAGACAGGAGACAGCCTGTTGTGCCGCAGAGGGCGTCGAACTTTTCGGAAGAAGCTCCAAGCTGCCGTCGCAGTCCGCTTCGGATACATTTGGCTCATACATGTCTGCCGTCATGGCTCCGGGAGCGATAGATGTGAAACACAAGAAGCTTATGGCGCTGGCGCTGTCAGTTGCCACAAAGTGCGAGCCATGCATAAAGATCAACAGCGATGGCGCCCGCGAAGCAGGTGCGAGTGATGCGGAGATATCAGAGGCGGTGGCTGTCGGAATAGCATTCGGCGGGGCGCCGACAGCGATGTTCTACAACACCGTCAAGAATAATTGACGAACGTCCACCATCCAACTTTTAAGTATGGCGGTTTCGCCGAAACCGCCTGCGAGCCAGTTTCGGCGAAACTGGCATACTGGCTTCGCCGAGGCAAGCAGATGCGCAAAGTGACAAATTTAAATCAGGACTTGACACGAAGTTGAGTGTTCGATGTTCTTAGGGGAAAGCAATGAAGAAAAACAATTTCAAGCTTGAAGATGTGCAGAAGGTCTATGGCGGGCCGGAGGGTGAGCTCTGGGAACTTGTCATGGGCGAGCAGATCCATATAGGCGGCTGGAAGAGTTCAAAGGAGCTTGCCGACAAGGCAGGCGTGAAAAAGGGGATGAAAGTTCTGGATCTCTGCTC
>JBAQUG010000175.1:0-23699 GCA_049297395.1 Victivallales bacterium | reverse complement strand
TCATTGTTTATGTCCGATTATGGTGCCAATCCCGCGACCGGTACAAGCGGCGAAGGAGGGGCGTCAAACATTTATGCCACTAATAATTGGAAGAAGCTCCAGCAGGTCAAGCATCCCAGCAAAATCTTCTTCTGCATTGATTCCATCCGCTATGACGACACCAGGTACACGGGCAGGGACGTTTTTGCGTATATCAGCAGTGCTGTCGCTCCGGGGGGAGCCGGGGTCAGGCACTCAAGGCAATCAAGCATTCTTTACATCGATTCCCATGCAGATCTTGTGAATCCATATGATCCAGTGGAATTTCCAACCGGTTATACCGGAGATTTGTTTGGATTAAAACGTCCGTGGAATTTAAGCGCAGAATAGGGAATTGTATTTAAGACCACAGGCAAGATGCCTGTGTTACATTTAAAATGAGGTGTAAAATGAATCTTCGAAAAATTCTGGGAAGGTCCGTCATGTTCCAGACAGGAATATTGCTGGCTTTTGAAATGTCGTTTACAGGATGCGCATCTGAGGTAAAGCTCAACGAGCGAGGCGATGCCGGACCATCGGTTGCGGATGAGGCTGCATCCGTAAAACCTGTCCTGGATCCAGACAGGAGAACTCCGTCCGGGACGCGAGCTGTCAGGACCGCCATCCATGTTCTTGGCGGAGGCGTGCGGGGATTTGGAATTCTTGCGCGTTTCGCAGAACCTGGTCCTGGGAAAATACAGATCAGGAGGGCGACCTCCTTCCCGAAGGGTGAACCTTATACCCCGATCGCCCTTGCGAGAATTTTCAATCCGGACGGAAAAACCGTGTCCGTAACCGAAATGACAGAACAGAAAGATCCCGAGTCAGTTTATAGTGTCGATGTGCCCGGGGGGGCGGCTGGAATATGGAGGATTTCGATATCAGGCGGAAGGCAGTTCGACAAGTATGAAATTAAATTCGCTGAGAGCAAGTCATGGGGAGTCAGGGGGGAAATGTCCCTGCCTCTTAATGACAGCATTCCTAATCCGGCATATCTCTATCTTCCATCGTCTGTCAAGCAAATGGCAATTGAAAGGATTGGAGGGGGTGAAGACGCAATGGAAGTCTTTGATGAATTGGGCAAATCGCTTGGCTTTCCTGTGAAAAGCGAGAAGAGCGGACAGCGCTGTGTGCTGCAGCTGGATGATCCACCTCCGAACTCCGTGCTGAAACTTGTTTTTAAGAATACTGAAAAAATGACGGTTCTCATCGATGGCGTTCCCGGACTGCTTTGTCCCTCTCCGGAAATAGCCCGTGATCTCAAAGGTGGCACCGTTGAATCTGGAGGAATGAACTCTGCCGGGCCACTGCAGGCAAGAGCCAGGAACTGGATGCTTTCATGTCCTGAGAAAGATTTGGAAGTGAAGCCTGCGCCGCTTCCAGCATGGTCGCCTGATAAAATCGCCAGTCCGATGTCAGAGGCGCAGTTGTGCGCCAATATCAACCAACTGCCTGAAAACCTCAAGAATCAGAATCTGGACAAGGCCGATCCGTTTTACGGTTCGCCATCAAGGAGGAAGCCTGATCAGATGGCGTGGGACGTTTTCCACTACTGCCTTCTTGGTCCATGGGACACTGCATCCCTGGCGACACCGGCGGCGATTGAGTCGCCGATAAATCCTTATTTCAAGAACGAGGCGCTCGTCCGCCGCGTTACGCTTTCGGCCTTCGCAAAGATATCATCGTTGCAGGGCGATGATCTGCCCCGCGAACCATTTCTCGGCAAGGAAAATTCAATAAGCTATCCTATTGTCCATGCCTTTTTCGCCTATGGTGCGCTGGCGGAGAATTTTGAACTGATGAAGGACGTGCTTGAGCCTGTACAGCGGGAAATATGGCGCGACGCGGTTATTGCGGTCGGGGACAAGCTTGCGGACAACCAGGGATATCAGTCCAACCAGTGGACTCACAATCTTTCCGGGCATCTCGCAGCATTCAGGTCCACGGGAGAACAGCGCTTCCTCGGCTATTTCGAACGGCAGCTCAACGCCTATCTCGACGGCGCATGGGGTCCGAATGCGAAATTCGGACAGCATCCTGCGGGATTTTACCTTGAGGAGTTTGGAGCAGACGGCAATTACGACAACATGAATCTGGCATCCATTGTAAAGTTTTATTATCTGTATAAGGAACTGAAGGAGGCGAAGCCGGCGCTTGTCGGGAAGCTGAAACGATCGATCGAGGCAGATCTGAATTTCAAGAGCTTTTTCTGGACGGAGACGGGAACGTGCCCGACCGCCACAAATTCAAGACGCAACGAATCAAGTCTGATGGCTTCCAACCCTGTTGGTGACTATCTCGCCCACCGCGAGTTTGATCTGGCCCTTTCCAGGACGAAGCTCACGCCGATGCCGGCAAAAGGCACTTTTCCGGCCAATGTATTCGCCTATTACGCTGTCACAGATGAGTGGGCAAGACGGATCCTTGCAGAATTTACGGAGGGGAAATGCGCCAAATTTCCGGGCGGGGCATTGTTCTACAATATTTATGCGGAGATCCCCCTTGTTTCAAAAGAGGCCATCATACCTTTCAAGGCTGAGGAGGGTGCTTGGGAGCTTCCCGGTCTTCTTGCCAATAAGAGCAAAGGCTTTTACGTCCTTGATTTCCACGATGTTGCCGGGACTGACAAGAAACGCAGGCTCCTCTCGATATTGGGAGGCGGCCCGACAATAATATCTTCTGATGATCTGGGGCCTTTTATAATGTCAATGGCACCTCTGACGGCGGGTAATGCTGTTGATTCGGAAGACAACCTGACTTTCTCGTGCGTTTTTGCGAAAAGCGCAGACGGGAAGATTGTTTACAGCGGCAAGGAGCGCAGCGCGGGGAAATGGATCGAGAAAGGGAAGAGCTGGGAAGTCCATTCCGAGTTTATGGGCGGTGAACTGACCTGGCGCTATGAATTTTCCGGTGACAGTGTGCTGTTGAAAGCATCGCTGGAGGGAGGAAATGTTTCCAGTGCTTCTTCGATCAATCTGCCGGTCCTGGTGCGGAAGGAGATTGACGTGGTGGAGGGGCAGGGCGGCATAACTCTGAAGCGTCAGGGCATGGGCCAGGTGGAGATCAAGTTTCCGGGGAATGCCATTTTTACAAAGGCCGTGCCGTGCTCTCCCAAGGGATATTCTGTCAGAAGGCTGCAGGTTCCTCTTGCAACGGATGGCGCTTGGACGGAAATCCTGATCAGTAAGGGGCACGAGTGAAATAATTACTGGAGATTTTATTATGATAATTTCAAGGACGGACTGGTTTCATGAGGCGAAATGGGGCGTGTTCATGCATTTTCTGGCGACGCCTGCCAGCAGCAGCCAAGGTGCGGAGACCGATGCAGATGCGTGGAACAGGAGGGTGGACTCTTTTGATGTCAAGGGAGTCGCAAAGCAATTAATCGAGGCAAGGGCAAAATATTTCGTGCTGACGCTCGGACAGAACTCCGGGCACTATTGCTGCCCAAACGAGGCGTATGACAGGCTCACTGGTATTCGTCCGAGTAAATGTGCCCGCCGCGACTTGGTCTCGGAATTGCACGACGCCCTAGCTCCGCACGGCATCCGCTTGATGGTCTACCTGCCTGCTGGCGCGCCGGAATATGAGCCGATGGCAGTTGAGAAAATGAAGTGGGCCAAGGGAGGACGCTGCGCAGAGTTCCAGCGCAACTGGGAGTCTGTGATCCGCGAGTGGTCGCTGCGCTGGGGACGGAAGGTCAGCGGCTGGTGGTTCGACGGATGCTATTACGATGACGAGATGTATCGGCACGCCGATGAGCCGAACTTCAAGAGTTTCGCAGCCGCAGTCCGCGCAGGCAACCCCGACAGTATTGTCGCATGGGATCCGGGTGTGCAATATCCGCCCTATACGGTCGACGCGGAAGAGGACTACACCGCAGGCGAGGTCAACGAGCCGCAGGAGGTTGATGCGCCGGGACGCTGGGATAAGCACGCTCAGTTCCATATTCTCACATTTCTTGGAAAATACTGGGCACAGCTGCCGATCCGCTTCACAGCATCAGAAGCTATTTCGCACACTCTTTCCTTTACTGATTGCGGTGGCGTAGTCACCTGGGATGTGCCGCTTACATACGAGGGGCTGATCAATCCGGAGGCCTTTGCCATCCTCAAGGAGGTCGGCAAGGCTGTTGACGCCACCAGGGGTAACCCTGACAGGCAGCCGCTGAAAGTCGTCAGGCCCTCCATTTCATTTCTTAAGGTCCCGTCTGTTTGTGGAACAGGAAAAAGCGATGGACGTCTACGACTCACCCTGAAAAACCGCTGGGAAGAACAGATCAGCGGGGATGTGGAGATCGCCGTGGAACCTGCATCGTTCGCTAGGATCGAGGGCACTCAGAGAATCGCCTATGATCTCATGCCGGGTGCTGAGAGCAGAACGGACCTTGCTTTCACCCTTGGAGAGAATGCATCCGCCGACACTGCTGCAAAGATTGTTTTGACCCGTAGCGGAGACGGACGCAAACTAGTGTACCGCTTGCCCAAGAGGGAGAGCTGTATGCTTCCAAGACTCACCGGCCTTCCATCACTCGCCGAACTCGCTGACGCCATGAAGGCTGTCCCTTCGAGGATGATAACAACTGATGAGGGAAGGGGGCTTGCAGATGTCAAGCTCGCGATTGCCGATGGGCACCTTGCGGTTTTCTGCCGTGCGGGTGACCAGATCATGCGACAGGCGCCTGGAATCTGGGACGGATCCTGCCTGGAACTCTTCGGGATTGCCGAGCCGGGTGACCGGATCAACCAGATTTTCTTTGTTCCGGCGACAGCAGATCTTCCGGCGAAGGCATTGAAACTTATTCCCGCCGAGCATCATTCAAAGATCAATATCGTCCCGGCTCCCGAGCTGAAGTTCGCGTCATGGCCGGTTCCAGGCGGGTATACTTCGGCGGCACTGATTCCTCTGGCATGGTGGCTTAACCGTTCGGCTCCGCCTGAGCACTTCTTCTTCGAGATCATCGTCAATACCGGCGTCGACATGAACAGTTTCGGCCGCGCCGCGATGTTCGGAAGTATAAACGCATCATCCCAAAGCGAAAGCTACGCCATTTGTAGAAAATCATAACATGGGTAATGACACACGAGGAACAAGAATGATTTCAAATCAGAGGTTACCCAACCCGGCATAGCCGGAACCAAAAGGGAACATGGAAAACGGAAAATATCTTGCGCCGAAAACACAAGATTTAACTTTTAAGATACTAAAGCAGTATGCCTTTCTCACGGAATGCATCGCATACGGATAGATACGGCACTTCGTTTGCATCTGTATTTGTCTTCAGTGAATGTGCCGCAGTGATTCCGGCGGCCTGCCCGATACCCATGCATGTGGCCATGAGGCGGAACGTGGTGATTACGCGCGGTTCGCTTGAGATATTCCTTCCTGCTGCGATGACATTGGACAGGGTTACCGGCTGCATTGCCCGGAACGGCACAGCGCGTACGCCGTTGGACTTTGCCCATGATGCGCTGAAGCTTTTTGAATAGAGATCCCCGATACAGTCAAATTCCCCGAAAGGGTTGTTTTTCATTGCTGATTTGAATGATGTGTTCATCTGATCGTCATGAGATTGCATGGTATTGTTCCTGGAAGTTTACGTTTTACCTATGGATAGACCCTGGGAAGGACAATACATGGAACGGGATATTTTTCAATACTTTGAACGGGGATGACGTTTTAAATGGCAGCCATCGCGGGTCATGCTATACTGCTTTTGGGATTGAAGCGGACGAGGGAAATCAATTTCCGGGCATCCTCGACCTTGTTCCATACGTTCCAAAGCAGAATTCCGACGAGCCTCTCCTTCTCCAGATAGTATATGACGCCTTTCTCGTTTGGAATATTCCAGTCGGCGTAGGTTTCCAGTCTTGAATCCAGGATGCCCACGGCCTCGTATCCCAGGTCAAACATGTCCGAATAGAAGAAAGGCAGATGATAATATGGTTCGCCCCTGCCTGCCATTCCGCGGCCCGCGGCAATTCCCATCGTATTCGCATTGTCCTCATGCTCAACCCGGATTCTCCTGTCCAGTGCCGGATTGTGGAATTCCACGACATCTCCGGCGGCATAGATGTCTGGAAGGCTCGTGCGAAGCATTTCATCCACCACGATTCCATTCCCTGTCTTTATTCCAGCCTGGACAGCCAGTTCGATATTAGGTTCTATCCCAAGTCCTGCAACAACTCCGTCGACAAGCAACTCCTGTCCCCTGGCAGTAATCAGCCTGATACGGCCGTCCCTCCTTTCAAGCCCTTCAACAGTATCTCCGGCAATGATCTCAACACCTTTTTCCCGGTAATAATTATTGATATGTTCAGAAAGCCCACTAGGAAAGACACGGTCACCTATGCCTTTTTCCGGGAAAATCATGACCACTTCTTTTCCGTTCATCCTGAGTGCGGCAGCGATTTCAGAACCTATGAAACCTCCTCCGATTACCGCAAAGCGCAGGCCTTTTTCGCATAGGGCGCGCAATTTCCTGTAATCTTCGACTGTCCGAAAATAAATGATATCGTCGGTACCGAAAGAAAGTTTCCTCGGCCTGCCACCGGTGGCCAGCAGCAGCTTATCATAGGAATATACGTTCTCGGCGTCATCGACGACCTGGTGCTGCAGCGAATCGATCTTCAGGGCGGTATAGCCATTGAAGATCTTCACGCCCATTGACTCCGTCTTCCTCCAGATGCCCTCAATCGGCTTGTCTTTCCACAGTCCTTTTGAAAGCGGAGGCCTGTTGTAGGGCTTGTCCTTCTCGGAGCTTATCAGCCCGATTGTCCCCGTGGAGTCGATCTGCCGGATTCCCTGCACGGCGGAATCGGCAGACATGCCTCCTCCGATGATCAGGTATTTGAATTTAAACATCGCAGCCTCCTTTGTTTTAAATTCCGCTTCCCGGCATGAGGGTATCTATTTTCGCGGCCAATATGAAATCGTTTTCATGCAGGCCGTTTATCTTATGGGTGTAGAGGGTTATCTTCACCTTTCCCCAGGACAGGAGGATGTCGGGATGATGCTTTTCGGCCTCGGCCAATGCGCCGACCTTGTTCACGAACGCAAGCGCCTCCGCAAAATCAATGAAATTGAAATCTCTTTCAAGCCTGTTCTCGTCGATGACCTTCCAGCCCGTGGAAATATGCCCGGACAGGAGGCATATCGCCTCACCCCTGAGCGGTTTAACTCCTCCCGTGCATGGCACGCATTTTTTCCCTGTAAGATTGTTCATATTGCACCTGCCTTATTTGAATTTCAGAATCAGTTCCTTCAGTTTTCCGCAGTCCGTCTCCTGGCTGTGAAGAGGAAGCGCGGCCTTCCCTATTTCCTGGATGTTCTCCTCGAAAGTCTTTTTACCGGTATTCTCATAAAAGACGCCCAGCGGCAATTTGTCCGTCTCAATCGCCTTCTGGAACGCCAGTCCCCTGTTGTGGATATCATGTGAAGCGTCAAGATAGCAGGTATGCTCCCTGAACCACTGGAAGGTGTTGATCCTGTTGAATGTGAAACATGGCTGGAACACATCCACAAGCGCATATCCCCTGTGTGAAAGCGCCTTCTTGAAGATCTCCAGCGTCCTTTCCTGGTCTCCTATGAAAGCCCTGGCCACGAAAGATGCGTCCAAGGCGATCGCGACGGCCAGGGGATTGAACGGCTCGAGGAAAACTCCACCAACCTGGATCGGCGTCTTGAATCCTGTCTGGCTGGTCGGTGAGGCCTGTCCCTTCGTCAGTCCGTATACCATGTTGTTGTGGACGATGTTGGTTATGCCTGGATTCCTGCGGATCGTATGGATGAAATGGTTTCCGCCTTCACCGTACATGTCTCCGTCTCCGCTTTCCGCAATAACAGTCAGGGAGGGATTTGAAGCCTTTATCGCCGTGGCCGGCGGCAGCGCCCTTCCATGAAGACCATTGAAGAAGTTGGTCCTGAAATAATGAGGGATTTTCGCCGCCTGTCCTATGCCTGAGACAAGCACCATCCCCCCAGGCTGGACTCCAAGTTCATCCAACGCCTTTTTAAGGACATTCAATATTCCGTAGTTCCCGCAGCCGGGGCACCACGCAATGTCGGCAGGCTCCATGTCGAATCTGTTCATTTCCCCTCCTGCAGGCAGGAATTGATCTTTCCTGCAAGTTCGTCGGAAGCAAAGCTGAGCCCGTTGTATTTGAGGATTTTGTCATGGAAATCCACGCCTGTGCAGCTTTTCAGAATCCTGCCGAATTGTCCAGTGGCATTGCCTTCAACCAGGATGGTTTTCCCGGCCTTTGAAAAATGCTCCCTGACCATCTCGGTGTCCAGCGGAAATACCTGGCTGAAATGGAGGATCGCCGTATCGTCCCTTCCAAGAAGTTCAACGGCCTCGCGTACGGCGGACAATGAGGATCCCCAGCATACTATCAGATTCCTGCAGCCGGCAGTTCCGAACAGTTTCGGAGGTGTGGATTCAGCCTTGAAGGATTCAAGCTTCTTCAGTCTCTTGTCGACCATCCTGGTACGCATGACAAGATCTTCAGTTATGTGCCCATCCTGATCGTGCTCGTCGCTGTCGACGCATACGAGCCCTTCGCCGAACCCAGGAATCCCGCGCGGGGAAATTCCATTTGGCGTCAGTTCATATCTCCTGTAGCCCGGGGCGGTCCTGATGAAATGTTTTTCCGGACGTTTGTTCTCCAGATTGAAGAAGGGGGTGTTGCAGCAGGAGTCCATGAAGAACTGGTCGGTGAGTATTAATACCGGAACCTGGTATTTGTCGGCAATTGAAAATGCATTCCTCGCCAGGTTGAATCCCTCCTCAAGAGTGCCGGGCGCGAAAATTATTCTTGGGAACTCTCCGTGCCCTCCATAAAGTGCGAATTCGAGATCTCCCTGTTCTGTCCTTGTCGGAAGGCCGGTGGCCGGACCGGGCCTCTGTGCAAGATGGATCACCATGGGGGATTCCAGCATCCCCGCAAGGCTCACCCCTTCAGTCATCAGCGCAAAACCTCCGCCTGAAGTCGTCACCATCGCCCTTGCTCCCGCATACCAGGCGCCAATCGCCATGTTGATTGCGGCGATCTCATCTTCGGCCTGTTCGACGACGATTCCGAAATTGCTTCCATTCTGGGCCAGGAACGACAATACCGAAGTGGAAGGGGACATCGGATACGAGGAGATGAAATTGCATCCTCCGGCAAGCGCACCCAAGGCGACTGCCTCCCCGCCGCTCAGCAGCAGCTGATCCTTCGCCTCGGGATTGCCTTTGAAGCTCATCTTTGTCCGTGCAGTATCTGAGCCAGCCAAAGCCCTGTAGCCTTTTCCTGCGGCTTCCAGGTTCTTCTTCACGACGTCCTCAGACTTTCCAGAAAAGAACTCCCCGATATAATGAAGATTAGGCTCAAGCTCCAAGCCCAGGAGGCACAGCAGCGCTCCAACGGCGACAGTGTTCGAATAGACCTTGTTCCCTGTTTCAGCGGCTATTTTAGAAAATGGAACATCGACCAGGGATACGCCTTCTGGAATTTCACCGCCGCAGATATCCTTCTCCCCAAGCACGATCGTCTGGGAGGTCAGCATGCAGCTGACATGGCTTATTCCTCCTTTGTCAAGAGGTACGAGGATGTCAATGCGGTTCAATGGCGCAGATACAGGGCTTCCTGATATCCTGATGCTGGTGGAGTTCATTCCGCCGCGAACCCGGGACATGAATTCCTTGGTAGTGAAGACATAGTATCCACTGGTTTTGAGAATCTTCATGAGCAGCTGTTCTACGGTCTGAATACCCTGTCCTGCCTGCCCGCAAAGCAGGATGGAAATATTGCCGGGTTCCTTGGCTGGTATTGAATTGGACATAAGCCTCCAGAATATTTCATTCTCAATTAGTCGAATGGATTCTTAAGATATCATTTCCGTTTTTACGTCAGGCGCTTCAGCCTGACCCGGGAGTGCGTGTGACAAAGTCACCGCTCTGTCTTTTTAAACTTAAAAGGTCTCAGAGAAAATCAAAAGCGCAGACTGCATGGAATTCCGTCTGCGCACTCCAACGGATTCACTACTCTCATCATAATCCAGGAAAATCCATTTCCATAATGCCATTAACGTATCCATTATATCGCCGGAACTCGGTACTCAGACGCAACCATTCTTCAGCATTTCACTCGATCTGTGCAGACAGGTAGTTTTCCACACCCATCTGCTTCAGCTGGTCCTTCTGCGCCTCGATCCAGTCAATATGGCCTTCTTCATCGTAATTTCCATGATATGTTCAGATTACTTGGACAACGCTGTTCGCAGTTCCGAATGCGTTCATTGTGGCTTTTGGAGCCGAAGGATCATCGACCCATTGTCCATCGACCACGAACTTGTACTGATATTCGCCTGGCTCCAGTTCGACAATCGCCTGGAACTCGTCATCCCTCTTTTCCATGGGGATGGGAGTCCAGCCGTTGAATTCCCCGGCAAGGCACACCTGGTTCACATTCTTGTTGTGTGACCATTTGAAGGACTGGAATTTCTTAACTTTCTTTGACGTTTTCTCCTGCATGTATTTCTTGTTCGATTTTTTCATCTCATCCTCCTCATATGCTTGATTTAATAATTGAGAATTTAATTAATGTATTACTTCTCCCATCTTGACATATGGGTAGTTCACCTACCTTTGCATAGGGTAAAACCCTACCGGTGATTATCGGGAGATTCAGGGATGTTGAGATTTAGAAGATTGGATGGATGAGTGGATAGAACAAGCAGGGAAGGCAGGCTACAAGCATATGGCCGTGGAATCTTACCGGACCTCCAGCGCCCTGCTGGCAGTCTTCCTCTTTTCCACTCCACCACCGATGCCGGCAGGGGTGCCGGCGTTCCGTTTGGAGTTCACAACTTCAGTTGTGGATCTTCATTTATATCCTGTCCCATTCTCAAAACTACAGATGGTACATGCTAAGGCGGGCTCTGCCCGCAACCCAAACTCGAAATCCGAATATCGAAATTCGAAACAAACTGGGAATTAATGAATTTTCAAATGTTTCAAACATTGTTTTAAGACAGGGTGTTTTCATTTTTTCGAGTTTGTCTGCCCTGTCGCATGACGGGGTTTCGATTTTCGTGCTTCGAGATTCGGATTTTATATACGCTTAAGACATAGAACTGTGAAATAAAGACACTAAATATGCCCAATAAAAGAAACGGGGAGGGATTTCTCCCTCCCTGTTTGTTAAGGTTGCTGCTATGTTTAAGGAGTCACGACATTGGAGCCGACGGACGAAGCACCGACCCCTATTGCATTAGTTGCAGTTACCGTGAACGTATATGGCGTACCCGTCGTCAGTCCATTCACAGTTATCGGACTAGCCTTGGCCGTCGATGTTATGCCTCCAGGATTCGATGTCACCGTGTATGAGGTGATCACGCTGCCACCGTTGGACGTTGGCGCAGTGAACGGAACTCGCACCTGAGTGGCGCTGAGCCTTACGGCCGTCCCTATTTTCGGGGCTCCAGGCAAGGTTGCGGGAGTAACTGCGGCAGACGCCACCGATGCAGGGCCTGTGCCGATCGAACTGGTCGCCTTTACAGTGAACTTATAGGCAGTTCCATTCGTAAGGCCGTTGACGACAAGCGGACTTCCCGCACCAGTTGCTGTTTTGCCACCAGGAGACGAAGTCACAGTGTAAGAGATGATCGAACTTCCACCAGTCAGTGCAGGCGCAGTGAAATTGACGGTTGCCAGAGTATTTCCAGCCACTGCATTGACTGCAGTCGGGGCCCCGGGCAATGTCACAGGTGTGACGGCCGCAGTGGAATTCGAAGCCACGCTTGAACCGACTGCATTATTAGCCGTGACACTGAAGGTATACGACGTACCATTTGTCAGCCCGGTCACAATTATAGGACTTGTCGTCTTAGAGGCCGTCAAGCCTCCGGGAGCCGATGTCACCGTATAGGATGTGATCGCAGTTCCTCCATTGGATGCAAGGGGAACCGGGATGAAACTGACTGTCGCCTGAGCATTGCCGGCCACCGCAGTCCCGATCGCAGGAGCAGCGGGAACTGTTGCGGGAACTACAGCGACAGAATACGCCGAGGCCGGACCTGTTCCAACCCCGTTTGTCGCCTTTACATTGAACCTATAGGATGTCCCGTTCGTAAGTCCGGGAACAACTATCGGACTTCCGGCTCCGACCGCAGTTATGCCACCCGGATTCGAGGTCACTGTATATCCTGTGATCGCGCTGCCGTTTGCAGACGGTGCGGTGAAGCTGACAGTCGCCTGCGCATTGCCGCTGGCGGCTTTAACTGCAGTAGGGGCTCCTGAAACCGTGGAAGCAGGAACTATTCCATTGGAAGCTGCGGATGCAGGGCCTGTTCCATAAGCATTTGTCGCAGTTACTGTAAATGTATAGTTTGTCCCTCCAGTCAACCCTGTCACTATTATCGGGCTGGCTGTCTTTGTCGCCGTCAGGCCTCCTGGATTGGAAGTGACGGTATACGAGGTGATCGCACTGCCTCCATTGGATGCGGGGGCAGTGAAGACAACATTGGCCTGTCCAACGCCTGCAGTTGCGCTCTTCATGACTGGAGCACCCGGCAATGACGCTGGCTTTACTGCCAAGGAGGCGGTTGAAGCCGGACCTGTGCCAATAGCATTCGTCGCCTTTACTGTGAAACTGTATGAGACACCGTTCGTCAGGCCTGCAATAGTTATTGGGCTGGACAGACCTGCGGCAGTTATGTTTCCAGGGCGCGACGTCACCGTATACGACGTGATCGGGGCTCCTCCATTGTTCGCAGGCGGAGTGAAGCTCACAATAGCCTGGTTGCTGCCGGCAACGGCCGTAACCGTCCTGGGAGCCGTAGGAACAAGGGCAAGAGGTGAAACGCTGGCAGCGGATGACGCCGAACCTGTCCCGAAGGCGTTGGTGGCTGTCACCGTAAAGGTGTAAGTGGTGCCAAATGTCAGGCCATTGACTGTGATCGGGCTGGCCGATTTGCTGGCCATGAGGCCTCCGGGATTAGCGGTAACAGTATACTGAGTGATCAGGCTCCCTCCGTTTGAGGCAGGCGGAAGGAAGGATATCGTGGCCTGCATGTATCCCGCAGTTGCGCCCGTCACGAGAGGAGCGCCTGGGACTGATCCAGGAGTTACACTGCTCGAAGCTGCGGATGCAGGACCTGTCCCAATGGCACTGGTCGCCGTCACCTTGAAAGTATAGGCCGTACCATTTGTCAGACCAGTTACAATCAGAGGGCTTGCAGTTCCAGTCTTAGTTATTCCACCAGGAGAGGAGGTCACAGTATATCCTGTGATCACGCTGCCTCCATTGGATGCAGGAGGTGTTATGCTGACAGTCGCCTGTGCGTTGCCTGCCGTCACCGAAGCAATTGCAGGAGCTCCTGGAACCGTGGAGGGGATTACGGCGTTGGAGGGGGCTGAAGCCAGTCCGGATCCGAAAATATTATTCGCCGCAACTGTGAAGGTATAGGAAGTTCCGTTCATCAGGCCAGCAACAGTTATAGGGCTGCCCGCGCCGGTTGCCGTTATTCCGCCCGGAATAGACGCCACAGTGTAGGCAGTGATCGCAGGACTTCCGTTTGGAACTGGAGAAGTGAAGGTGACAGTCGCCTGTGCATTGCCTTTCACCGCAGTCACCGCGGTAGGAGTGCCGGGTACGGCGGTAGGAATTACGGCATTGGAGGCTGTAGAAGCCGCACCTGGTCCGAACGAATTCGCAGCTTTCACGGTGAACGTATAGGATATGCCGTTCGAGAGGCCTGTAACGGTCAAGGGACTTGCCGCACCAGTCGCCGTCATGCCATCAGGAGACGATGTCACGGTATATGAAATTATTGCACTGCCACCACTTGACGCCGGAGGAATAAAGCTCACGGTAGCCTGCGCATTTCCGGCCACAGCGCTTGCTCCGGCTGGAGCGCCAGGAACCGTTGTGGACAAATTAAGTGTTGCAATGTTTGAATCCGGAGAAACTCCTGCGGCATTGAAGGTGATGACCTTGTAGCGAGTAAGCCCTGTGGGATTCGAAGGATCAGTATATGTGGTCTGGTTGGCTTCAGCCGTCCCTATCAGTTCGAATACACCTGCCGCGCCGAGAGCCCTCTCAATCCGGAAACCTACTTCGTTTGCAGGATTGCCAAGAGTGTTGGGATCACTCACGGGCGTTGGATCGATCCATGTGAGAACCGCACTTGTTCCAACTCCTGTTACATTCAAGTCGGTAGGTGCGGATGGAAGATCAACTACGACATCAAACGAGATAGGGCGCATCATGTCCATCTCTTCATGGCTTAGGATGTGGCAGTGCCATACGTATTCCCAGCCGAAATTTGTGAGCACATTGGTGGTCGGAGGTACAAGGGGCTGTCCAGTTGCCGGATCAATATTGGTAAAACCGTCTGGAGATCCCGGTGGAGTCGCGGGGCTGAGGAATCGGACGCTGTCTCGTATGCCGAAAGGCAGTTTTGGAGCGGTCGCCCTCAAGGCCACAATCGTATCCTCAAGAGGACTTACGCGAACCGTCTCCTTCCAGCCCAGCTCGTTGGCGTCTGGCAGCCTGATTGCCCCGTCCCAGCCAACGCGGTTGATCACCTGCACATCGAATAGATGGAAATGTATTGGATGCGTGTCCACGCCGTTATGTGTAATCCTCCAGAGTTGCGTCCCATCTCCCAGCGATGGGGGGCCATCGGTAATCGAGTCAACTACTATTTCAGTTGAAGGGTCGACAAAGCTTTGCAGGATAAAATTCTGAGTCAACGATGTCTGGGGCTGCAGTTCCAAACCCAGCTTGCCGCTCATGCGTCCGTATTCCTTGTCATAGGCGGCACCCATCTCATCATGGATTGCCTTGGGCGCCATCGGGGTATTAAGTGTCAGTCCCGTAACAGTTTCAAAGCTCAGGGATGAGTCCTGGATTCTCGCGTAGCCCCAAGTCGGCCAGGCTGCCGGGAATGTTTTTGCATAGATGTCATTGTAGGCTGTCTGCCCGACGATGATCGGATGCTGGCCTCTTTCAAACACGCCCTGATACGTGGGCGTTGACTTGAATTCGTTGTTGAGTGCGGCCATGTTGAAGGAGGAGACAGGAGCCGCCGCCACTTTTATCTGCATGACGGTGCGGATATTCGGGCCAAAGCCGACCTGCGGGCCTGTATGGCCGCCGGTGGCTGACAAATCCGGTGCGCCGGTGTAGTAGTCATAGCGGGCATCAAGAGCCGGGAATGCAGCCGGAGCGTCATTATAGAGGATC
This sequence comes from Victivallales bacterium, assembly GCA_049297395.1. Taxonomy (GTDB): domain Bacteria; phylum Verrucomicrobiota; class Lentisphaeria; order Victivallales; family GWF2-50-93; genus GWF2-50-93. The sequence continues at coordinate 8,448 of JBAQUG010000175.1, read as the reverse complement.
AAGGTCTGTCCTGCAAAAGCGGAGAAATCGACAATCACGTCCGCTCGCTCGGCTGGTGCCAGGAGAAGCGAATGATCAGAAACATTGCCGAAATTGAAAGTGGTCGGATCCAAGTTCCAGGCTATCGGCTGGTTTGGAATCACGGCAGGTGCCGGGAGGAATCCGCCCTCGTTGCCTATCTGTATCCACGAAGGTCCTGCGGTTGCCGGATCCGGAACTCCGCCTTCCCTTCCATCGGCCGGCCAGGTTGCGGGAAATCCCACAGTGGGGACCGCCGGAACCATCTTTACCTCAGTAAGAGTCCTGCCGTCCGACGAGGCAACAGATGGGTCAGCCTTGTAAAGCTGCAGGTTGAAAAAACGGTCATTGGCTGCATTCAGAATTCTAAAGCGATAGGGTCTTGGCTCAAGAGTGCAGGTTGGGAATGCTGTACCGTTGACCATTGCCGTGTCCATGAAGGACTCCCCGGGCATGGATGGATTGGGGCATGCGGGCATTTCTGGCGGTTCCCATGGCGCGTTGATCGGGTCATAGTATGGATTTGGTATAGGAGGATAAAGGATATCTGTTGTGGGCGGGAAGAACCATGGACCATAATGCCAGCGTCCGAATGCGTTGGTTCCAGCAAGGTCATACGGATTTTGGGCGGGTGAATAGACATGAGGATACCAGAGATCCCCATTCACCGGAGGGCGTACCCCATTGCCTGCCGGCACGCCAGTACCCCAGTTCCAGGTCGGATCGGTCACGCGTACAGTAGCGGCGTCCACGAATCCCTTGTCCTGTATTATCAGAGGAAACACATCTGCCGGAATGATTCCACGGGTGACAAGATCCTTTTCAACCGGATCCTGGATGAGATATCCTGCGGCCTCGCCGGCGTATACGTTGAGACGGGTTATGCCATATGAATGGTCGTGGTAGAACATCAGGCGGGCGCTCTGCTGGTTGGTGTAGTAATAGGTCTGTGATCCTGGTCCAGGATCAGGCATGTCCGGCACATTCTGCATGCTGACGCCTGTCGGATAAGAAGTGTTCTCACCGGCAGGAGTAATCCACTGGTGGGGCGTTCCATCGCTTATCCACGGGGACTTCCCTCCGTGGAGATGAAGAACTGCGCGATTCTGCGTGTATTCCGTACCCAGAGGTCCCATTCCGGCGCCCATGACCGTCTTGTCAACTGGAAGAAAGAGTTCCCCGGGAACGCCGGTGGGAAGTTCGTTGGTGAATTTTATGCGGACCGGACGGTTCTTCTGCGCAACGATCATCGCGCCAAGATAATGTATCGGATCCGGGTTGATGGTGTTTTGGCCGCCGGCATCAGTGCCCTTGTTGGTCTGCACATATCCACGGAGTCTTGTAGGAGCCAGATCGGTATGGAATCTCTGGCTGAACTCGCGAACCGATATCTCATAGTAGTCTGAACCAGGATATGTGATGGTGTCGGGATTGGCTACGGAAATATATTGTCCGAGAAGGTTTTCCCCCGCGACTCCCAGCCCAGGCAGTTTATCAATGAATTTACGGATGGGAGGACTGAATGCCCAGTTTGCGACTCCGAAATAATCCGGCGCACCGCCTGGTGCGGCAGGAGCCATGGCAGGAGCCATGGAAGGAGCCATGGAAGGAGCCATGGAAGGAGCCTTCTTGATGGCTGAGGCATCCGTAGTCTTGGCCTGTAAGCTTTCCTTGAGCACCCTTACTCTCTCGGCGGCAGCTTCCCTTTGCGCCTGCGTCACCCTTTTGGCGGCAATCGCATTGCCGTCGCGTCTTCCAGATGCATCCACTGTGCCAGTCTGAGCAGACACCCCGAATCCCAGTGCGAATGCCGTCACTAGTACTGCGAGCTTTGCAAGCGTTGTGATTTTACGCATTTTCATTTTCCCTTTCCTTGGATTATTTTTATTCTCTATCTTTATATTTTTCATCGTCGATCCAAAACTTCCGGCCTCCAATGATTCATCCACGGCTGCACCTCCTTATGTGATTATTTCCACATGTGGATCTTTTTTCTCTGCCTTATTTTAAGTCATCGACTAATTATTCTCAATGGGGGAAATCCCTAGGTCAGGCAGGGGAGAAACCCTACCTTAACGGCTCGCATGCCTACTCCCTCATCTTGAAGAATACGCTGACGATCTGGTCGAGCCTGCCGCCAAGATCCTCGTTCCTGGTCTGGGCCTGGGACGCAAGATATCTGCAGAGCTTCCTGTCCTCGACCTTTATGTGGTTCATGAACCAGTTGACTATCAGGTAATTCAGTTTTATCAGCACGTCATGCGGTGAAGTCTTTGCCCTAAGGCTTGATTCCATGGCATTGATCTCATCACGGAACGAATCATGTATGTTCTTGTGCATCGCATAGAACGGATACACGTATGTGATCATTGCAGATTCCTCGACGCTGAAATGCTCGCAGATGTAGTACCTGAGGAAGGAAAAGGCCTTCAGCAGTGCCTGGTTGTCATCGGATATTACCGAACAGTCGAGAAGGTTGTTCACAAGCCTGATGAACTCCTTGTGCTGCCTGTCTATCAGCTGGATGCCTGTGTCCAGGTCGCCTTCCCAAGCTATTTTTTGATATTCCATTTTTTTCATGCTCCGGAGAAATATTTTTGTCTTTGTTTCATTATTGTCCGGAATCCGTTTTTCAGCAATGGAGGGTTTCCCTACAAGAAATGGGGTGAAACCCTACTTTGAATATCTGGTGATTGGATGATTTGGGGATTGAGAGATTGCATGAATCAGGAGGAATGACGAATGCCGAAGTAACTCGGGCATTCTTGAACAGTAATGCTCAGCCTTTCCTGTTTGCATGGCCGGAACGCCGGCAACTTGCCGGCTCAATTGAAAAAATGCCACCAGGTTGGTGGCGTTCCAGGAGGACATTAACATCGAACGTCCAACGGCTGGGCGATGATTTCCTACAACTGAGGGCTGTCCACTGACGACTGATTGCCGATTACTGGCGACCGGCTGCTGACGACTGGCTGCTGGTATCATCCCTTCCCAGCCTGTATTCCCTGTACATGCAGTATAGGACCGGAGTGATGAAGACGGTTATTAGTTCAAGCGTCATTCCGAAGAAGATCGGCATCGCCATGGGGATCATTATGTCCGCGCCCTTGCCGGTGGAAGTGAGTATCGGCAGGAGGGCAAGCACGGTCGTCGCAGTAGTCATCAGGCAGGGGCGCACTCGTTTCCTGCCGCCTTCAACCACCATGCTGCGGATCTCGCGGACATCCGCGGCCTTCTTCGCCCTGAACATCTGTTCGAGATAGCTGGTGATGATCAGCGCGTCGTCGCATGCGATCCCGAACAGGGCGATGAATCCAACCCATACTGCAACGCTCAGATTATATTCCTGCAGATGGAAAACCGCCCTCAGGTTGTGCCCGAACACGGCGAAGTCCAGGAACCACGGCTGCGCTGCGAGCCAGAGCCCGATGAACCCCGAGGCCCAGGCCACGGCTATCTGTCCGAAGATCAGCGTCGTGATCACGGTATTCCTGAACAGGAAATATATCAGGAGGAAGATCAGGAGGAGGCAGATCGGGAGTATGACGACGAACTGCTTCTGGAAGTTAACCTGGTTCTCGTAGTTCCCTGCGAACTTCGCATTCGTACCTGCCGGGAACAGGAGCTCGCCGCTCTTCTCCTTCGCGTCAAGAAGCTGCTGCGCGGACTCGACGACGTCGACTTCGGCGTAGCCGGGAAGCTTGTCGAAGAGCACATATGACACCAGGAACGTGTCCTCGCTCTTTATTTCCTGCGGACCTGGCACGTAGTTTATTGTCGCCAGCTGGGAAAGGGGGACCTGTATTCCTTCCGGCGCAGGGACAATTATCTTTCCGAGCGCCTCCGGGGAATCGCGGAGTTCGCGTTCGTAGCGGACGCGCACGGGATAGCGTTCGCGCCCCTCGACGGTAGTAGTCGCGCGGATCCCCCCCACTGCGACCTCCAGCACGTCCTGGACATCCTTGATGTTGAGCTGGTATCTCGCGATCTTCTCGCGGTCGATGTCGATCTCAAGATATGGCTTGCCTATCACGCGGTCGGGCTGGACGGTTTCCGGGTTTACGCCGGGAACCTGTTTGAGGATGTCGGCGATCCTGAATCCCGTCTTCTCTATCTCTGACAGGGAGTTTCCATAGATCTTCACGCCCATGGGGGCGCGCATACCCGACTGGAGCATTACAAGCCGCGCGGCGATCGGCTGGAGCTTCGGGGCGGAGGTGCATCCGGGTATCGCCGCCGCGTCAATGATCTCCTTCCATATGTCGTCCGTTGTCTTGATATTGTCGCGCCAGAGACGTGCGCGTTCTCCGGTCTTCGGATCCGGCGGGCCGTATTCCGGTTTATAGGATATAAGGGTCTCTATCATCGAGATAGGCGCGGGATCAAGTGCTGTCTCAGCCCGTCCGATCTTGCCGACCACCGTCTCGATCTCCGGTATTGCGCGGATCGCCTTGTCCTGTTTCTGAACGGTATCAAGCGCCTCGCCGATTCCTGCATGCGGCATTATCGTCGGCATGAAAAGGAATGATCCCTCATCAAGGGAAGGCATGAATTCGCGCCCCATTCCCGGGAACTTGTGGTGGAGATACGACCACAGTGCGTTTCCATGGACGGACTTTTCGGGTATTCCTGTTCGCGACAGTGATTTTGGAACCCATCCGAAAGCCCCCTCGAATCCGATCCAGACCATGAGCCCGAACACCAGCATCGCAACCGGAATTGACAGGAATCGGAACTTGTATTTGAGGAAGCAGCCGAGAAGCTCCGGATACCAGTTGATTACGATCACGCGCACCGATGTCCATGCCAGATTCACGCCAAACACGAAGATCAGGTTCTTTGTCAGGCTCGTGCCGAGTCCGAGCGGCATCCAGTGCATTGTCAGGAGGGCCAGCACGAACAGCGCGCCCATCCATGAAATGGAATTCTCAAACCAGTGCTTCCATGCTTCCGGCACGCGCGGTTCCGCCATCAATATCGCGCCTCCGATTACAAGCGGAACCCCGATCCAGAAGTGCCAGGCAAATCCCACGACGATTCCGATTGCAATGAGCCCCATGCGGGCCGCCGCCTTGATCTTCTCTCCCGTCCTGCGCTTCTTCATGAGGATGTGCGCCACTGCAGGCAGGACTATAAGCGCCACGAAGATAGATGCGAACATCGCAAATGTCTTCGTGTATGCGAGAGGCCTGAACAGCTTCCCTTCCGCGCCAGTAAGCGCGAAGACGGGTAGGAATGATATGATCGTGGTTATCACGGCGGTGGTGATCGCACCGGAAACTTCGCATGTCGCCTGATAGATGACTTCAAGCGGATCATCCTCGGGCTTGGCGATGCTGAAATGACGTACAATGTTTTCCGATAGGACTATGCCCATGTCGACCATCACCCCGATCGCGATCGCGATTCCGCCCAGGCTCATGAGGTTGGAATCAACCTTGAACAGAGACATGAGTATGAACGTGACCAGCACGGCAAGCGGGATGTTCATCGAGATCATTATATTGGAGCGGAAATGGGAGAGAAGCATGAACACGACAAAACAGCATATCAGTATTTCCTCGATAAGCGCATCCCTGAGAGTTCCCAGCGTCTCCTTTATCAGGCCCGTGCGGTCATAGAACGGAACGATCCCCATCTGTGATTTCCGTCCGTCTGCCAGGGTTTTCCGTGGAAGCCCGGGCTGTATCTGCCTGATCTTATCCTTTACCCGCTGGATCGTTGCAAGCGGGTTTTCTCCGAAGCGTACAATTACGACCCCGCCGACAGCCTCCGCTCCCTCCTTGTCCAATATGCCTCTCCTCAATGCAGGTCCGAGATGGACTTTCGCTATGTTGCGGATGAATATGGGGATATTGCTGTTGCCCTTTATCAGGACAGTCTCGATATCCTTCAGGGACTTTATGAATCCTTTTCCGCGGATGACATATTCGATGCCGTTGTGTTCTATGGTTTCCGCTCCGATATCGATGTTGGCCTTGCGGATGGACTCGAAGACCTCCGGAAGGCTGACTCCTGCCGCCCTCATCGCCGCAGGGTCGACATCGATCTGGTATTCCTTCACATATCCGCCTATCGATGCGACTTCGCTTACGCCCTCGACCGACTGCAGGGCGTACCGTATGTACCAGTCCTGCGTCGAACGCAGTTCCTGGAGATTGAAGCCTTCCCCTTCGACAGTGTACCAGAATACCTGTCCGAGCCCGGTCGCATCTGGCCCGAGCGCGGGAACCACTCCCTCCGGCAGGCGCTGCTGCGCGATGTTCAACCGTTCAAGAATCCTGGAACGTGCCCAGTAGAAATCAATATTGTCGTTGAAGATCACGTAGATCGTGGAGAACCCGAACATCGAAAGGCTGCGCACGCTTTTGACACCGGGAATTCCCTGCATTGTGACGGTCAGCGGATATCCAACCTGATCCTCAACGTCCTGGGGGGAGCGCCCGGGCCAGTCCGTGAACACGATCTGCTGGTTCTCGCCGATGTCGGGGATCGCATCGACCGGGATAGGATTCCTCGGCATCCATTTTATGCCGAAGTCAAAAGGCATGTAATACATTCCGCCAAAAACGATGGAGAGTACGATAAGGAAGACAATGAGCTTGTTTACCAGGCAGAACCGTATGAAACGGTTCAGTGGTGAAGTCGTGTTTTCAATGTCCATACGGTAAATCCTGTTATCCTGTGTCTCGTTCGTTCCTTCTTCTGCGAATTGTAAAATTCGCACATGGAGTGCGGCAATTGATTGCCGCCTTTAATGACGGAATTTATTCCGTCCAATACAAATGCCGCGAAATTAATTTCGCGAAACAAAGCGGCAATGAATTGCCGCACTCCATGGAGCGTTTACACGCTCGTAATACGAAAGGCCAACCGAAAAAGCCGCCTCTGTTTTAGTGTTTGCCTTGATCCTTCTTTTCACTTCTTCGCGCCAATCGTCTCCTTCACCTCGCCGCAGTCAGGCATTGTCGGACCGAAGTAGGGGTTCTGCACTTTGTCGCTGTCCTGTATCCAGAAAGAGCCTCTGCCTTCAAATGCCATTGGACAGAATATCTTGAAAAAGGGTTTCTTCAAGTTCGCTTCCGAGCCTGCAAGATCCTTGTGCAGGAGCTTGGATATCTGCTCAAACGCCTTCCTGGCCTCCCAGATATCCTTCGATGATGCGAGATTCGCAGAATACTTCGCATCAAGCTTTGCCGCATGTTTCAGGACCTCCCCCAGATTATCGGTGAACAACGCCTTATGAACCTGGAAATATTCCTCGATGACATCATCTGGTGGAGGCGGAGCATTCTTCATTGCATGAACCTCCGGTGCGGAGGCAGTCCCGGACTCATCGCCCATGGACGGCTTCATCATCGACGTCTTCGCGAGTATCTGGAGGGAACTGTCGATCTTGAAGCTGCCGCTTGTGACCACGTTCTCGCCTTCCTTCAAACCGGATTCGACTATGAAATAATCTCCGGCGCGCGGGCCAAGTACGATCTCCCTGCATTCGTAGACCCCTTTCTTTCCCGGTACTGACACGTATACGACGGCCCTTTTGCCTGTTACAAGGGCTGCAGACGCCGGTATTGCCAACGGGGGAACGGCATCCTTCTCCTTTTCGTCGGCAAGGCCCAGTGATTCGGCGGTAACAAGATCTACCCCGCAGATGTCGCATTTGCCTGGAGCATCACGTATTATTTCCGGATGCATCGGGCTGATCCATTTTCCGGCAAGCGATGAATCTACTACCTCCCCATCCTCTGCGATCTTCGCACGGACTATGGCATGCACGAACATTCCCGGCTTCAGCCTGCCTTCCTTATTCTCTGCGGAAAGCCTTACTTTTACAGTACGCGTAGTCTCATCAAGTATTGGCTGGATCAACGAAACCCTGGCGTTAAATTTCTTGCCCGGGCAGGCATCGGTCGTGAATGCGACTTCCTGTCCATATTTCAACCACGGGAGATCCGTCTCATAGGCCTCGACATTGATCCAGACACGGCTGAGATCGGCAATCGTAAAGAGGATTTCACCTTTCTCAAAGAATTTGCCGGTTACTGCCGCCTTCTCTATGACAACTCCGGATATTGGCGAAGTAATTGAAAGAAGGACGCCGAACACGGGCGAGGTGCCTGATATGCGATCCGCACCGGTACCTTTGCCCTTCCTGATGATTTCATTTATCTGATCCTCTGTAAAACCTGAGATCAGATTTTTCTCCTTGATTGAATTGAAAAAGCTTATAGCCGTCGCATCATCCGGTTTCGATTCCAGGAACCTTTTTGCCTGTAAAAGCTCCTGCTGTATAACCAAAAGCTCCGAGCTGTATACCTCTGCAATGCGTTCTCCTTTCTTTACCGGTATCCCTGCTGACTTCACGAAAAGCTTGTCTATCCTCCCTGAGAATCTCGCATTCACATAGCAAAGCGTGTCCTCGTTGTA
>JBAQUG010000174.1:0-7973 GCA_049297395.1 Victivallales bacterium | reverse complement strand
CCCCGCAGGGCGGCGGCACAACAATAAAACATTCGAACCATGTTAAAAATATGCGTATAGTAGATAGGGCTGAAGCCCGTCCCTAGTTTTTTTGCTGGCGAATATTTCGGATTGATTATCATGATGTTTGTTCGTTATCCGCCGCGGCGGATAACGAACAAACGGCGTGACAAGCGGTCAACTCACCTCATAAGCGATGCCGCCGGTTCATCCAGGAACAGATGGCACGCCGGATGGTTCTTCAGAATTGATGCGGGGATCTTGTTGCTGACTTCTCCCTTGACCGTGTTTTTGACTGCCTCGGCCTTCCTGTCATCCGGGACAGTGCAGATTACAATCTTGCTCTTCATGATCTGCCTGATGCTCATCGATATGGCCTTCTGCGGAACGTCGGCAAGAGTCTTGAACCAGCCTTCGCCCAGCTGCTGTTTCCTGCATGCCTCGTCGAGCAGGACGACTATGTAGGCCTTCTCAGTATTGAAGTCGGCAGGCGGATCGTTGAATGCGAGATGCCCGTTCTCCCCTATCCCAACAAACGCGACGTCGATCTCAAACTTGCCAATCAGTTTTCCAAGCCGTTCACATTCCTTCACAGGATCAGGATTTTCGCCGTCGACATAATTGAAAACCTTGAGATTCCCTATCATGTCGACAAATCTTTCCTTCAGATACTTCCTGAAGCTTGCCGGATGCGAAATTGGAATCCCGATGTATTCGTCGAGATGGAAAGCTGTGACCTTTGACCAGTCGATATCGGCCTTGACGAGTTCGGAAAGCATTTCGAACTGGCTTGCGCCCGTCGCCACGATTATGCTGGCAAACCCTTTTTCCCTGATGGCATCCCTGACCGCTTCGGCGCCCTTTGCGGCCGCCTTCCTTCCATTCTCAATCTTGTCCTTGCTGATCTTGATTTCCATTAAGATATTCTCCGTTATATTGTTTTCGAACATGATTCCCTTACAATTAATTCCGGCTTGATCTTCACAACCCTGGGTTCCCGTCCCTTTTTCCTGTCGACTGCAAGTGAAAAGGCGGCGCGAACCATTTCGGCGACAGGCGACCTGATCGTAGTAAGAGCCGGAATCATCAGTCCGGCGGAAGGTATGTCGTCTATGCCGGTCAAGGAAATATCCTCTGGAACATGCAACCCGGCATCATGCAGCGCCTTTAGTCCGCACTGGGCTGTCATGTCGTCTGCGGCAATGACCGCTGTCGGCAAATTCCTTCCTGACAAGCCAATCAGATTCTTCATGGCAAGGCATCCCGCGCCATACTGCTCCGGGACGGAAACAGAATATTTCAGCAGCATCCCCTGTTCACGGGCGAGATCGGAAAAGAGCTTTTTCCTTTTCAAAAGAGGTTCCGTGTCGGCTCCGATGAATCCGAGTTCCCTGTGACCGAGTGATTTCAAATGGCCGAGCAGCAGGGAAATCCCGAAAACCTCGTCCATTTCTACGCGGCTGAGGCCGAGACAGTTTTTCCCTGAGCCGATCTGCACGGCCGGAATGCCTTTTGTTATGAATGGCTTGAGCCAGGATGTATTGACATGGCTTCCGCAGATGATGAGGGCGTCGGGACTGTATCTGAGAAGCGAACGGGTATCAGGCTGATGCCCGCCATCTCCCGAATATCCGGCCAGCAGCAATGAGAAGCCCCTGTCCCTGCCTAGCGCCTGGATTTCGCCGACCATCTTTCCGAAAAAGGGATCGGTGAAATCCTTGACGACCACGCCTATGGTCATAGTACTCGCCCCGCGCAGGCTCTGTGCGGCTGCATTCGGCATATACCCGCACTTCTCGGCCATCCGGCGGATCCTGCGGACAGTCTCCTCGGACGCGCCGATGTCGCCGGCAGTTCCCGCAATCGCCCTGGATACCAGCGATCTGGATATTCCAAGCTTCCCCGCTATGTCCTTCTGCGTCACCATGGCTCCCCTCGGCTTCAATCTCACTCGTGTGAGATAAAATAGCGCCACGCCCGTCGGTGTCAAGCCTGCCCGTGTGATATTTTCAGGTAATCCTGGAGCTTTTGCTGCGGATTTAAAACCAGTCGCCCACCGGAACTGTTAAGAATTCTGTAAGAGGGATGCCCTGGGCTCCAACCAGCAATTTCCTGGTCACTTCAAATTCCCTGGAAAAAGAATCTATTCCGGGAATATTCACTCTTGACGCTCCGCTTTTGACTTCGACAGCAGTGACTTTGCTTCCTTTTACCAAAACAAAATCAACTTCCAGATTGCTCTTTGACCAATAGTAGAGCTGAATATCCCGGCCAATGCTCTGGTTTAACAGGTGCGCCCCGATTGCCGATTCCACCCAGCGCCCCCATAATTCGCGGTTCCGGACAAGATCCTCAAAAACCATATTGGCCTGTGCTGTCATTAGTGCAGTATTGAAAACCTGCAGTTTCGGGCTTGAATTCCGCATTCTCAATTTCTTTCCGGCATATTTTTGCAGGCCTGCGACAAAACCAGCACTTGCAAGCAGATCAAGATAATGCGCCAATGTGGTTGTATTGCCGGCATCCTGTAATTGCCCGGTCATCTTCTGATAAGACAGTATTTGCCCCGAATATGTGCAACCCAGTTCAAACATTCTTCGCAGCAGTGCAGGCTTGTCAACCCGGGTCATGAGCAGAATGTCCCTGGATATGCTGGTTTCAATCAGAGATTCCTTGATATAGTGGCGCCAGCGGTCAATGTCATCAATCAGAGAGGCCGCTCCAGGATACCCGCCGAAATAGACATATTTCTCAAAGTCCCAGCCAAAAGCTTCTTTCATTTCGGAATATGACCAATGAGTTACCGGGACAAGTTCAAAACGGCCGGTCAAGCTCTCTGTAAGCCCAGATTTTATCAGCAATGGAGAAGAGCCGAGCAGAATCACTTTAAGTTGTGAATTATTAAAGATATCCTCATCCCAAAGTCGTTTCACGGTTTCAGACCAGCCTGGAAGTTTCTGGATTTCATCAAGCACCAGCAATACCTCAGAATTTCCTGAGTTATTTCTTGTTTTAAAACGCGCTGTTTCCCACTGCTCTTCCAGCCAACTATTATTTTTAAGGGCGGGTTCGTCAGCCGAAGCATAATGTGTTGGGATATTTACTGCTTCCATCAACTGCTTTGCCAAAGTGGTCTTACCTACCTGCCTGGGACCGGCCAAGACTTGGATGAATTTGCTTGGTGCGGTAATCCTCTCAAAAAGATCGCTGAAAACACTTCGTTTGAACATGATATCCACCTCAATAAGTAAATTTACTCAACGCGATGAGATAATTTACTCAACATCACGAGCAATTCAAGATGGATGTTGAATTCAGCAAGATAAAACAGGCAATAATGACTATTTCCGCAAGATAAAAACAATATTGAACCCAAATGCCAAGGGGAAAAGTCAGATTTTAAAAGTTATGGGGCAATACTGATTTCAAACCACTTCGAATCTCCGGCATTCAGGAAGAAGGTCAATCGATCTACATCCCTGGCAATTACTTCGCCGGAAATGGGATCGGTGACAACTGCGGCCTTACGGCGCAGTGTCAGGGTCTTTTCTCCGGAAGTCAAGGCGTGAATGGAGATGAACCGCTGATTTGCGAAGACCGCATCCAGAGTTTCCGAGACGCGCCAGGCACCGGCCCACGCGGCAAGATTGTTAAGCATTCGCGCTTCCAGCCGTGGAACGGCGAAGTAGGCGGATTTCCATGAACCGAAATCCTTTGCCGCCGCTGCAACGCTGTTGTTGGAAGAATAAAGCGCCAGGGGAATCGCCTGGGGATCTGTGATTCCCCAGGCGGCCCCGCTGATTTCACTGGCTGGAAAAGGGCCGGAAATGGGTTCTGCTCCGAAAAGACCCCGCATCCCGGACAGCAACGGATGAGTCCCGTCCAGATAGCGGCCTGCGTAGCGCGTTTCACCGGGAAGCCGGGAAACCTTCATGCCGGATACGGCCTGGATGGACGACTCGGCATCATCCGTCTCGAAAATGCCGGGGGCATGGAGAAACACCAGCGTAGCTCCGTCTTTTTTCAAATTCTCTATTGCCAGCAGCTCGTCTTTCGCCAGGTGCTCCGGCGCCACAAAAACATACATACGGTAGCGAGGAAGCTTCTTGTCCGTCAGATCTCCCTGGATATAGAGATGGTAAGGCACTCCGGAAATATCCCATTGGCGGCGCGCCAGGCGGGTGAGATACCAGCGATAGGGAAGGCTCTTCGGGAAACTCAGGTAGTCCAGGCTGCGTTCTCCCACGAAAATCGCGACATCCGCCTCCAAGGGGGCCGCATCCTTCAAATCCCGGGAGAAGGTTTCATGTATCTTTCCCAATGTCTTATGGACTTCGGGCGAGGCGTAGGCGTATGGCTGCAGTTCAAAAAAATGGGCGCCATGCCCCTTGGACAACAGGTTTCCAGTTTCGCGAAGCAGCATTGCTTTCATGGCATCGTCGTTGTACGCCAGTCCATTCGACCAATCATCCCCTTGCCTGATGGTGGATTTAAATCCCGCTTCCAGAAACTTGATGGCGAGTGTGAAGCGATATGGAGAAGAGCGTGGAGGTGAACCAATATCCTTTTCCACATCCGCGGCAATTCGGCAGAACCCGGCAAAAGCGCTTCCATCACTGGCTTTGTCATCGTTCAAATATACCGATCCTTTCTCGGGAAAGTCCAATTTCAACTGCATTCCGCCGGTCTGGTAGTGCTTCCATCCGTCGGCAATGGAAAGAGATCTGCGCACAAAAGGAAGATCCGCTCCGGAATTCATATCGTTTTTTTCAATGGAAAGCGAGCTGACTTCGGCCCGGGTGATCAGCGCCGAGGACGTTCCAACATGAAAACCCTCGCCGTCTCCTTCATCGTCTGGAAGCCGGAGATACTCTATTCCCTCCGTGAACCGGGCGATCCCGTCGATATGGAGCTGTATGCGGAAAACCCCCTGGAGGTCGCGGTATTTGACGACAGAATAGACGTGCTCCTTCCCGTCATCCCAGGGAAATTCGCAGATGTCCAGGACAGGCGATGTGGCGCGCCCTATGAAAGCCAGATGCCTTTTTCCCGAAGGGCCATCCTTGAAAAAGCCAAGAAACACGGTTTTCCCCTGCCCACCTTCATCCCGGAACCCTGCACAAAGGTGAGGCGCTGAAACGCCGCGCATATGGGAACGGTAGTCTATTTCACCGATGAAAAGTTTCTGGTGAAGGCTCATGCTGCCAGCCATTGACTGGACGCCTCCCTGGGTTCCTGGAATCCGCACGAAATAATCCTGCGGACAGAAAAAAAGATTTAGATTTGCGCTGTCCAGCATCCGCCCCAGGCCGTTGCCCGACGCTCCGCCGTTCATGGCGCTGGCGTAAGGTGTGCCGATGTATTTCCTCCCTCCGCTCTCCTTCTTGACGATCGAGGCCAGGGCATCAACAAAATCAATGGGTTCTTCGATGTAAAACCTGTTGAAGTCGGCCACGTCCCGGTCACGCACCGGATCAAGCCAAAGCACATCCTTTCTTTTGCGACGTTCCACTGGAGGGATTTCCGCCGACTCGAAAGTGACATCTGGACGGCTCCAGGCAATCCGCAATGCCTCCTGATTTCCTGCGTAGCGCTGGTGCAGCCACATGCGGAACGCCTTCCGGGCTGCGGGAGAATAATCGTCGGCATTCTCGCTCCTGTAGATATCCCAGTGCGCCCAGTTCACAAACTGTGCGTCACAGTATCCGACCAGCATGTATCCCGCGACTTTTCGCGACCACGGACTTCTCTCAATGTAGCGCACAAGCTCCTGAAGCATGTCCATTGTCTCTTCCCGCACCGCACTGGAGTACAGGGAAGGCAGATATCGTTCATTCCCGGCCGGGATGCCGCCCCAACGATACAGGTGTTGAAAACCAACGGCCTTGTCCCCCTTCTGATTCATGCAGATGTCGTCAGGATGTTCTTCGCTCCATCCCTTGTAGGGATCCACGTTGACGTAGAGCTGGAAAAAACTTTCCGGACTTGCCGCAACCCCTAGCCTCAAGGCGTTTTCCAGAGAGGAGAAATCATAGTCTTTTGCTCCTCTCCAGAAGGTAAAAGGAGACTCCTTCCCTCCTCCTATTTCTGAATTGATCCCTATGGAGTGCAACGAAAATCCCTGCTTATGGAAAGCGGCATACTGGCCGAAACGGCGATAGTCGCTGGTAAAAACAAGGGGAGTATAGATAAGCGGAGCCACAGGCTTGCCGTCAATTGCGAGCCGCAATCTTCCTCCAATATTGGAAATGACGGAATCAAGGGGCGGCAAAGAAGCCAGGGGCGCCGGAGAAAAGCCTCTGGCGGCGTCAAGAAGATCTTCCTTCTGCTGGACATACACAAGAGGCATATTTCCGAACGCCTCAGCGCATTTCACCTCGTGTACTGTAAACGGAGGGGATTTGGCGGGCACTTCGATCATGACACGCATGGATCCGGATCCGGGCGGTGCGAAAAAGCGGACCGCCGCCTGATAGGCGAACTCATCGCCGCTGGGTACGGGAGGGGGGAGAAGGAGCATGGTCTCGGGTGGTATGGGAATGTCCGGAGACCGGAAATACGGTACAAGGAAAATTCGCAGCCCATCCATGCGTCGGAGCGAACTGATTCTCAGGGATACATCATACATCAGGTTTTCCTTCAGCGGAATGGAGTTGCTGGACACGCGGCATGCCGCATCCTCTCCAGCAAGGGAGAATCCTGAATAGAGATCGGTTCCAGAAACCTTTGTTGCAGGCAGGCGGGATCCGGGTTCCGTCTCATGATGCCAGTCAAGATTGACAGCGGCTATTCCCACACCATCCGAACCCGCCCCCCTTGCCGCAGTTCCGCCTGAGGCGTCAATTCCTGTCATGACCATGAAGGCGGCCAGCACGATGCATTGCGCTTTTCTCCAGGATGTTCCATTCGGCATAAGAATACATATCCTCCGCTATTTCGAAAAATTAAACGATTTCCCCGCGAATCATGGCCCCCATTTGAACTCGTCGGAATCAGGATAGCCTGCCGTCCCGCCCGGTGCTGGAATCACAGCGGGAGCCGCATGCCCGTCGGCAAACGCCATCCCGACTTTGACTTTCCTGTCATCATGCCAGAACTGGACACGGTTGCCTCCAGCAAAATAATTGAATGCGGGATGATCGGCAAAAAGAAAGGTTTTACTTGGTGAACTTAGTCCTCCAACGGGAAACACGGTGATTTGTCCGGCGGCGGGAATGTTTGACACCAGGGTTTTTACGCCAAGCGGATTTGAGTAATTGATCATGTATGAGGTACCGAGATAGTCATAGACTTTGGTTGCGACCGACGGCTGTCCTTTGTCGCTGGGGCATTCAGCGACCGGCACTTTTTCCCCAGGTCCTTTTACGCCCAGATATGGATTGATAAAACGATATGGATGGTCTGAATCTTCCGCCAGCGTCCCCCGCTTCCCCACCGCGCGGATTGTGCTGGAGGAATTGAAGCATGGAAGGAGATTGTTCCAATCTCCGAAATACATCTGGGCCGCAGCGCTGATCTGCCTGCAGTTGCCCACGCAAAGGATGCTTTTGGCCGATTCCCTGGCATTTCTCAATGCCGGCAGCAGCATTGCCGCAAGGATTGATATGATCGCGATTACGACCAGGAGCTCGATCAGCGTAAACGCTGTCGAGCGCTTCCGACTTCGCAAAGAGGCTACGCCCTGGCAGGCGAGCAGTTCGATGAATTTATGTTCACATGGATAGTTGTTCATTTTTTCAAATCCCTTCTTTTTCCATACCAGTAGTAGCTTCCCTTCTGACTTTCAACTATACCGCGAAGAGTATATTGATTCAATTGCACAAAACGGACAACGGTTTCGGAAAACGGACAAACTGTAATGGCTCTTACTTTTTTAAGGTTTGATCATACCTTGTTTTGCAGGCGAGCCGATCAAGTATGACGGTTTCGCCGAAACCGTCTCAAGGCGTCCCGAGGCTGTATTGGGCACTCGG
>JBAQUG010000173.1:0-17100 GCA_049297395.1 Victivallales bacterium | reverse complement strand
CGCGGCCTACCAGCGCTGGGGCAGACAATGCCTGTCGAAGTTCAACGGGATGTTCGCGTTCATGGTAGCCGACCTGAAGGAAAGGACTGTCTTCATCGCCAGGGATCCCCTGGGCATCAAACCCCTCTTCTGTTTCGAGGATGCAGACAACTACATTTTCTGCAGCGAAATAAAATCCCTGCTCCCGTACTGTGGTTTGGAACCCAGTCTGGATTCAGTCAAGGAATACCTCGTATTCAGATCCGTGGCCGGCAAAAACACGATGTTCAAAAATGTCCATAGCCTTGAAGAAGGGCATTACAAGGAATACAAGAACGGTCGCTTTACAGAGAGTGAATTCTTCAGTCTCAGTTCAACCTTGAATCCAGTCCGGGGTAAATCTTTCGGCGACATATGCAATGAAGTAGAAAGCACGCTGCAGGACAGCATCAGGATACATCTCAGGAGCGATGTCGAACTCGGCGTCCAGCTCAGCGGCGGCGTGGATTCAAGCCTTATAACTGCAATCGCATCGCAGCAGACGCAGAAGAAATTCCATACTTTCTCGATATCCTTCAGGGAATCGGAATATGACGAGTCGGAATATCAGAAAAGAGTTTCATCGAGGTACAATACCGAACACCATGATTTTCCCATGGACGAAAATAACTTCACCGAACTCTTCAGCAAGTCCATATGGCATTTTGAGCATCCTCTGAACGATCCCAACTCGGTCTGTACTTTCTTCCTCGCTCAAAAGGCGAAGGAATTCATAACAGTCATGCTTTCAGGCGAAGGCGCCGATGAGTCATTTCTTGGATATTCCAGGTTTCTCCCTTCGTCAATCAGTAATCTGAAAAAGAGGTCTTTCCTGTACAGGCATCCGGCTTTAAGAAAGGCATTGCTCAAGTTCACAGGCAAAAGCATCTTCAACATCACACGGTACAATCCCTCCATGTATGTCCTATCCTATTCCGATCTCAACATGACGGACAAGCTTCTCGGAGGCGATGACTCGTCTTTTGAAGGCAGGCTGCAGGTTTTAAAACAAGCAAAAGGAAATGTCCTGGACGAAGCCATGCTGCAGGATCAGAACTGCGATCTTGCCCAGTGGTTCTGGCGTTCCGACAGGATGGGGATGGCCTCTTCAATGGAGCTGAGAGTCCCCTTCTGCACTGTTCCAATGTTCAGCCTTGCAAACACCATCCCATATGAACAGCGCGTCTACAGAGGCGAAAGAAAAGCCGTTCTCAAGAAAATAGCTGAGAAGTATATCGACAAGGATCAGATCTACAGGAAGAAGGTCGGGTTCGGCACCCCGATAGATGCCTGGCTCAACGGCCGCGGACCTTACAGCAGCCTTTATTCACAGACAGTTGAATCCGACAGCTTCAAATCACGGAGCTTCATCGACCACAACCATTTCAAACAGATTTATTCATCCCACACGAACGGTTCCTACCGCGAAGTCAACAGCGGCTATCTCTGGACTTATTTCAACCTTGAAAACTGGTACAGGATCTTTTTCGAGGGCGGATGGAAGAAGTTCTAGAGTTCTAGAGTTCTAGAGTTCTAGAGTTCTAGAGTGCTGAAGGAGAACAGACTATATGGATAATCGAGAGTTTAAAATAATACTTGAAAAGAGGACTCTGGATTTTGCAATAGAAACAGTAAGATTCTGCATGCATTTGCGCAAAATGGACATTCCAAACGCCTTGATAACGCAACTTTTAAAAGCAGGAACGTCGATTGGCGGCAACTACCGAGAAGCAAATCGGGCAGAATCCAAAAATGATTTTATCCATAAGATTGGTATTGTTGAAAAAGAAGCTTCAGAAACAATATACTGGCTGGAAGTATTGAACGGAAGCAAATTACTCGACACGAGCACCTCGAATACTTCAAATATTCTGTTTAAAGAAGCAAAGGAACTGCTTGCTATTTTCAATTCAATATCAAGGAACAGTAAGAAAAAGTGCTAGATGCTGAAGTTCTAGAGTTCTAGAGTGCTAGAGTGCTAGAGTGCTCAAAAGTGATTCAGAGATTTTAAAACTTAAGCTTATTCTTTATAACTCTCTAATTTCATCAACTCTAGAACTTTAGAACTCTAGAACTCTAGAACTCTAGAACTCTAGAACTTTAGAACTTCTCAATCATTATGACTTTCCTCAAATCAACATCACGAAATAAACTCCTTGCAGGACTGATCGTCTCACTGGCGTGTTTCGCCATCGTGACGTACGTGAATTTCTGGATATTCAAGCACAAGGACAATGGATTCCTCAGCAAGTACGGCAATTATCCGGATTTCTACATTCTTCATGAAACTCCTGCAATAGTAGGGTTCAAGAAAACCGAAAAAGGACATCTCCAGCTGATCATATCTCCAAAGATCTCGAATTCATGGACAATCAAGATGCCGGACGGCGCTAAATATGAATCACAGGATCCCAACCCGATCATCACTCTTGCGCAGGGCACTAAAAACTATGAACTGACGCCCGACAACAAGGAGAACATCCCCCTGGTCTTGAACATTTCCTATGTCAGCTCCGAAACATACAGGAAAAAAGGCAACAGTACCGGGGACAACTATTTCATCTCTGGATCCAGCTACCCTGTCATCGCTCACAAGAGATACGGGATTTATGATTTTGCATACCGGGAAGAACAATATGAAAAAGACGAGATGGCCGAAGCCAGGAAGATAATAATTGAGGAGATAGGCGTCCTGAAAGATGATGGAACCAAGGAGAAAATATTAAAGATCAGCAAGTACCTTTATGATAATATAGAACAGCATTCCGGGATTCCGTCCGACAGCATGAAATATCTCTCGCCGCTTGAACAATATAGACGTATCATAAGTGGACAGGCCTGCGCCTGGTGCCATAATTATGCAGTAATCTACACTTTCTTCATGACAGCAGCAGGTGTACCGACAAGGCTTGTAAGCATAGAAGGGGACGTCGACCAGGTCAAGATAGGGGGTCATATTTTCGCGGAAAGCCTTATAAGGGAAAAGAACAAGTGGGCTTTCAATGATGTTAACTCGGGGTTCTTCATGGTGGAGGATCCCAATGGCAATCCATATGATACGATTGATCTTCTCAATCTCATGGCCTCAAACGCCATTGAAAAGGCATTGTTCCTCAGATATGACAAGACGGGCATAAAAAAATGCATCTATGAGACAAAGACGTTCAAGCTGTTTGAAAACATAAGGACAAAACCCAATGTTGAAATAGTATATCCCCTGCCGAGGGCAAAAAGATATTCGCTCCCTTCACTGCTAAGCCGCTACACCATCAACCCAGACATCGCATACTCGCCCGAAGGCAGCAATTTCAAGTACTACTTTAAACTCACATTTCTTGCGCTAGGACTCGTCTTCTTAATATTTGTAATTGTAACCGGATCGATGTTGGCTGCAACACTTCTGAGGAAAAAATAATGTGTGGGATACTAGTACATATCGGCAGGGAAAAGCTCGACCCCGGGCATTCCGCCCTGGAGATCATCAGGCACCGCGGCCCTGACGCATACGGAATGGTGGACTTTGAAACCGCATGCGGCCAATTGTCGCTCGGACACCGGAGGCTGTCAATAATCGACCTGGATCCCAGATCAAACCAGCCATTCTCATATGACAACGGGAACCTATGGATCGTCTTCAATGGAGAGATCTACAACTACCTGGAATTGAAGAAGGAGCTTATCTCCCAGGGCTGCGAATTTCGCACGCAGTCCGATACTGAAGTCATCCTGGCGGCCTACTGCAAATGGGGGAAGCAGTGCCTGAAGAAGTTCAACGGCATGTTCTCCTTCTGCATCTTCGACAGGAGGGAAGGCAGGATGTTCTTCGCCAGGGACCGTTTCGGAATAAAACCCCTCTACATCTGGAACAGGTCCGGCTCCTTCTGCGCCGCCTCCGAGATCAAGCAGTTCACCTGCATTCCGGGATTCAGCGCGGTGGCGGATCCGGCGAAGCTGTACCACTTCCTCAACAGCGGGGACTTCGATTTCGACGACGAGACCATGTGGAAGGGAGTAAGGGAAATAGAGCCAGGCTGCCTCGCCGAAATCGAATTGAACAAATGGAGTCCCGGCCGGCCGTTTACCATCGAGAAGTGGTACGAACTGAACTACCGGAAAAAATCAGGGTTGAAATTCGATGATGCCGTTGAAAAATTCCAGGGACTCCTCAAGGATTCCATCAAGCTGAGGCTAAGGGCCGACGTGCCTGTCGGATTCCTGTTGTCTGGCGGACTCGATTCATCTTCGCTTGTCGGCCTATGCACACAGATTCCCAGAAGCAGCGAAGCCTCTCTTAAGACATTCTCCTCATGCTATGAGAACAGCCCGGTAGACGAAAGAAAATACATAAACAAGGTCCTGGAACACACCGGCGCCTCTTCATCCCTTCACTTCCCAAAACCTGAAGACGTGGCAAACAATCTCGACCGTGTAATATGGCACAACGATATCCCGGTAAGGCACGGGTCCCCTGTTCCCCACTGGCTCCTCTACCAGCATATACAGGAGGATAATGATTTCAGAAAAGTCATAATTGAAGGACAGGGCGGCGATGAGATACTCTGCGGCTACAGGGATTTCTTCTGGAGCATGATCTATACCCTCATAAGGACTAAAAAATATCCCCAGTCCCTGCTCCAGCTGCTCGCGCTACGCAGCAAACACAGCTACAGTCCGAAGATAATCCTCAGGAAACTTGGACGGCTGGCTTTCCCGTCGCTGGTCAAATATCCGCCTGATCCGGCAATCAATGTCGAGGCGCTCCTCGGCTCAGCAAAGGCCCCCGGGATCCCAATACGCAGGGAGCAGCCGTCAGTACAGGACATGCACAAGGCCAGGCTGCAGATACTCAGGTACATCCTGCACAACGTCGACAGGAACTCCATGGCGCATTCCCGTGAGACAAGGGTTCCGTTCCTGGACTACCGGCTTGTGGAGTTCTGCATAAGCCTTCCCGACAAGCATAAAATATATAATGGAACAACAAAGAGGATCCTCAGGGCCTCAGTAGAGAATGTCATCCCTGAAATGATAATCAACAGGGGGGACAAACAAGGATATTCGAGTCCGATTCCGACGTGGCTCGGCAAGGAAATACTTCCCTTTTTCAGGGAGAGCATCGATGATGCCGCAAACCTTCCGTTCGTCAACAGGAGTCTTGTCCTGAAACAGGTCGGCGATTTCATTGATGGCAAACGCCCGTTCGATCCGATCTGGTGGAATATCATGGCAACAAACAGATGGCTTAAAATCTTCAAGATATCGGTGTAAGGAAATTATGGATCCAGCAGATTTCAAACCTGAATTTTCGATACCATCTTTTCTTTTGTCGGTGACCGACAAAAGAAAAGATACAAAGAATAATGAGGAAGTTAAATTTTCCGCAAATGCGGAAACTATGAAGCTCTCTCTTTCCTTTTCAAACGTAAATCCCATCCCGCTCATCAAGGAAACGACCGACAAGTGCATAATCCTGCTGGGAAGTCCGGTTGTCGGCGGCAGGATTGACCGCGAGAAGGCGATAAGGCTTGTCTCCGAGGATGCCGGTCTCGCTGAAAAGCTCTCGAAGGAGCTTAACGGCGAATTCCTCTTCATCATTTTCAACAAGGACTCAGGCAAGTTGAGGATAATAAATGACCGTTTCACATCAATCCCCCTTTACTACTGCCACGACAAGACATCAGGCGAATTCTACGCTACGCCCTACTTCACATGCATATGGAGGCTGAGGAAGAGCCTTGGCCTGAAGATCAACCAGGAGACGATGAGCGAATTCCTGTTCTTCCAGAGGATACTGGGGACCAAGACCTATCTGCACGATGTGTCATATCTGCCTGACGCCTCGATACTGGACATCGGAGGCAGGGACAGTTCGATGGTCCGCTACTGGCAGAGAAGCTACGAGAAGAACAAGTCAAGCCTGAAGGAAAATGCCTACAGGCTTGCAGAACTGATTGAGATATCCGTAAAGAACAAGACCAGCGACGGCGTGCGCTATGGACACTTCCTCAGCGGTGGAATGGATTCCAGATCGGTGCTCGCCGCCTTCGAGAAGAATTATCCGACATGCTTCACCGCCACGATATCCGAAAACCGCGAACTCCGCACCGCACGGGAGATAGCCCACGCCAAAGGCGCGAAACACGTCTTCCTCAAGCTGAATTCAGATCACTACTCGCAGATTTTCGAGCCTGCCATGAAGGTCATCGGGGGAATGTACAACTACGACCATGGACTCTTCCTCGGATACAGCGAGCCGGTCAGACAGAATGCCGACGTCTGCTTCCATGGGCATGGATTCGACTACATGTTCCAGGGCATGTACATCCCGGCCAAGCCGCTGGTAGTAAGAGGAAGGACTCTCTATTACAAGACAATGCTTGAGCTTCCGGACGACCTGGTCTCATTCTTCATGACGAACGCGTCGTACAGGATCAAGGAGGCGGACGTATGGAGCTTCCTGAGGGAGGAACGCCGGGAAGACCTGAGGATCTTCCAGAGGGAAAGCATTTCCGAGATACTTTCCGACGGGAAAAACCTTACGGATTCACCGAACGATCTCTGGGAATACCTGACATTCCATCATCTCTCCCGCCACTACAGCTATCCGAACCATGCCACCATTGCGACTCTGACCGAACAACGGACAATCTCGTTCGACAACGACATCTTCGACCTGTACCTCTCTCTGCCGGTCGAACAGCGGTTCACAGGAAGGATCGAAAAGAAATGCCTTGAGATACTTGATCCTAAACTGGCTGAAATATGGAGCGCCAACACAAACCTGCCTGTCAACGCATCGGCTTTCAAACAGACCGTCTACCAGCTTGGAGGCTATGTTGCGCGCCGGCTGTTCCCCAAGGAGGAGAAACCGGAATGGATGGAGAGGACCTGGCCATCCCGCGAGCATGCGCTGCGGAACCAGCCGCTCCTCAAGGACGCGGTGCTGGCTCTATGCAAGTCCGAAACACTCGAGGAGGTCGAATTCCTCGACATAGCCAAGATAAGGAATGAGTTCCCGCGCTGGCTGGACGGAGAAGACATCCCCGGCATAAGCGGGGACCTTGTCCAGACAGTGCTTTCCCTTGGAACATTTCTCAAATTTTGAAATTGGCAGCATGTACGCAATTGCTTAAGTTGGAGTAAAAACATGACGAGACTTGATTGTCAAAAATCTGGCCTTGCTGGTGAAATGTTTGTTGCAGCAGAATTGCTCAAACGAGAATTTCAGGTATCACTAACCCTTGGCAATGCAAAGTCTATTGACATCTTTGCTTATTCGGAAATAGATAAAAGAACTTACGAAGTTCAAGTCAAAACTCTTCGTACTTCGAATTGCTATCTCTTGAGAATTCAAGATATCATTCCCGATCACATCTATGTTTTTGTCCTTCTCCACAAACCAGGCCAGCCTGTTGAATACTTCATCCTTAAAGGAGATGAAATAATCAAAAACGAAAAGACTCTTTATGGTGGTGGAGATGGTAAACAAAAGATGTCGGGAATACTAATGGGTCCTTTAAAGGTCTATAAAGAGCGATGGAATATTTTTGAAAAGGGATCAAGGTAAAATCCCAACAAGGCCGCTTCGGGTAATCCAGATTCGCCGGATAGATGATCTCGGGCGAAGTATGTCAAACATTGATGACTGACATCGAAAAAGCAAGGCAACTCTTCCAAGAAGCAGGTCTGTCCTTCCCGACGATTCCCGACAGGCTCGCTGTACACTTGAAAGAGCAGCATAAGTGGCTGTTCTCCACACGGGCGATCCAAATGTCACCCTACAACCTACAGCACTATGTGCATGAAATCGAGGGAACTCATGTGGACGATTACGTCATACTCTCCCACTCAGGACATGGCACGAATTCTTATGCAATACAGCACTACCTTGTCTTTGGTCCCTTACGCATGTTCCTGCATCTGGGCTGGGGTGGCGTCTACATGGATTCCAGTGCGGCCGCTACCAAGATCCGCGAGTGTTTTTCACCGGCAGACCAGATCGCCCTAGTGACAATGAATGTGGGCAAGGTTAGCGATCGACTTACGATCGTAGGCTCGGACTTTTACGGTAGCTATTGGGTGGCACCAGTTCAAAGCCCCCAGAAGAACCCAAGCGGTTCCAGGGATCCGGTTGAGACACTCGCTGAAGTCCTTTACTGGCTGACAAGCCCCGGATAAGAAAAACGTGGCATTTACGGTACTTCGTCGAACAAACAGTCTTGATGTAAGCCCTGTCATCACCTACGACCAAGGAAGTGCAGGTCGAAGTTTTAAACATTAGTCTTAAGAATTAATCCAAGAGACGAAAACTCCAACCAACAGGTACTGAACCTCGGCTCCGCCGGGTGGCATAAATTAGGCGTCCAATTGAAAGATCAAGAAAAGTAGACACCTGACATAAATTTACTGAAACCACATGATCTTTTATGTTATTTTCTTGTCTTGTGTTTAAATTAAGAGAAAAATTCTCATGACTAAAGATAAAAATATCAATCCTCGGAAATTCATGGAGCTGGCCATCGAAGTCATGTGCCAGTCGATACCCGAACCACGAGACGACGGCAAGGCCAGTCCAAAGGTTGGAGCTGTGCTCGTAAAGCCTGATGGCAAAGTTGAAACCGCATGCCGGGGCGAACTTCGCCATGGAGATCATGCGGAATACACGATATTGGAACGGAAAAACCGAAGCAGCAAACTGGATGGTTCAATTCTCTTCGCTACTCTTGAGCCTTGCGCACCAGGCGCAAGACGACATCCAAAACTCGGTTGCGCAGAACGTATCGTGCTGGCGAGAATCAAGGAAGTCTGGATTGGCATTCAGGATCCCGACCCCACAGTTGCCCGTAAGGGAATCAAATATCTGGAAAATAACGGTATAAAAATTCATATGTTCGACCGAGACCTGCAGGATGTCATCGAGAAGGAGAACAGGGATTTCCTTAAGCAGGCGAATGCTCGTGCGGCGGCGACCAAGAAAAAGCCGGGAGAGATTGTTCTTTCTACTCTCGAAAACAAGCTTCCCGCAGCTGTGCTGTCGGACTTCCATAAAGAGGCCTTGGAGATTTATCGCGAGCGTGCCGGAACAGCCGATTCCACAGGCTCCAATGAATTCAACAGGCGTTTGCTGCAGCAAGGACTCCTGAAGGAGGAGAACGGACACTTAGTTCCAACCGGATTTGGAATCCTACTGTTTGGCAAAAAACCACGTAAAGCCATGCTTCAGGCGGGGCTTCTCCTAACCATAGAATATCCTGATGGGGGAAAAGAACGTAAAGAATTCGACGAGCCTGCCGTTATGATTCCGGATCTGCTTGAAAAATATCTTAGGGACAAGCTTCCAAATGTCTTTGATCGCAATAGTATGAAAAGAGAAGAGCGCTCTGCCTTGCCATTCGAAATGCTTCGTGAGGCCGTGACGAATGCACTCATTCACCGGGATTATGACATTAGAGGAGCAAAGTGCCAACTCGTCGTAAATGAAAACACTGTTACGATAAGAAGTCCTGGGAAACCACCTCCACCGATTACCATTGAGCAACTGCAAAATTTTACCGCCCCAATGCTAAGCCGGAATCCTGAATTGCATTTTGTATTTGCACGCATGGGCATGGCTGAAGAGCAGGGACTTGGCCTTGAATCTCTGAGGAAAAGGGCAAAGGAGCTTGCCTTGCCTCTGCCAAGGTATACATGGAATGATCCATATCTCGTCCTCACCATATATCGAACCAAAGAAGCCGTCGCGAAAACGCTTCCACACAAAATTCAGGTAGAATTGAGCAAAGCGGAGCAGAAGGGTTGGGAGTGGGTAGCAACGACTCAGGCACCAATTACGGCTCAGGATTACGCTGATGCGATTGGACTTTCCAAGAGAATGGCTCTCTACCACTTGAAGCACTTCACTGAACTTGGAATGGTTGAAGCTGTTGACTCAGGTCCCTCAACGCGTTACCGGGTATTCTCTAAATGAGCTTGCCAATCTTCCATATCTCGCAATCTACCACGCAGTTATTGCGTGATAAGGCGGCTGCACGGGCAAAGATTGTCCTATCGCGCAATCTACCGCGCAGTTATTGCGCGATAAGGCGGTTGCATGGGCAAAGATTGTCCTATTACGCCATTTTGGCGCGATAGCTATTTTATTTTTTTTATGTTGCCGTAATAGATTTGAATATCAGAGTTGAAATTATAACAAAACATTCTGGGAATACCCCCCAGAGCATCTCAGGAGAGAACATGAACATCTTAGGAATCAACACAGGGCTGAACTCATCAGCGGTACTGATGAAGGACAACAAAGTCGTATTTGCGATCCAGGAGGAACGCCTCTCGAAGATGAAGAACCAGCCTGGGTTCCCCACGCTCTCCATACAGGCCGCACTCAAGGAAGGCGGGATCAATCTTGACCAGGTTGACAAGATCTGCGTGGCCGGGAAAAGCTCGAAGATTCCGCACAGCCGCAACGACGATCTGAACAAGTTCCACGAAAGATACCAGAAGATCAGGAACGCCTGGTTCGGTGAAGGAGAGAACTTCTTCCTCAAACTCGCCCAGAAAGGCATCAAGAAAATCACCCACGCCGACAAGAAGGAGAACGTCAAGAACCTTGACGACTATCTCAAGGAGAACCATCTCACATCGAAGCACGAGAGGTTCGACCACCAGCTCTGCCATGCAGCATCCGCCTATTACGGACTTGCGAAGAACAGGAACGAAAAATACCTTGTCTTCTCTCTGGACGGAGGAGGCGATGGAAGGACCAGCGCAGTTTTTATCGGGCACGACAACAAGCTTGAACAAATCGCGACTTCAGACTCATTCTCTCCGGCATGCCTCTATGCGCACATTACCTACATCATGGGTTTCATGCCCCATGAACATGAGTACAAGCTGATGGGGCTTGCCCCATACGCCCAGCCGAAATATGCGAACATCGCAAAAGATCTCCTATATCAGTTCATAGGTTTTGACGAGGCCAACCCTCTCGTACTCACCAATACTCCGAAATATTCCGAGGTAAGGAATTCCGGAAGCCCGCAGAAGCAGGATTTGATCCACGACCTCTACAAGGCCGTACTGGGCCTCCGTTTCGACACTTTGTCCGCCGGACTCCAGCTTCTCGCCGAAGAGGTCGCCGTTAACTGGATCAAGGCTGGAATCAAACAGACAGGCATAAGGAAAATACTCCTCACGGGCGGATTCTTCATGAACGTCAAGGCGAACAAGCTGATCGCCGAAATTCCAGAAGTCGAATTTGTCAATGCTTTCCCGTCATGCGGCGATGAGTCGAATGCGTTCGGCGCCGCCTTCCTCGGATACCAGAAGCTGCGCAGGGAAAATTCTCCGGAGATAGAGTTCGAAGGATGCTGTATCGGCACTGAAGCGACCTTCGATATCGAAGAGGCGAAGTCAAAATACAATGACAAGGTCAACTTTGAAAAGGTTGGGAACATAAACGAGAGGCTTGTCGAGCTTCTTGTTGACAGGAAGATCGTAGCAAGATGTTCCGGGAAGATGGAGTTCGGCGCCAGGGCCCTCGGCAACAGATCCATTCTTGCATCCCCTGACGACATGAGGATCATCAACAAGATCAATGCGGCCATCAAGAAGCGCGACTTCTGGATGCCGTTCGCTCCGGCCTCGATGGAGGACAAGCTCGACCTTGTCGTCGAGGTCCCCTCCTCCCTGAAGGAAGCATATTCCCCCTATATGATGTTTACGTTCAACGTGAAGCCTGCGATGTACGACAAGATCGCCGCCGGAATCCATCAGGCCGACAAGACCGCCCGCGCACAGACTGTCAACCCGGAAATCTATCCTGAGTTCTACGACATAATTTCCAGGTTCTACCAGAAGACGGGAATACCGACGGTGCTCAACACTTCCTTCAACCTGCATGGTTTCCCCATAGTCCAGGGAGCCTGCGACGCCATAGACGTCTATCTCAACTCGGAACTGGATGTCCTAGTCGTCGGGGATTATCTGATTACTAGGAAATGAAGATTAGCACATGCAATTAAAATTAGAGAAACTTCCGTATCAGGACGCGGCAATCTTGTCTGCCATTGGAATTTTCAACGGGCAGACAAGGAATTCATTCGATGATTCCTGCCACGATGGCATCAGAGCAAACACCTGCACACTGTCAAAAGAGCAGATATCACAGAACATTCAAGACGCAGCCAGACAGAACGGAATAAATGAGCCCACTGCCAATCTCTCTGAAGATGCGGATGCATGCATAGAAATGGAGACAGGGACAGGCAAGACTCTCGTCTACCTGAAAACCATCTTTGAGCTTTACAAGACCTATGGCTTCACCAAGTTCATCATCCTTGTACCTTCTGTGGCTATTAAGGAAGGAGTTCTGCAGTCATTTCGGACTTTCGAATCGCAGCTTGAAACGACATATGGGTTCAAACCATCCTGTTTTGAATATGACAGCTCCAAGCTGAGCCGTGTCAAAAGCTTCATCGAGGAACAGCATCCCCAGATCATGGTAATGACCATCCAATCATTTAATTCTGAGGACAGGATACTAAATCAGGCTGAGAGGGAGGATCTTTTCCATAACACCCCATATATCGAAGCGCTCGCGAAGACAAGACCGCTGATCTTCATGGATGAACCCCAGGAGGGCATGGACACTGAAAATTCAATAAACCAGATATCCAGGCTGAACCCGCTCTTCAAGCTCCGCTACTCGGCAACCCATAAGGTCTTGAAGAATCTTGTCTATCGCCTGACGCCATTTGAAAGCTATAGGAACAACCTGGTAAAGAAGATTGAAGTTCTTTCAGTAACTGAAAAAAATGACGAGGCCTCTCTTAAAATTGAGCTTTCCGAGGTAAAAACATTCAAGGATGGCAAGACCCCACAGGTAAAACTCAGGACTTGGAGGGGCAAGGCAGACGGATCCTTTGAATTCAAGGACACCCCTTTCATGAAAGAAGGAGAGAGCCTTGAAGACAGGACATCCAACATCAGCTACAGGGGCTTTGTCATTAAAAGGATACACAAGCCGCTCCGCGAGACAAAATTCCATGTGGAGTTCGCCAATGGCACTACCATCGTCGAAAAGGAGCAGTCCAAGAATTACAGGTCCATCTTCGGGGAACAGATCAAATGGCTTATTGACACCCATTTCCTGAAGAAGAAGAAACTCTCTCCTCTTGGCATAAAATGCCTTTCCCTCGTCTTCATCGACCGTGTTGACAACTATATCCGCGAAGATGGCATTATCAGGAAGCTGTTCGAGAATAAATACAGGGAATACATGAAGCAGGCTTCAGGAAAGGATCTCACTCCAGAAGAAATTACTTCCGTGCAGGGGTATTATTTTGCCAAAACCGGCAGAGGCGAATACACAGACAATGAGTCTTCGATGCGGAACAACAAGGAGCTTTTCGACTGGATATTACGGGACAAGGAAACCCTGCTTTCTCTTGACAATCCGGTCGAGTTCATATTCTCGCATTCCGCTCTCGGTGTTGGCTGGGACAATCCCAATGTCTTCAATATCGCCACGCTCAACCAGTCATACAGCGAAATAAAGAAGCGCCAGGAAATCGGGCGTGGGCTGAGAATATGCGTCAACCAGAACGGGGAAAGGATTTACGATCATTCGGACACGAAGGAAGGCTCGGAAATCAATCTTCTTACTGTAATACCCAACGAGACTTATGAGACATTCGTTCTTCAATATCAGTCTGAAATAGAAGAAATATATGGCACGACATCGGCCGGAGCCGCGACTAGGCAGAATCAGAAAGGCAAAAAGGTTTCTGAGAAAAGGATAAAAAGAAACGAGAAGGTTTTCTCAGGCAGATCCTTCAGGGAATTCTGGCGCAGGCTGAGTCAGAAGACACAGTACCTTGTCTCCTTCGATGATGACAGTCTTTGCGAACGTGCGACAAAGGAACTGAATTCAATAACCATTGATCAGGCCGAAATCCTCATCACTCTCAACCGCATAAAGGAGCTCAAATCGCCTTTCGGATCTACGCAGAATCTTGGATCTGAAACTGCAAAGATGAGGGCCAGCTTCGCCCCGTTGGACATAATAGAGGAAATTTCGGAAAATACCGCTCTTTCATATTCCACCCTTTTCAGGATCTTCCATGGGCTCAGGAACCATGGAGAGATCATAAAAAATCCTGTCAAGTTCGTCCAGAAGGCATCACTGGCGATAAAAAACATCGAACTTGATGAGATGCTGAGAGGACTGAAATACACTGTTAACGGGGAGAAGTTCAACCTCGCGGATTTCGAGGACTACATAACAACCTTTGCCGACACCCTCCAGGACACCCCAAACCGCGGACTCTATGAGAAGATTATCTATGATAGTGAATATGAGAGGGATTTCGCAGGCAGGGTCGACAACGATCCTGATATAGTTTGCTTCCTGAAGCTGCCAAGATTCTATAAAATACCAATACCAGGGATGACTGACGGATACAGTCCTGATTTTGGAGTTGTCATAAGAAGCAAAAAGGGAATAAGAACTACTTCTGAAGAGGAGCTCTATTTTGTAATTGAGATCAAGGGGACGGACAATATTGACGACAAGAAGGCTCTGACTGAAAACGAAATCTTCAAGATCAAATGCGCCGTCAAGCATTTCGAAGCCCTTGGGATAGATGCGAAAATAGACTACCGCGGTCCAGTAAAGGAATACAAGAGCTTCAAAGACAAGGTATCTGGATAATGCCGGCTGAATTTGAAAAACTGATCAGGGCTGGAGAGTCCCGGATACTCGAACTCAAGGAGAAGCTCCCCTCTTCCGACGCGATTGCGAAGACCGCACTCGCTTTCTCCAATGGTTCCGGAGGCAAAATCATCCTCGGAATAAATGACAAGTCAAGAAAGACGACCGGTCTTTCTGACGATGAGATCGCTGATTATCCCGACCGCATTTCCAACATCATCTGCGACAACTGCAGTCCGGCAGTAGCGCCGGAGATATTTTCACAGAAAATCGGAAATTCCAGCGTTCTTGTGATTGAGATATTCCCAGGCGCCTGCGCTCCATACTATCTGAAGAGCATGGGGAGGGACAACGGCATCTTCATCCGCGTGGGCGCCACCAACAGGAACGCCACCAGGGAGCAGATACAGGAGCTTGAAAGAAGACAGTTGAACATCTCCTTCGATGAAACACCCCTTGCCGGTTCATCCATTGATGAACTCGACATGGATTATCTGAACGGATTATTTCTCAGGATTTCAGACAGGAAGCCCAGCCGGGAGGATCTGTTCAATCTCAAGCTTGCCGTCAAATCAGGCAGCTCGGCCTCCCCCACCATAGGAGGATATCTCCTAGTGGGAAAAGACAGGCAAAAGCTTCCGCAGGCAACCGTCCACTGCGCCCGTTTCAAGGGAAAGACCACCGATGCGTTCATAGATCGCAAGGAATACTGCGGATACCTGATTGAGCTGGTGGACGAGATAATGAACTTCCTAAAGAGCCATATCGAACTCGAAGGTCATTTGGAAGGGATACGCCGTGTAGACTCCTATTCAGTGCCTCTCGATGCACTACGTGAAGCGGTCGTCAATGCAATTGTCCACCGCAACTATTCAATAGGCGGCTCAAATATCAAGGTCGCAGTTTTCGACGACATTGTTGAAATAACTTCGCCGGGTTCTATGCCCGGTTCTCTTTCATTGAATGACATCGGCACGGGACGTTCGGAAATCAGGAACAGGACGCTTGCAAGGATGTTCAAGGAATCAGGGCTCATCGAGCAATGGGGCACCGGAATAAACAAGATGATCCGCCTTTGTACCGAAAGGCGCATGAAAGCTCCCGAATTCAAAGAGCACGGCAATTTCTTCCAGGTCGTATTCCATAAGTCCGCCAAAAGACTTGGCGGAATAAACGGCGGAATAAATGAGGGATTAAGCAAGGGATTAAATGAGGGATTAAAATCGCTTCTGGAGATAATTTCTAAAAGTCCGGGATTAAAAGCACCTGCACTTTCGAGGCTATTAGAAGAAAGATCCCCTGATACAGTCGAGAAACAGCTCAGGAGCTTGGTTCAACACAATCTGATAGAACATAGGGGAAGCAGAAAGGCAGGCGGCTACTATGTCAAAGGCGGAATAAATGGCGGTTTAAATGGCGGAATAAATGAGGGATTAGCCGAGGGATTAAGCGAGGGATTAAAATCGCTTCTGAAAGAAATTTCCAGAAATCCAGGTTCAAAAACACCCCTCCTTTCCAGTTCCCTCTCCAGGCCTGTAGACACTATTGAAAAACAACTTGGAAAACTGCTTAAGATGAAACTGATCGAACGGCGCGGCAGCCGCAAGACCGGCGGCTATTTCATAAAGTAGGGCGGTTTTCAAACCGCCAACACTTAGATTTGGAATTAAATCATAAAGGCATATTTCATGAAAGACTCAAACAAACTGATGCTTACTCCAGACCTCATCGAAGAGCGCCTTGAAACGCTCAAGGAGCTTTTCCCCGACCTCTTCACGGTTGAAGGACATCTCAATCCGGATGAACTTAAGAAGCTTATCGCCCCTTCCTCCGCCTCGGAATCGGAACGATTCGAGTTCAAATGGTTCGGAAAGTCAAATGCCAAGAGAACCGCATTCACCCCCTCCCCGGCAACCCTCCTATATGACAAGGACCGCTCTGTAAATCCCGAAAATGCCAATGGTAACCTCATTATCGAAGGAGAGAACCTGGAAGTCCTCAAATGCCTGCTGTCCGCATACCGCGAAAAGATCAAATGCATCTACATCGACCCGCCCTACAACACTGGAAAGGACTTCGTATATTCCGACTCCTGGGACGAGAAAAAAGAGACGTACTGGGAGCATGTCGGCATCACAAAGAACGGAGTCAAGGTTGATTCCAACACTGAGAACGAAGGGCGATACCATTCAAACTGGCTCAGCATGATGTTCCCCCGCCTCCTCGTCGCACGTCAGCTCCTCCGCGATGACGGCGTCATTTTCATCTCGATTGACGACAACGAAGTCCACCATCTCAGAAAACTTTGCGACGAAGTCTTCGGAGAGGAAAATTTTGTTGCAAATATTACGTGGGAAGGCGCATTAAAAAATGAT
>JBAQUG010000172.1:0-3009 GCA_049297395.1 Victivallales bacterium | reverse complement strand
TGCCATATGGATCCTTAGCCGGAAGCACAGTTTCCTTGCCAGTGGAAGCATCCACCAGCGAGCATACCGTCCCCTTTGCATCCATGAGAGGGAAGAAAGGACGGTTCGGAGAACCATCCCTACCTTTCTCAATTATACAAAGCAGTCCGCCGACTCCGCCAAGCCCCTGATATTTGCCGTTCAAATCGAGTCCCCAGACAAACTCGTAGTCCGTGGTATTGCCGTTCTCCGTGATCTTCTCGCCGACCATTACGCCAAACGGCGCAGGAGAGCCGTTGAGAAGAGTCTGGTCGTAATAGAACTGGTGAACACTGACTGGCAGGACGTCACCGTTCTCATAGACTTCTGTCCTGATCCTCCGGCCTGCATGGTCATAAAAATGCTTTTCGCCCATCAGCTTGCCTGAGGAGTTGGCGATCCTGGATTCGACCTTGATGAGCTGGTCCTTTGCGTTCCAGTAGTATCTCTGTCCCGAATCCGAAAACAGCCTTCCGCCGTTGTCATAGGACAGAGCCTCGTTGGACTGCGGGATGAACACTTCTCCCTTGAATTCGGCGATGATGTCCGCACCTGCGACATTGCCAGCCTTGTTCCCTCCTGTTGTCGGTGTAGCAGCAGGATCATACTGGACGCCGACCACATCGACTGCCATCATCACTGCGGAGTTCTGGTTATTGGCTTCGAGGTTCAGGAAGAACTTCGCACCGTCCCTGGTCACGTCCTGTCCGTTGACGGTGATCTCCGCATCTTCCAGTCCAGTACCCAATATCTGAAGCTTGGCGCCGACGTTTTTGACTGAGACGCTGTTGATTATGCTGGGAGTAAAGACCATTTCA
The DNA here is from genome assembly GCA_049297395.1 of Victivallales bacterium. Taxonomy (GTDB): domain Bacteria; phylum Verrucomicrobiota; class Lentisphaeria; order Victivallales; family GWF2-50-93; genus GWF2-50-93. Next base: position 2,173 of record JBAQUG010000172.1, on the reverse strand, counting down.
GGAGTGCCGTCGAACATCTTGCGACAGGCGCCGCCTTCTTTTTCGTCAGGATAAACGAAAAAGAATCTGCCTCTACTGCCATAATATTCCGAATCTAATGCTCGACATCCCATGTCAATGATTCCTATTCCAGAGGTTTGCTAACACGAACTCAACCGACTGCACGAGTTTGAAATCCAGCCTCATCTTTTGTCAATTGCGCGGGTGTGACCCCGTTTCCCCGTCAACGGGAGTGAGGGAGGTCTTAGGCTACTGCCGTTTCCCGTCTTTCCATACTTCATCATTCAATTTCACAATCGGGGGCTTTATCCATTCACCGTCCTTGTTCTTAATACGGATCGAATTGATGACTTTGTCGAATATCTCATCGTCTATCGCAAGCCTTGCATCTCTTTCAGCCTCGGTGCTGAAATCCTTTGTTCCGCAGGACGTTTTTAGTACAAGCTCATATTTTATCAATGGGTTGGCGTTGCTGATAAAACATTCCCTGAAAAGAGAATATGTCCTGCCAGAATCGTCATCGTAAAATTTTCTCTTCCTCAGCATTAGGGCATTACCTTCCTGAGGGACCTTGACATCCTTCAGGACGGAAATGTCGCTGATCGGATAGTCTCCAAGGCTACCTCCCAGCCATCTAGTATATAAAAATGTTGAATATACTGTACCTCCTGCAACATCATACTCTCTTCCATAAAAGTCAGGATCAGGTGGCAAGCAGATCTTAATCAAGCCGTTGGATAGTTCATATTCCTTTATCTCTATGCTTGAGATATTTGGAAAACTTTTGTGGCTGATAAAATAACACCCACTCAAAAACAATGTGATGGATATTGAAAACATGATGTAAAATTTTGACATGATTCATTCCTTTCCTATTATGGATTTTTTAAGGCATCTTGTATTATGATTTTGATTACATCGGAAGTGTCGTTGTTGTAATTCCTTGCATACATATGCGAACCCCAAGTTCCACCTTTCCATGCAAGCCATATGGGATTGTCATTGGACTTGTTTTCGAAGAGGCCGAAAGCCATTGCAAGAGGGCTGGAATTACCGACAAGCGGAACCAAGTCGCCCGTCTTGTTTATGCGGTATGCCTTGCTGGCGTCAGGGAAGCCCCTGACTTGTGCACCGGCGGCAGTCACGACATAAATCCTGTTTCTTGCAAAAGAATTTATCCTGTCGAAAGCCTGTCTTAACTTTGCACCGCCCTGGCTGTGGGCAACGAGTATCATTATAAGGTTAGGATTCTGTATCATGCGACTATTTATTTTTTCAGCAAAACCCCTCGCCGTGTCGTCTTCCATGCCCCATTGTTCAAGTCCGACCTGCGCGAAGTCATACCAGCTTCCAACCAGACCCATATTCGCCGCTCTTCCAGCACTTCCATACCATGTGTCGCTTGTGATGTTAAATAGACCAGTTTTGTTGTGGACATAGCCTACTTGGACATTTGGATATGCGGGTTTGAGAGCATCTCTAATGGCTTTTGTAGATCCATTTTTTAAGCCTACGTCTCCTTCATCATTTAACACCCCGTTCATGAAAACAATCTGGAACTCTTTCCCTCCGACATTAAATGAAGTGTCAATGTTGGTGGACATCGCTGGAGCACCCTTGTCGCCAAAGATGTCATATCCGGAAGACAGCAGGGTGTTTCCGACAGTTGAAAACGGTGTGACAGGACACCACGGCTCCAGCTCTCCCACTTCACCGGCGAACTGCAAACTGCCACCGGCAAGACTTCCAACAGTACCGGCAACAGGAATTCCCCAGGTGCCTGTTCCGACATACTGTCCAGCCTTCCGCATCCATGTGAATGGATTGTAATCCCCGGTCAAGACACCTTCGCAACCGAGATACTCGATTCCATTTATCGGGTCGTTGTTGAGCACGCCGTAAAGGTTAAAACCTCCAGCCTCTGCGATGGGATCGGGGCTGATCCACTTGCAGATATCGGAACCGAGCCACCGCTTGTTGACATCAGTAAGCCCAGTCACGCTGTCGTAGTACTTGGTCTGGAATCCGAACGGACAGTGCACGGTTGATGCCTGGACATTGGAGCTTGCACAGTTCCTGCCATATGGATCCTTAGCCGGAAGCACAGTTTCCTTGCCAGTGGAAGCATCCACCAGCGAGCATACCGTCCCCTTTGCATCCATGAGAGGGAAGA
>JBAQUG010000171.1:0-23625 GCA_049297395.1 Victivallales bacterium | reverse complement strand
AAGTATGGCTCTTTCGCCGAAAGAGCCTCGAGCCATCCCGAATCTTTAGCATCGGGATGGCATACTTTAACAAAATACGCCCAATTCCCCTATCCCAGCCGGGACAGGCAACACACATCAACTTCTCGTATCCCAATATGCGTATAGTAGACAGCCCTACAGACTGGACTACAAGAAATAATTTTTTGCATGGCAAAAAATCATACCTGCTCTATATTAGCGCCCATGAAAAATAAAACTGAACCATTCATACATAGCGGGATCGTCCTGGTCGACAAGCCGAAGGACTGGACAAGCCACGACGTAGTCAACTTCATACGCGGAAAATTCAACGTCAAAAAGGTCGGACACTGCGGAACACTTGATCCTGCGGCTACCGGCCTTCTCGTGATCGTCCTGGGACATGCCACGAAGATGAGCCAGCAGCTCAGCGGTTCCGACAAGACCTACGAAGCGACGATACTGTTCGGCAAGGAAACGGATTCGCAGGACATGGACGGCGCCATAACTTCAGAAAAGGACTGCTCTTTCCTCACCGAGGAAATGGTGCGGAATGAGTTTGCGAAGTTCGCAGGCGAGATGGAACAGATTCCGCCGATGGTCTCCGCCATAAAGATTGACGGCAAACGCCTCTACGAACTTGCACGTGAAGGAAAGGAAGTCGAAAGGGAGGCGAAGAAGATCACCATTCACAGCATGGACGTCAAAAAGGTCCATCTGCCATACACCGACTTCGTCATGAAGTGCTCCAAGGGCACTTATGTCAGGACAATCTGCTACGATATCGGCAGGAATCTAGGCTGCGGTGCCGTGCTCTTCTCCCTCAGAAGGACTGTCAGCGGCGAGTTCAACGTTGCAAAAGCCGTCGACGTAGAGACCATGAGATCCTGGACCCAGGAAGACCTCTACAGGGCGATTGTGGAGTTCTGAAGAGGAAGTCGTCTGCTGTATATCTAATAAAATTCCACGAGGACACCAATCATTACATCGCTACCCTTTCCTGATCATCCACTTCCCCGCATGGCACTGATCTTTCCAGAAATTAACATGGATGATGCTTGACAGGTGTATATTTGCATTTTAACTTAACGACTGACTATGGGGGTTTCCGAGCCGACAATCCACAAGGAAATTCTATCCATTCATACAACATCTGGAAAGGATACGAATATGAGATATTTGTTTTCCATTGCCGCCTGCTTCATGCTCTTAGGTTTTATTCTCAAGGCAGAGCCGCTTCCCGACAACGTCCTTAAGAAAGTAAAAGCTGCGGCTGTATTGGTAAAGACAACCGGGGCAAGCGGAAGTGGATTTTTGTTCAACAAAGTCGGGAACAGCGGGTTCGTAGCGACAAACGCCCATGTTGTCGGCAATGATAAGAACGGCGTATGGATCGTCTTTGACAGCGGTGATGCCGGTCAGGTCGAATTATCAGGAGCGATTGTAGCTTTCGACGGGAAATTGGATCTTGCGATAGTTAAAGTTGAAAGTGCCAAGCTTCCTGAATCATTGTCTCTGGCTGACGAGAAGGCAGCGGCTGTTACGGAAAAGGCTTACGTTTCTGGATTCCCTTTTGGAGAAGCCCTCTCAAAAAAACAGGATATAAAGCCTTCAATTACCATTGGACTTGCTGAAATCACAGCTTTCGAGAAAGGCGATGACGGTGTATTGAGACGCATTGTTCTTCATGGCGATCTCAATCCTGGCTGCTCTGGAGGTGCGCTGGTAAATGCCGATGGAGCCGTCCTTGGGATAATCGTAGAAGGCGTATGGACTACCCAGATAGGAGCTGCAATTCCAGCCTCGAGACTGTCCGACTTTATACGTGGCTCTGTGAAAAGCACTGCGGTAGAGATTGACTCATGGAAAGGCGGGAATGTTCAACTGAAGATAACGGCATCCGTCAACGACCCTTTTGGAGGCATAGCAGGATTGAAGTTCGTAATGGTGCCAAAAGATTCTATAAAGACCATGCCTGCATCTGTTGATGGCTCCCTCAACTACTCACCTGTTACGAAGGAAAGCGGTGCTTATGCCGGACTTGTCCGCTCAGGAACTTCCATGAATGCAGTTTTTAAAATGCCGGCACAGGACGGAAAGGACATGGTCTGCATGTATCAGTACGAGATACAAACCAAGTCCGGTGTCTTGCTCCGGACAATGCCAGAGGAATACGCCCTCATGGCACCGCAAACAAACATGCCTGATGTCAATATTCCCGGCAGAAGTGCCATAGAGAAAACGTTTGAGATCTCTGGATTCAAAATGCACTCTCTAAAAAATGATATAGGAGGGTATGTCGTGCCTGGAGCAGATGGAAATTGCGTATACACTCTCAAACAAGGGAGAGAAGGTATCGTCTATAAAATTCTGCTTCCGTCCCTAGACATTGAAAGGACATCTGTCCTTAAGGGAGGAACGGGAATGGCGACAAATATCGCTCTCTCAAGTGCGGGACTACTCGTCTCTACTTATGAAAACAACAAGAGCATGCCCCTCCAGATATTGGATCCAAAAACCCTCGCATTGAAAGGGGAAATACCTGTTCCAAATATAGGTGTCTATAAAATCATCTCGGCATCCGGCTCCAAGATAGCGGCTGCTGTTGAACCTTCTGGAGGAACAATGGCGGTTGTGGATCTGGAATCGAAGAAAGCCTCCAAGGTCAAAGTAGCGGTTGCACTTACACCTTCAGCTGAAACATTGTCGGTTGTAGATTCGGAATCGCTGAAAAAATCCTCCCCGCGCCAATACGTCAGAAGTATAGGTAATCCTGCTGTCAGTCCAGACGGACGCTACTTCTACTTCTTCGATGGAAGAATCCGTAAGTTCGAAGTTTCAACGAGAGGACTCACCCTTGTCGCTTCGGGACCGGAGCGCAAGAAGGACAATACGGAATCTTTGATTTATCCCCTCCAGTTGAGTCCTGACGGCAAATACATAGCCCTACCGGCTTACAACATTACCATTTACACCACCTCTAACATGACCGATGAACTTACGAGAATATCAAAAAGCCCGGATAGAGCGCAGGGAGGGATGTTTTTCGACATGAATAAGGAGCTCATTTACCATGGTCTCCAAATATACGATTTCAAAGGTTCGCCATTAGGGAACTTCCCCATGGGTGATTATCGTGATAGTAAACCCGATTTTAATGCGTATGGATCAGCTATGACTCCGGATGGCAGGTTTCTTTTCGTGATTTCCGGAGGACTCTACTGCATAGATCTGAGTTCAAAGATGGATACCGCTGAACCTAAGAAGAACATTGGAGAGAAAGACCAAGAAGCCCAAGTTCCTAAAAAATCCGCAGATGTCCAGAAACTGTCCCCGTCTCAGATAAACATTTTGAATAAGAAATTAGATATTGGTGATCTTTCTTTGTCTATCTATAAGGGCGGACATTTACCAAAAATTTGCCCGGCAAGAGAGGGGAAAGGATTCTACATCTTCAACAATGGTGAAAATCTTCTGAGGAAGATTTCACCAGACGGAAATGTAGAGGCAATTGTAAAAGTCCCGGGAGGAATGGATTTTCAGGACAGCTTTAATCTTTCGAAAGCGGGAGTCACCATCAAAACCCATAATAAAATATGTGTGTTCGATGAAAAAACGCTTGATCTGTGCAGATCTATAGATGTCTCGTCCGAGGAAAAACTCATAGCCTCCCCAAGTTTCATAACCTCCCCAGGTTCGGAATTCGGCCTCCTTATTCAGCAAAGTAGAAGTGAGCTAACCCTGTCCTTCGTTGATCTCTCTAAAGGTAAAATCACCAATACAGTTAATGCCGACAAGATTAGAGCGGCAAATCCTTTTCCAGGCACAGGCAAGATGAAGGATCCTTCCGGTGTTTGCTATAAGCTGGATATAAAGATGTTTTCCAACGACGGCAAATGGCTCATTGCAGATTGCAACGGCATCATTTCGGCGTGCAAATTGAATGGGAGCACCCCTTCTCCCGCTTATTATTTTTGTGATGTAGGATTTGCAGGGCTTTTTGGGGATATGGCTGTGTTCAGAAGGGGAAACGGAGGAGAAGAGGCAGGCACAGGATACGACATCTACAATCTAACCAATCCGGGCGACAAAAAGATATCTCTTGCGTCGATGCCGTACAGTACGGTGATAAAGCTTGATAATGAAAAGAAAACCGTGATGCTCGCTACCACAAAATCGTCTTCTCCTGCCTTCCTGACCTATGGATTCGGGGGGACGCTGATTAGTGAGATTCTAAGGCCGTCATTTCTCGCAGACCAAACTTACTGTCTCAACGGGGACACAGTTCTAATCAGTAGTATCGACTCTGTGTCCGTTCTGGATTTTGGAGTAAAACAAGCAGAGTCCAAGAAGGCAGTCGATCCTTCCGTTACAGAGCCAGTGAAGGATGTTATCGAAAGAACAGTCAAGATACCTGATGGTGAATATGTAGTTTTAAAACCGCCATATAATACCGCCCAGTCTGCCTGCTGGTCTAGTGACGGAGTCTTTTTTTACGTGATTTCTGGCAGGAGGATTGGGAAATTCTCATATCCTGAAATTTCCCTTGTGGCATCCGCTAACCTCGATGGTGTTGGCAAATATATCGAAAAATCGAAGGAGGGATTGATTGTCTTATCACCAGAGATATTCAGCCTTCTGATCCTAGACGAAAAAGATCTTTCCGCGAAGGGGAAGATAAATGTGGCAGGTGCGGATAGGGTTGTATGCGGGCAGGATTCGGATATAGCATTGCTTTATGAGTACAATCATAGCAGCGGGAATCCTCCCAGGCTTGTAGACCTGAAGAAACGCAAGTTGGCCGGTATATTCGATTATTTCAAACTGCTTCCTAAAAAGCTGATGATGGGAGGGCACCCGATTTTCCTCATGTCACCGGACGGGAGCCTCATTATCATGGAATCCAACAACAACATCGTGCGTTTCAGCAAGGACGGTGATTCCTTCAATTTTGAGGAGGTCAGTCCGACTTCTGAAGAGTCGCTTGAGTGGATGGTGTCCGACCAGGAATTCAAGAATCTAATGATAGGAGGCAGAATCGTCGGCGACAGGCCACACAGGGAAAAAGCAGAATTGAATGAGAAAAGCATCAAGCCTGGCATATATGTCTTTGATCCGAAAAATCTAAAGAAACCGCAGAGGGAAATCAGATCCGGATACTGGTCATGTGAGGCGATTGATAGTGTTCTGGGTGTCTTCTATGGATCGGGCAAGCCACGCCTGGGGCACAAGGATATTATACTTCTTGGCGGAGGCAGCGGAACCTCTGTCTGCCAGCTCGACAATGGCGCCCCTATGGGCATCTACAATTTGGATGCAATGGGCAATTCCGTTATGGGGGAAATGAAAGTACTGCGATGGGGGCTTGGTAATGGGAAGGATGCCCCAACTCCCGAAAAGAAAGATACGAAGCTCGATTCCGTACCTGTTGAACTTGCGCCAGGCCTAAAGGCGGTAAAGACTGTTTTCAACAGGCTTGAATATACTAAGTGTGCCTGGAGCGCAGACGGTGACTGCGCCTATTTCTCGTATGGGGATGGAACAATCTCAAAAATAAGGCTTGCCGACTCCGTAGAAGAATTTAGGTTAGTTCTTGGGACTAAGAATGAGGGGAATATGATTACCGGCCTCGCCATGACAAAACTCGGTCTTGCAGCCTGCGTAAGGAAAACAAGGGAAATACTGCTACTTTCCCCGGATGATCTTCATGTGCTGGACAGGATGCCACTGCCATTCGATGGCGAGCTGTATTCCAATGCAGATTCATCTTTTGTAGTGCTAGTTGCCCAGTATTACCTGGCAGGAATCGATCTGCAGTCAAAGCGCATGAAAGACGTAATTCAATATCCTGGGAGATCCAATGCAAATTGCTCGACTTTCTCCCCGGCTACCCGAACATGCTATGTCAAGACACCAGAGAGAATCTTAGAATTTTCAGTCAATACTGAGATGTTGTTATCTGTAAAGACTATTAAACAGGTGGACATTAGCTCGCCCATGCGGATGATCTCTCAGCTTGTAACTAGTAATGATGGCATGTATTTCACATTCTTCCCCCAATCCAATTCCGGTATCAAGGACATCTCATGTTCGAAAGATGCATTGCTTGTTTTCAAGCATGATGATATGGAGAAGCCTTCAATTGTCTTGGATACGAACACGCGTATCACCAATATGGCGATAGATTCAGCGCAGAAGACCGTCTATTTATGCGACAATGAAAAACTGTATGTAAAAAAATCCTCTGGGATGGAATCCTATAAGGTATGGGGCAAGGACGAAAGTGTTTCAGGACTATACCTCCATCCGGAAGGTGGAAGGCTCATGATAATTACACGAAGAGGATATGTCTTCATAGATGGAAGGACACAATGAAGAATCAAATTATAACTATTTTAAATACTGCAAAACTCCTTGTCCTGGTATGCCTTTCCTTGCCAGGAACAGTCTTTGCCGGTGAGGGACTTTCATCCAAGGATGTTGAAAGGATATCTGCTATAACAGTTATGCTGGAGGGATATTCGGACAAAGGGCGTATTCCTGCATCTGGATTCGTATACAGGAAGAAGGGAGAAAGTCTGCTGATAGTGACCAAGGGGGGATTATATAAGGAAAAGGACGAGGTGAGCGCCGTATTTTTCAGCGGCAGCGGGCATGATGTGACAGTAAAAGGGGTGCTGCTCTGCAGTGATGAGTCCAACGGCATCTCCGTTGTTGAGGTTCCAATGCCCGGCTTCATCCACAATCTGCATGTTCCTTCAACTACATCTCCGGTCGAGACAATGCCACTTTATCTTGTAGGATTTCCATTCGGGCAGACGTTGAAGGAGAACAGCGCCAATCCTGGACCAGCCTTCATAAGTGGAATCGTCTCTGGAATTGACAAGGATAAGGGTGGCCTTCTTGAAACTTTCAGGATAGATGCCAATGCAACTTTCGGCCTGATGGGATCTGCCGTGCTGGACAAGGATGGGAAATTGATGGGTGTTGTCCGTGACAGTGTCCGTGGGACACGAATAGCAGAAGTGCTCCCTGAGACAGAGCTCTCGGGGCTTTTTGAGGGGCGAATCCCTGGCGTTGATATCTTATCGCTATATAAATATCCGGATGAATTCAAGCTGAAATTGAATGTGTCACTTTTTGATCCGATGAACAAGATAGGTAAGGTGATTGCAGTGATTATCCCTGATGACGGCAGGCCGTTGACTGCCACGAAAAAGGGCGGATACAAGCCTATTGCAGACAGGAAAGCATATTCTGAATTTACAGTAAAGGGACAGCGGCTCGAATGTCTTGCTCCTGCAGGAAAGCTTGCTGGCAGCAGTGCAGCCCTCTTGCTGCAGGTGGGATACATCGATGGAAAAGGACAGGAATCATATCTTGAACCATTTCGCTACATATCGCGTCCTAATGAAGCATTGCAGCCTCCTGCTGACAAGCAGTCCGCATCAACTATCAAGCCTCAGGCTGATGACTGGCTATCAAAGATGGACACAACTCCAGCCGGGTTAGTTGTAAAAGAATCAAAGACGGCAATTCGTGTAAGCACTGCCTCCTATGGAGAGGCGGACGTGACGAAGCTCGAAAAAGAATTCAACGGTATAACCAGCCTTGACTGGAGTTCCGATTACAAGGCCCTATATGTGACTTCAAAGGATGCCAGCATTTCAAAGATATCCTATCCCGATTTCATCGAGGTGGCTAGCATCTCCTTGGGAGGTTCAGCTTCAGGAGCATGCCTCTCGAGGCAAGGCCTGCTGATTGCCAACAAGGACTACAATGAGATACAGATAATGGACGCCGATACTTTGAAGCTCAAGAACAGGATGAAGGCGGTAAATATCCACAGTATAGTTTCATCTCCATTGCTGGATTGCGCATTCTTCGCCGATGAGAATGGAACATTCATGTGCACGGCGGATCTTGCATCCCTCAAGAATACCGGTTCCTTGAACCAAACGGATTTTAGAAACAAGGCAAGTTTCAAGAGGCTAAGCATTAGTGGCAACGGAGGACTGCTGTTTGCGCCTTGGCACGGGGGGATGAACATGTTCAAGGTGGAAAAAATAGTAGGTAAAGGATATGCCGCGGTCCCGAGCAATCTTTCGGAGGACATCCAAGGAAATGGTGCCGTCTGTTCAAGTTACGACGGGCAGAAATTAATCAGATGTGAAGACGGCTCAGTCTATCAGACCGCAAACCTGAGGACTCCATTGTTCAAGATGGGGCGCTCTGATGCCGCATGCTTCGACAGTGCTGGACAGATTGTTTATTCTGCCGAAAGAAGCGAATTCCGTACATTCGACATGCAGACCGGAAAGAAGATCGGAGCTTATACGCTGAAAACAGGAAATTCATCCGTCAAACCTGAATTAATGCTTCCGGCTCCAGACAGCATGGCTGTGGTGATGCATGACGGAAAATATGTCTACTTGTTAGTTTCAAAGGGCATGCAGTCTGCAGCAAAAGCCGATGAGAAGCAGGAAGGTCTGGAGAAGGCGCCTGTCAAGGAGAGGCCTGAAAAGAGATCTGTTAAATATGCGGAAACAAAAATAAATGTAGGAACTGCGGAGCTTACAGCCATCACGCTTGAAGGAGAGAAGCTTTTTCCTGCCATGGCGTGGACTGCGGACCGTGGACACTTCTTTCTCGCGACTGAGAAGGGGCTGATACGCAGGTTCTCCACTGACAGCCTAATGCAGGACTATGCTATAGACATAGGGGTGAAAATTGACAGCCTTGAATCATCTAAATCATATGTTGTCGCGATGTCAAATAAGGCCGGGACCATATTTGTCCTGTCGGCAGAAGATCTGTCGATAGCAAGCAGGATAAGGATTGGCCTCGAATATCAGATGCTAAAAATCACTGCGCCCATGAATACAGACCGTGCCTATGGATATTGCTCCGACCGATGCCTGAGGCTTTTGGATCTGAAGTCAGGCAGGATAGAGGCTGTATTGAATCCGGAAGAGGTCTATAAAAAGCAGAAGGATATTTTTTCCAGATTCATGACTGAAGAACGCGTATGGAGCTCTGATCTTTTCGTGTCTCCTAGTATCACGCCTGATGGGAAAATACTATTTTGTTCCGGAGGTATCATGAAAAAATTATCAGTACTTGGATCATCATTGAAGTTTGAACAATATGGCCCCCCCAATATGGAATCAACTTATCTTGTCGACAACGGAAAAAGCCTGATTGTCCGTCCTAAGGATACGGACAACGTCTACAGGAAAGAGATAGATAAAACAGGCTTTGATTATCCTTGTGCAGTATTGATTTCGACAGCTGATTCGGCCAGGATAAATGGATTTATGAACTTCAACCGCTATATACTTTGGCCTGAGGACATCATATATGCGTCAGACAGGAAAACAAACTATATTCTTTCTTCCGGAAACCTGTATTCCTTTTCCAAGGAAGGTTTTCAACTGAATAAGTATCCTCTTGCATTTCAAAGAGTATCGGAATTGCCGGGGACTGAAAAGCTGATTGGTATTTTAGATAAAGCAATTGGAGTCGTAGACTTTAATCATGAAGTTGATGTCTTTGATGTCGATAAAAATTCACCAATCGGCAGGATGAATTTTCCACCCCTTGACGAGATCAGGAAAGACTCAGCGCTTGAAACAAGATGGATAACTTCTACTAGGGAGGCGAATGACGTAGTATGGTCACCTGACGGAAAAGCATGCTTCGTCCTTGAAGAAAAGGCGGTAATGAGACTTGACCTGCCGGATTTCAGGCCCGTGGCCAGAAAGGCATTCAAATATCCTCTCTCGGGAATGTCGGTTTCCAAAAATGGCCTGCTGGTGCTTTCTGAAAAACTCCAGGAAATTCTTGTCCTGAGTCTTGATGATCTGTCAATCTTGAAAAGGATACCCGTTGGGAGAGGCGCACGAATTGCATCATTGCCATCGAAAGAGAATGCTTTCATCTGGGGTGTATGGGGGGAGAGGGAGGCTTTCTTGGATACAGGAACTGGGAAGATGATATCACAGAGGCCTCTTAGAAAATCTGTGAAAAACATTTCTGATATGGAGAAGAATCTTGATGAGTTTTGGAAGAAAAGACAACAGGGTGGAATATTTCCTAAGGGTGAGACGTTGAACGTCAGGTCAATTGCAGATAACGGGACATATCTCATATGCGAGATAAGAGGCATGATATGCAGTTTCAGGATCTCCTATGAGGATGGATCAATTGAGTTTGTCGGCTTGGCGTCCATGGCCTACGTTGGCAACCTGACAATATCCATGAGCATGGACGGTGCAATTGCCTGCATATCGGGCTTTAGGGAGAAAAATCCAGGCCAGGCAATCATTGACATATATGATGTCACCAAGATGGGAGAGCCATTGCATTCTTTCAAATCCCCAAGCACAGGTTATGTCCTTCCCTGCCGCGATAGCGGCAGGCTGATACAGGCATCCAACGGTGAACTTCTGCTATTCGATGATAAAAGTGAATTGCCTGAATCCAGATATTCCATCGTAAAGGAAGGAATACGTGGAAATGCAAGGAAAATCCTATTGCCGGTACAAGCTGGCGGGAAGATGCTTGTTTTGGCGGATGGAAGCCTATATTGGGTCAATCTTCCCGTCAAAAAATAATTATTCCATGTTTTTGATTTTTGCTATATCGTCTGCAAAAAGATGCCTGAAACTTAGTACTTGCTCACGGAATAGTTCAGCATCGGGAATTTCTCTTCGTCCTCGAACTTCACGGAGATGTATTTGACGGGATATTTCTTCAGGATGTCGGAGATTATCCAGCCGTTTGCGAAATCCGCAAGGCTGCGTCTGGCGTCCTCGCGGACCAGGTCGACATATTCAGGAGTGAGCGACTTCCTCCTCATGTCGGAATAGAACTGCTTCCTCAGCTCATCGAGCTTGGCCTGCTCGCCGAAGATCAGCTTGCCGCTGTCGATGCGCGTCTCCATCCGGCTCAGATCCGTCGCGGGCTCCTCGACCTGCAGTTTCGGCGCTGTTATCGTGAGGGTCTCATTTTCACAGACTATCTTCCAGGAACCTTTCATGTCGACATAATAATTGTAGGCGACTGGAGCCCTGACTTCCATTACAGCGGTGCTCAGCGTCTTGCCCTCCATGATCCAGGGGCTTGAAAACCTGTATTCCTTCCTGTTGATCTCATTCCTGGTGATCTTGACGAGAAGCAGATGCTGGACCTTCTTCTGCTGTTCGGTGTAGCCGACGAAAGTCTGGGTGACATCCATTTTCGTATTGAGCATCTTCCCCACGGAATCAAACGGCTTCGAGAAGATCTTGTAGAAGACAAACATGAATACAAGGAACTGGATGCTTGTGAATATCGCAATTATCCAGGCGATCCTGACCATGGAACTCCCCATCGTCGGAGCAACAGGCCTGCCAAGCTGGCTATTTATCTGCTGAATTGGATCCTGTTTATCATCCATAAAAACTCCCTAACTTGGAAATCTAAATTTATTTATGTAGGATTGCCTGTCTCAAACAAGAATCAAGACACAGGCAAGATGCCTGTGCTACATTGTCTTCGCATCAAAACTGATCCTTGTAGCCTTCCATCAGTTCAAGGCGGTTGCCGTCGGGATCATGGAAGAAGCATATCCTCATTCCTTTTATTATTGAGGAGCAGTCGATGATGTTTTCGGTCTTCACTCCGTCGGCATTCAATTTCATTACAGCTTCTTCAATATCTTCGACCTCGAAAGCCATATGCTGGAATCCCAGAGGCTGGACTGACTGCTGGAGATCCCCAGTATTTTTCGCAGGGAAAAGTTCGACGCGGAACTTGTCCAGTTTCAGAAGCAGAAACTCGTCCGGAGTTCCGGCATTGAAAACTCTGGCTCTTTTGAATCCGAAATGCTTCGTGTAGAAGGCTTCCGTCTTTTTCAAGTCCCTGCAGTTCAAGGCCACATGCTGGATTGCCGGCATTTGTATTTTCTCCTGACTTATAATTTTATCGTATTGGAATTTGTATTTTCGGATCGCTGGCAACTTGCCGGCATCTTTCTTATTCTCCCCGGTTTTCAATACCATGCCACCAAGTTGGTGGCGTTCCATCAAGTTACGAGTTACAAATAACAAATCTCGGGCAGGAATGCCCGAGTTACTTCACATCAGCTTCAGTCCAGGCAGATCCTGGATGTCGACTATGCCGACTACTTTCCCCCTGGGATCTACGGCTATGATGTCGTCAATGAGCTTTTTCTCCACTATCTTCAGCACCTCGACTGCGAGATCGGTCGACTTGACGGACATGGGGTTCTTTGTCATGACCTCCGACACCGACTTGTTGAGGACCTTCAGATCATGTTCCACATGCCTTCTGAAATCGCCGTCGGTGAATATTCCAAGAAGCTTTCCCGCCTTGTCGATGACAATTGCAGAACCGCATCTTGACCTGGTCATCCGCAGCAGAGTGTCCTTCACGGACGTACCAGGCTGGACAAGCACGAGCCGATCGCCGGTGCGCATGATATCGCTGACACGGAGAGTCACGGCCTTGCCGATGGCGCCTCCAGGATGCAGGCGGCCGTAGTCTTCCTTCTTGAACTTCCTGACGTGCATGAGCGTCATGGCAAGCGCGTCGCCCATGGCGATCAGCGCGGTGGTGGTGGTGGTCGGCGCAAGGTTGAAGGGACATGCCTCCTGGGGAACTGTCATCGCTATTACAATGCTGCTCCACTGCGCGAGCTTGGAATCGGGATCCCCTGTAATTGAGGCGATCGGGATGTCCATGCGTTTCGCGGACGGGAGGATCGAGAGCAGTTCCTCGGTCTCCCCGCTGTAGCTCAAGGCGATGAGGATGTCGCTCTTCTGGAGGATCCCGAGGTCTCCGTGCATAGCTTCGACGGGATGCATGAAGACTGCCGGAGAGCCTGTGCTTGCGAGAGTCGCAGCGATCTTATGGCCTACATGCCCGCTCTTGCCGACGCCGCTGAGGACGATCTTTCCGCCGCCGTCAAGAACCTTGATGCAGGTATTGACCAGTTCGATGAATTCCCCGTCGAGCCGGTCGCGCACGCTCTTGAGACCTTCGATCTCAATATCGAAAACCTCCTTGGCTTTTTTGATTATCTTATCCATATTTTCCCTTTGCTAGTTTTAGTGGCCGAGTTAAGAAGTGACCGAGTGTCCAAGTTTCCGAAAAACCGGTACAAACACTCTACACCAAAGTATTTCATCCAGATTCAAGTTTCAAACAATAAACCTAGCGTGTAAAACATGTTTCTGCCAGTAAAATGTACTTCAGGGGGGACTTACAAGATGAGAATTTTCATTTTATCC
The DNA here is from genome assembly GCA_049297395.1 of Victivallales bacterium. Classification (GTDB taxonomy): domain Bacteria; phylum Verrucomicrobiota; class Lentisphaeria; order Victivallales; family GWF2-50-93; genus GWF2-50-93. The sequence continues at coordinate 10,330 of JBAQUG010000171.1, read as the reverse complement.
GCAGTTTTATGCCTTTGACCGTGTCGGCATGGGAATAACTTTCAGCAAGCTGTCAGAAATGCAATCTTGTTTCTGTAATTTATGATTTGCAAATAAGATTTTCTTCTATTGCCCCTTGCCGTCTTTGTGTTATTATATAAATTTTATTTACCGGAAGCCAAGCTTCAACTAATAAAATTTATAAGAGGTATGCCATGTACGTAGGAAGAATAGTTGCCATAGGCAAGACGCCGGACGGTAAATCCGCCGCGATGTACCGTGTGTCTTCGCGTTCGTTCCCGAACCGTGAGGCGCGTCTGAAGGGCGAAGTCGTCTCCATCATGCCGCGCAAGGGTTTCGAGGATGATCTGAACAAGAATCCGTATATCGCCTACAACTGCGTCAGGATCGCCGGGAAATTCGCGGTCGCCACGAACGGTTCGCACACGGATCCCATAACGGAAAAGATCCTCTCCGGAATGTCGGCGCGCGACGCGCTTGCGCTCAGCATGCTCGCGCTGGACTACGAGAAGGACAGCTATAACACGCCGCGAATCTCGGCCGTTGTCGAGAAGGGTTCCAATCTCGGATGGCTGGCGATCGTGAAAAAGGGTTCGATCCATGTTGCGGAATTCGCACTTGAGCCGGGGAAGGCATATTATGTCGCCACGTACGAGCACACCTACCCGTGTTCCCATTATAGCGATGAGAAATTCAATGCCGGAACCTCCGAGACCGCATGTGAATACGTGATCAGCAAGGGGGTCTTCGCCCAGCTTGAGAACCCAGTGACTGCGGCGGCAGTGGTGGAATCCGACAAGGGATTCGATTTCGCAGTCAAGACAGTTTAAAAAATAGTAAAACGAACTTTCAACATTCAACTCTCAACGTCCAAATTAGAATCAGGAATTTAATTCGAAATTGGATGTCCGGTGTTCAAAATATATCAATGTCCGATATTTCAAAAGATCTCCTGAAGCAGCTCAATCCGGAACAGGCGAAGGCTGTCGCCATAATTGACGGGCCCGTCCTCGTGTTCGCGGGTGCCGGCACCGGCAAGACGCGCGTCATCACCTACCGGATAGCGAACATGATCATCCACGGTATCAAGCCTGAGAACATCGCGGGCATGACGTTCACGAACAAGGCCGCGCAGGAAATGCGCGAACGTCTCGACAGGCTTGTGGAACGCGGGAACTCCAGGAAGGTCTTCCTTGGCACATTCCATTCGTTCTGCTGCAGGGTGCTCAGGAAGGACATAAAGGCTCTGGGCTTCGGCACCAACTTCACTATCGCCGACGATTCCGACCAGGCCGGCGTCATGAAGCAGGCCATCATAGAGGCGGGTTTTGACAAGACAGAGATAGGCCCGGAGGTCTGCATATCGTTCATCAGCCGCGCGAAAGGCAAGATGATGACGCCGCAGGATGTCAGCCGTGCCGCGGAAAGCGATATTGAAATCAAGGCCGGGCAGGTCTACGAGCGATATACGCAGATCCTGCACAACCAGAACATGTTGGATTTCGACGACCTCCTCCTTTTAACCGTCCGTCTCTGGCAGGATCATCCAGAAATACTCGAGAAATACAACGAACAATACACCCATCTTCTTGTCGATGAATACCAGGACACCAACTACCTGCAGTTCCAGCTGGTCAAACTCCTCGCGGGGAAGAAGCAGAACCTCTGCGTAGTCGGCGACGACGACCAGAGCATCTACGGCTGGCGCGGCGCCGACATGAAGAACATCCTCGACTTCCCGAGCCACTTTGCGAAATCCAAGGAGATCAAGCTCGAACAGAATTACAGATGCACCAACAATATCCTCAAGGCCGCTAACAGCGTGATATCCAGGAACGCCGAACGCTGTGCAAAAGAGCTGTGGTCGAAATGCGGACAGGGTGAGAAGATTAAAATCATCAGGGCTGAAAGCGACGAGGAAGAGGCCAGATATGTCGCCGAGGCAATATTCGACACAATTGCCGGCGATCCCGGAACCCAGTACTGCGATTTCGCAGTCCTTTACCGTTCTAACCATCAGTCGCGGCTGTTCGAGAACTCGCTCAGGGATGCGCAGATCCCGTACAGGCTCGTCGGATCGAAATCCTTCTACGAAAGGCGCGAGATCCGCGACGCCATCGCATACCTCAAGCTTGCGGTGAACCCCAAGGACGACCAGAGTTTCCTCAGGATACTGAGCGTCCCTCCGCGCGGCATCGGCGACAAGGCGATAGACAGCCTCAAGAAGCTGCAGCATATAACTTTCACGCCGTATGCCGAACTTATCGGAAACGACGAATTCCTGAAGGATCTGACAGGCAAGGCCAGTTCAGGCGCAAAGAACATGTATGCCACCTTGAAGAAATGGCGCGAACAATTTTCCGAACCCGGAAACCTCTCCGACAAGGCGATGGCATATTTCAAGGATTTGAATTTCATCGAGGGAATCCTGAAGCTCTACAAGGACAGGGAGGAGGCCGAAAGGCGCAGGGACAACATATACGAACTTGTCAACGCAATCGCATCTTATGAGAGAGGCGCGAGCTCACCTCCTATGCTGCTGGAGTTCCTTGAGACATACGCCCTCTATGATGACAGCGACAAGGTCGATGAGGATGAAGAGAAGAAGAAGAACTCCGTGACGCTGATGACCGTCCATGCGGCGAAGGGACTTGAGTTCTCATATGTGTTCATTCCCGGCATGGAACACAATATCTTCCCTCACGAGCGAGCCATGCAGGAGGGGACTTCCGAAGAGGAACGCAGGCTGTTCTATGTGGCGCTGACCCGTGCTAGGAAGAACGTGCATATTGTCCATACCCGCAGCAGGATGCGCTACGGCAAGACGACGATACAGAGGCCGTCCGAATTCATCCACGACATTCCCGAGGATATCTCCGAAAGCCTCCAGTCGGCCACCGCATTCAAGCCTCTCGCCGAGGAAGAGCTCAAGGACGCCTGGGCCGCCCTCTATTCGATCGGCGAGAAGAAATAAGTTCATATCTTATTGGAGATATATGTAAATAGGCATATATTGCCCCCCATGAAGAAGGAAAGTGAAAAATATCGAGTTAATCGGGCATTTTTTTCGATTTCCAAATTAGGGGAATCGGATGAGCATCGTTTTTGGAGGGATAAATCCCCCATTGAAAGACTTGAAGAACTCGAAATCAACCGGCAGATTATCTATGGCTACGGCTCAACTCCCCCAAGACTTCAAAGAATTCTTGAAGTTACTAAACGAAGAGCGACTTGAATATCTTCTTGTGGGCGGATATGCCGTGGGATATTATGGTTATCCACGCGCGACCGCTGACATGGATATCTGGATTGCCATATCAACTGAAAATGCTGAAAAGGCGCTTAAGGTTTTCCATCGATTTGGATTGAATGCTCCAGACCTTACAGCATCCTTGTTTCTTGAAAAAGACAGAATAATTCGAATGGGAATTCCACCTATGAGGATAGAGATAATAACTGATGCTTCCGGAGTGAGCTTTGCAGATTGCTACAAAAATCACAGTGCAGTTGAAATCGACGGGATTTCTGTTCATCTTATCAGCCTGCCGGATTTGCTCAAAAACAAGAAAGCGGCCGGCAGATATAAAGATCTAGATGATCTTGAACATCTCTCCCGGAAATAATAAAACATGACTTGCCATCCGAATTCATCCACGACATTCCCGAGGACATCTCCGAAAGCCTCCAGTCGGCGACCGCATTCACGCCCATGGGCGAGGACGAACTCAAGGAAGCCTGGGCGGCGCTCTATTCGATCGGAGAGAAGAAATAACAGAACGAATCAAGTTTTATAAGAGCTCCGGCAACTCCAACAAATTTGGCTTGATTATCCGACACTTCCGTGTTCATTAACTGTATGTGGAATATTTGCCTCAAATATGACTTTTTTTAATATTAAGATTGAATATGAAAAAACTAACACTTGTTGATTTATTTGCTGGCGCAGGCGGCCTTTCCTGCGGTCTAGAAATGGCGGGGTTCAAGCCTGTTTTGGCAAATGAAATTATACCTCAATATGCATCGACATACAAAAACAATCATCCGGATACTATTGTTGTTGTCGAAGATATCAGAAAACTATGTGAAAGAGAATTTTTATTAAAAAATGGGATAGAAATAGATTCTATTGATCTCCTCGCAGGAGGTCCCCCATGCCAAGGTTTTTCTGTTAATGCTCCAATTCGATCATTAGACGATCCAAGAAATCATCTATTTAAAGATTTTCTGCGTATTGCAGCTTTACTCCGGCCAAGGGGAATATTGATTGAAAATGTTCCAGGTATTGTTTCGTTGGGTAAAGGCACTGTAGTAAATCAGATATATAATGAATTATCTGAATTGGGCTACACCGTAAGTCACAAGATATTATTCGCAGGACATTACGGCGTTCCTCAAATGAGATTTCGGACGATATTTATTGCCATCAAGAAATCAATATGCAATCGCATTGATTTTCCAGACCCACAATACGATGCAAAAGCTATTGCTAATTTTACTGGCGCAAAAGAACTTTGCATACCGATTTTACCGCTTTTTCAAGGTCAACTAAAGTCGCACACAGCTGTAAATGATGCATTGTCGGATTTACCAGAGATAGCGCCGGGTAAAATTATTGAAAAACAAAAATATTTATCAGAACCTCAAAACGAATACCAGGAATATCTTAGAAAAAACAGCAAACATGTTTTCAACCATTATTGCGCCAAATTAGCTGATATAAACATGGAGCGACTAAAACATATCCCGCAAGGTGGAAGCTGGAGGGACATTCCACACACATTGTTGCCTGAAGGGTTAAAAAGAGCTCGGCGCAGCGACCATACAAAACGCTATGGCCGACTAGATCCCGATGGTTTGTGCTCAACTGTTTTAACGAAATGTGACCCCCATTGGGGCTCTTTCTTTCACCCATGTTTTGATCGTGTAATATCCATACGAGAAGCAGCAAGGATACAGTCCTTTCCCGACAGCTACCATTTTCATGGTTCTATTACAGAACAATATGGACAGGTTGGGAATGCTGTTCCGCCTCTATTGGCAAAAGCTATAGGTCTTACAATAAAAAAAATGATAGGAGTAGGATAATTATATGCATTTCAAACAATTCAATCTTGATCCCAGGCTTTACCAGGCAACAGAACAGGCCAATTTCAAAATACCCACCGCCATACAGCGGCAGGCTATTCCAATATGCATGAAGGGATCGGACATCATCGGTACCGCAGCCACCGGCACGGGCAAGACTGCGGCATTCGTACTGCCGATGCTCAACCATCTTCTCCAGGGCCATTCGCATCCGCGTTCACTGCGGGCCCTGATAGTCACGCCGACACGCGAGCTCGCCGAGCAGATCCGCGAAGTCGTGAAAGCACTTGCGAAGAACACGAACATCCGATCGGCCGTTGTTTACGGAGGAGTCGGGATGAATGATCAGAAACGCGCCCTTACCGATGGAACCGACATAATCGTATGCTGTCCCGGCCGAATGCTCGACCATATGGGCAGAGGCTATGTCAACCTGAAGACCGTGGAAATCCTGGTGATCGACGAGGCTGACCGCATGCTCGACATGGGATTCCTGCCGTATATCAAACGTATTATTTCAGGTCTGCCGGAAAAACGCCAGACGCTCCTGTTCTCAGCCACGTTCGCTCCCGAGCTCATGCAGCTCATAAAACACCATATGCGAAGCCCGGAACGCATAAGCATAGACATTGAAGCACCTGCGGAAACCATAGACCACTGCTTCTATCCTGTCCCGAAAATGCAGAAGACCGCCCTCCTTGTCGCCCTTCTCAAGAAAATGGATCATAAGTCGATCCTGGTCTTCACGCGTACAAAGCACAGGGCTGACCGGCTCAGGGATGCCCTGACAAAAGCCGGACATGTCGTCTCATTGATGCATGCGAACAAATCGCAGAACCAGAGGAAGCTCGCCTTGGATGGATTCCGTTCAGGCAAGGTCAAGATCCTTGTTGCGACCGATATCGCCGCCAGGGGGCTGGACATTGAAAGCATCTCGCATGTCATAAACTACGATATTCCGGATACGGCGACAAACTACATCCACCGCATAGGCAGGACCGGCCGCGCCGAACGTTCAGGGGACGCCATAACATTCATCACCTCAGAAGACGCATCGGAAGTCCGCGACATCGAGCGCCGTCTTGGAGCAAAGGTCGAGAAGAAGACTCTTGAAGGCTTTGCGTATGGCGCCGACATACCCGCTCCGGCATCTGCGCCAGCCAATAGGCAAGGTCATTCATCCAGTCATGGCAGACCGCATCATGGCGGCGGTGCTCCAAGACCCCAAGCCCAGCGAGAAGACAATCAGCGGAAGCAGGGTTACTGGGCCAGCCACCGCAGGCATAGGAGCTGAAGGAAGAAATGGATGGTTGGATGAATGGATTGCTGGATGGATGAGAATTAAAAGCAGCAACGGAGACACAAAGGTATAGCAACGTATTTACCTCATAAGTATGTTGGGCTTTAGCCCGACAATAAAGAAGACAGAACTTCTATTAAAGCGTACAAGAACTGTCGGGCTAAAGCCCAACATACTTATATTGATTAAAACCCAGGGAATCCTTCAAATTTGAAATTCCATCCTGATTCCTGTATTCTATATTCTGTCTCCTGCATTCCTTCTATTCTAAATGAAAGGATTTAAAATGATCAAGTTATGCGTTCTGGGCACCGGTGGAATGGCCAATGCACATGCGAACGAATTCAAGAAGATCAAAGGCGTGAAGCTCATTGCCTGCTGCGACATCCGCAAAGAGGCGGCTGCGACATTCGCGGAGAAGCACGGAATTCCTGCAGTCTACACCGATCTGAAGGAGATGTTGGACAAGGAAAAGCCTGATGCTGTGACAAACGTGACAATCGATGCCGCCCATTATCCCACCAGCATGGAGATCATCAGGCGCAAGATCAACATACTCTGTGAAAAACCTCTGGCAACGAATGCCGGCGACGCATGGAAGATGGTGGAAGCCGCGAAAAAAGCACGCGTCATAAACATGGTCAACTTCTCATACAGGTCCTCATCGGCCCTCCAGAAAGTCTCCGAACTCGTACGCAAAGGCGCCATCGGCGATCTGCGCCATGTCGAAGCCAGCTACCTGCAGTCATGGCTCACAAGCACAGGCTGGGGAGACTGGCGCAAGTCACCGGGACTGCTGTGGAGGTTGTGCACGAAAGCCGGAAGCAAGGGCGACCTCGGCGACATCGGCGTCCATATCTTTGACTTCATGACCTTCGTCTGCGGGGACATCAAGAATATCGACTGCAAGCTCAAGACTTTTGACAAGGGCCTGGGGACAGACACCGTCAACGGGATGAAACTTGACGCCAACGATTCATTCTGCGCCCTTGTGGAATTTAAGAATGGAGCCATGGGAACCATACATTCATCAAGGTGGGCGACCGGCCATGCCAACAGCCTGCGTCTCCGCGTATTCGGAACAAAAGGCGCGATCTGCATGGATCTTGACAAGAGCTGGGGGGAATTTGAAATCTGCGCTGGACAAAAGGATATCAATGGTTTTAAATGGAAGACTGTCAAAGCACCCAAAACTCCGAACATCTACCATAGATTCGTCAAGAGCATCAGGACCGGCACCAACGCTCTCCCGGACTTTGCGGCCGCCGCAAAAGTGCAGGAATATCTCGACAGCTGCTTCAAGTCGGACAGCTCGGGGAAGACGATCAAGATTTAGTCGACAGTCGTCGGTCGTCAGTTGATAGTTACAAAAATGAAGCACAGGCATCTTGCCTGTGATTGCTGAATTTTGTGTAAAACAGGCGAAACGCCTGCACTACTTTCCTTTTCACAGGCAGGATGCCTGTGTTACATTTATTTAGAAATCCATCTCCAGCGACTGGCAACTAGCTACCGACGACTATTTAATTCCCTGCCGCCTTCTGGGCTTTCATTTTGTCGTATGCGTCCTTCATGACGATGAGCTTGTTTTCTTTTTGCTGGAGTTCGCTGGTGTAGGCATCCAACGTCTCCTTGGCGTCGGCGGCTTCATCGGAGATCTGCTTTATGGCCTTCTTCTTGACTGCCGATTGTCCGCCACCGGTTGTTATGAAACCGCCATTCCATGCGTAATTTCCACCTGAAACAGTCTGGTTCATGACTGGGTTGTCAAGCATCATCTGGGAGGATTTGCTGAGGAGTTCGGTGTAGCGCTGCTCCAGTCTTGGAATCTCCGGTTTAAGGAAGGCAATCCTGGACTGGTACTGCTGGATCTCAAGGCCAAGCTGTTCATACTGCATTTCAGCGGTCCTCTTCTGATCTTCTGCAAAAACCCTGGCCTGTTCAGCTTTCTGTTTTTCCTGGTCCATCCTGCGTTTTTCCTTCGCCTCGGCCACCTGGGCCGCGTATTTCGCGGCGGCATCGGGATTATAGTGGTATTTCTTCTGGACGCTTTCAGGAAGATCGGTGAAACTTACAAACATCACTCCGTTCTTGTGTCCAATCTCCAGTCCATCCGGCCTTTCCGACATCACATATGCGTTTTCAAGGACTCTTTTGTCAGGCAGGGTCAGGTTGCCGGCGGACACGGCAAAACAGAAGAAGACAACTGATATCAACAGCAGGCTATTAAGCAGGTATTTCATAATTTTAATCCTTTCTTATAGATAAGGTTGTTATTTGATTTCATCCGGAATGTCGAATGCGGTGTCGCTGAGATCCTCATTCCACTCAACCGATCTCACGGTAAGTTCAACGATATTGCCGTTCGCCTCGGAAATTATCTTCATCGGGAAATAGACCCCGTCGGTCTTTTCATAATCCATGAAATACCTGGTCATTTCTATCGGCTCATCCTTCGGTCCGACATGGACTTCCTCGGTCTTGGCTACGAAAAAAGTCTTCTTGTCGACGTAAATATTGATTGGTTCCATGCTGTATGCGGGGAGAGGCTTGCAGACAAGCTTGTAGCAAGGTTTCCTGCTGACGGTCTCCTCTCCGTCAAGCGTGATTGATTCAAAAATCTGCTTCGCCTTCTCTTTAGGGGAGAGGAAGACTATCTGGAACTTCAGGTTGTCGAGTTCCTTGCCTTTTATTTCACGCAGTCCGTTCCTGGTGGAGAACTCCCAACCGCTCTTCCCGTCATATCCCTTCATGAAAATGGCGTCCTTGGACTGGGCTTTAATCCTTATTCCAGCTGGGTACTTGATTTCGACCACCATTTCGCCATCCTTGATCTGGGGGGCATTCACGTGGGATGTGACGACCTGGGTTGTTATATTGTCGGATTTGCCTTCCGGATCCACCGCCTTCCTCATTTTCGCGAGGATGCTGTCGACATCACCTTCCGGCGCGCTCTGGCATCCGGCGAGCACCAGAACTGAGAACAAGATCCCGGCCATCAAGCATTGCATTCTCATGTATCCCTCCTGTTTTTGATATTGTCATTTAAGTGATTTTAAATTCAACGCAGTACTTAATCTAATCTTGAAAGCAAATAAAATCAACGGAACCTCTGTTTTTCAGGTATAATTGTTCAATAGGATATTTTTAGTTTTTTTGAGTTCAAAAAAACTTGCATACTGTGTTTTGAAAGTGGGATAGGGAGATTATATTCCATGGTTTACAAGTTGGAAGACGCCAATACGATCACAGGATAATCCGGAGGCCAGAAATTTATGAAGACAACCGCCCAAGTCGCAGTCATCATGGGAAGCAAGAGCGACCTTCCCAACCTCAAACGCGCCTTTGAAATACTCAGGGATTTCGGCGTGCCCCATACTGCAAAGATAATGTCGGCCCACAGAACCCCCATGGAAGCCGCGAAATTCGCAGCCGAGGCCGAACAGAACGGCATCAAGGTGATAATCTGCGCCGCAGGAATGGCCGCACATCTCGCCGGAGTCGTAGCCGCACACACAATCCTGCCTGTGATAGGCATCCCTATGGCATGCGAGCCGTTCAATGGACTCGACGCCCTGCTTGCGATGGTGCAGATGCCTCCTGGAATCCCGGTGGCGACTGTCACCGCAGGAAAAGCCGGCGCAGACAATTCCGCCCTTCTTGCTGTTTCCATCCTGGCCCTTTCAGATGCATCCCTCGCTGGAAAACTCAAGGAACACCGTTTGAAACAGTCGGACAAGGTCAGAGCCGCCGACGCCGAACTCCAGGAAACATTAAAATCAGGCGCCATCCCCCAATGAAGAACTTCTTCCCGATTTTTATCCTGCTACTGACAATATGTGTTTCCGCCGGGCAGGCCGGAGAACAGGCTGTCAACGTCGGAAATCCTGAAATTTCCACTCCCGCAGAGGCTAAAAGCAATGGAGAGGATCCGCTCTTCAAGGC
>JBAQUG010000170.1:0-8888 GCA_049297395.1 Victivallales bacterium | reverse complement strand
CCTTTTATTTTTAGCATCCCCGAAATCGTGTCGACGATGTGAGGTTCGGAAAGAAAACCTGAACGGATCTTGCCATTCTTGTGAAACCAGACATCACCATCAAGCTTCAGCATCCTTGTGGGAGTGTAAATGATCTGGGGCTCTGTAAGCCTGTATTTGCTTGTCTTGTCATTTTCCTGTAACTTGGTATTGCCTTTTATTTTCAGTGTTCCGACGGAAGTGTTGCAAGTACGAGTTGTCCCTGAGTTGATTCTTTGCATCGTTAAATCCCTGTTTTATATTGTCATCCACATATGCTGGAATAGAACATGTACTCCCGTAAAGTCAAGATTCCGGCCTCGTAATCCACCGTCTTGTCCGTAGCCATCTTCCGTCTATCCGCTTCCCCTCCGGCCATGCCAGTGTAATTATTCCATTGCCGGCAAGGCAGTTGAAACGTATCGGAAAGCAGACGCTTGACTCAGTCGGAATTAAGGATAAATTACATCGGGAGTTTGTAAGAAGCGCGGCCTTGCCCGCATATGCAGCTTTTACGGAACGCATTCAAGGAGGTGTACCATGAACGACACTGAATCATTCACAGTCATGTTCGGCCCGGAGGAGAAGACAATTCCAGTGATATGTTCATGGTGCAGGAATGTGTTCGACACCAGGAGATGGCAGATCCCATATGGCGACAGGATCACACCGGACTACGGGATCTGCCAGGACTGCCTCAGACGGGTGAGGGTGGAGGCAGTCGGGCGCCCGGAACCGCAAAGCACCGTGAAGACCTATGGAATCCTCATAGTTGACGACGAAGGGAACTTCTGCGGCATGATGTCCGACATGCTGCATCCTCTGGGGTACAGGATCATCACATGCGGCGGCGGTGAGGATGCCGTAGAATACTATTCCAAGCTGTATGCCGACATAGACCTGGTGATCCTGGACATGAAGATGCCGGGCATGGACGGATACGAGACATTCCTGAACATGAAGAAGATCAATCCCGAAATCAAGGCGATGGTGCTGACAGGGTTCGCCCGCGACAACGACATCAGGGAAATGCTCGCAGCCGGGGCGCTCTGCGTCATGGAGAAACCCTTCAACCCGGCCATCCTCCTGGAGAGGATAAAGGACATACTGCATGTGTGAACTCGTTGTCAGTCGCGCGAAAACAGCCTGATGATCGAGTAATCGAATATCGAAGAACCGAATGACGCCCCGTCTCCTCCTCCTGTGGTGTCCGGCGCAGTCCGTCACGGAGGACGAAGATGGATGCGTTTGTCATTACCGTCCAAAAACCCCCGAGCTTCCGCACCCTCTCCATATGCCTGCCTTTCAATCTTTGCTTTTATTCCAAGGGAAAGTAGTATATTGGCAATACGCAAAATCCAATTTATCAAGGAGAAAATAAAAATGATCATATCGTCGGGAATGAAAGTGTTCGTGACAGGAGCCTCGGGCCGTATCGGAAAGACTGTCGTCAGAAAGCTTGCGTCCTCTGGTTTGCAGGTGAAGGCCTTTGACAGGGCCGTACCCGAGCAGAAGCTCCCTGGCGTCGAATATGCCAACGGCGACATCAACGATTTCAATTTCCTTCTCAGGCACATGAAGGGCGCGGATGCCGTTGTCCACCTTGCCGCATTGCCGGGCCCTGAAATGGGGACCTCCCAGGAGATCATCAGGATAAATGTCCTCGGGACCTTCAATGTCTTCAGGACCGCCGTCGAGAACGGAGTGAAGAAGATCGTACAGGCCAGCTCTATCAACGCGCTGGGCGCAGCCTACAATATAAGGAAGTTCAAAGTCCAATATTTCCCGATCGACGAAGGGCATCCTTCCTCGTTGACCGATCCCTATGCGCTTTCCAAGAAGATGGGCGAGGAAGTTGCGGAATACTTCTGGAACAAGGATTCATTGTCCAGCTTTTCACTGAGATTCCCCAGCGTCATAGACACCAGCAACTTGAAGTTCTGGTTCAAGGACAAGGAGCTTGCCATGAAGGCGATCAATGAACTCGAGGAGATGGGCGTTGAAGAAAGGCTTCATCTGATGGATGAAGTCTTCAGGAATATGGAATCCATAAACCAGGAGGTGAAAAAAAGGAGGATACTGGGAAAGGACGCCCCTCCCATACAGATGAAATTGGTAATGGAGAATGTCATATTGTGGTCGGGGAAGGAATTTTGGACATACCTTGACTTCAACGACTGCGCTCAGTCAGTGCTCAAATCGCTCCAGGCGGATGTCGAGGGGGCGCATCCGCTTTTCATATGCGCCGCCAATAACGGTATGGGCTATGAAACCAAAAGGCTCATCAGCATCTTCTTCCCTGATGTAAGGACATTTAAAAAGGAAATAAAGGGGGCTGAGACGGCGGTGAGCATAGACAAGGCTGTGAAGCTGACCGGGTTTGCGCCGGAATACACTATTGGCCCCGAGGGGAAATAGGGAGTTCAAGGGCGTCGGCAGCCTGCCGTCTGGAAGCTTACTCCCTTCCTCCTGTTTTTTGCAGGAGGAAGTTGTTTCTGGATCTCCTCATATATGCTTCGGCTCAGGGCGGATGCCTTTGCGCCTGTTCAAAATAACACAAAAGCCATGGAGATGCATGAGAATTATTGGAAAGGCATTTCTGATAATTTAATCGTATAGGAATTTGTATTTTTGGATCGCTGGCAACTTGCCGGCATTCTTCTTCTTTTTTTCCACTTCCTTCGCCAAACATTATGCCACCAGGTTGGTGGCGTTCCATAAAAGTCCCGGCAAAGCCGGTTAAGTTTTCCAGGTTGCTTCCCCCCTTGCGTATGTACCATACGCGCGGAGCTCGCGACTCGAACACAAACACCTGTATTTTCCGCCAAATGTAAATGTTATTTCTGCACGACTCCTAAGTAGGAAAATGGTTGAATGGTCAGTTTTTCAACAATGTCTCAAGCGTGATTTTTCTGATGCCGTAGAAATCCTTTATCGCTTTTATCTGTGAAAGCGCTTCTTCCTTTTTTTCCGGAGCGCCGTTTCTCCTGACAGCAAGGATCATCTTGTTTTTGCCGGTGTGTTCAAGCGAGATGAACTCGAACACCTGGGCTTCATAGCCGGATGCCTCAAGGAGAAGCGCCCTCAGACTGTCGGTCACCATGTCAGCCTCCTGTCCGAGATGCACTCCGAAACGCAGTATCCCCTTCAATGCAGGAGGGACGCTGATCTGCGGCCTCACTTCCTTGTGGCAGCAAGGTGCGCACATGATGATTTCCGCACCGCAACGGATGCCCATATGGATTGCCAGGTCCGTGGCGGTGTCGCAGGCATGCAAGGCAATCATGACTTGGAGCTTTCCGGGATTGTAGCTCTTGAGATCTCCCTGGCAGAATTGCAGTCCGTCCATCCCAAGCCTGCTGGCGGCATCGCTGCAGAGCCGTACAAGTTCATCCCTCAACTCAACACCGGTAACCTTCGCATCCATCTTCTGCGAAGTTCGCAGGAAATCATAGACGGCGAATGTCAGATATCCTTTTCCGGATCCGAAATCGACCACGCTGATATTCTTGTTCCTGGCAAGCTGTGATGAGAGAAGGGCCCGCTGGAAAATCTCAAGGAACACGTTGATCTGTTTCCATTTCCTGGCCATGGATGGGAGAACCTTGTGGGACTCGTCAGTGATTCCCAGGGCCGTCAGGAAGGAACTGCCCTGATGGATCATCCGCTCCTTTTCGCGGTTGTGGTTTTTGACAGGGACATCGCTGCATGTCGGTTTGCTGCAGTTCAAAATGCATCTGTCCCTCTTGCTGAATTCAAGCTGGACGTCCTTGCTCAATGAAAACAGGTGGGCGCTTTTGAAATCCTGTCCAAGAAGACCGCGGACGGTTTCAATTCCGCCCCTGACAGAAAAATTCTTTGTGATGTCCTTTGTCTTGTAGCTGTAGGCGAACGACATGGAATCCTGGCCCTTGATTGTGACCAGTTTGATTTCGACTGCCCTCAGATCAGTTTCAGTTCCGCGGTACTTGCCGAGGATGAGCTTGACAAAGGAGTTCTGCTCGATGCATCCGTTCAGAAGCCTGAAGAAATGCTCCAGCTTGTCGCTATTGTTGTCCGGTTCTTCAAATTCCATGCCAGTCATCGGGATTCCTTGTTCTTTACTGCCTGGGTTCAGTCATATTATACTTCATCGGCATGTTTATAGCCATGTGCTTGATGGTATTTCCGGGTTAACTTCCGCGCTTTCGCATTTCCGAACTCCCGAATATTGTATGGCGGTTGACACCTGTCCTCAAAGAACTCTGTGCATAATTTCTCCTGCCTTGCTTGCTTTATGCTCCACCGCTGGGTATCTTTTTTGTATCTTTTTGAGAATACGACAGTTTAAATTCCTATTGGCCCCATGGACCGTAGATTGCATACATGAGAACGGCAGTGAGAAAATGAACAGGCAGATTATAAAGATTATCTCCCGTGTAGTTATGCCATATATCCTCTTTGCAGGACTATGGGTGTTTTTATCAGACTGGCTGCTGATCATCCTGATACCCGATCCCGCTGCCTGTACGGAGTGGTCTATTTACAAGGGATGGGCGTTCGTACTCGTGACGGCGCTGCTGTTGTCAGCCCTCCTCTGGGTTGAACTGCGGGCGCGCGAACGGACGGAGGCATCGCTGCGCATGCTGGCAGCCGCAGTCGACCAGGCAACAGAAACCATCATGATCACTGACGCCGCCTCGAAGATCCTCTACGTCAATCCTGCGTTTGAGAAGAGGAGCGGATACGGCAGCGTGGAAGCCATAGGGCAGACCCCCCGGTTTCTCAGGAGCGGAAAACAGGACGCTGAGTTCTATCGCCGGATGCGGACGGCGTTGGATGCCGGGCATGTGTGGCGTGGCCATTTCAGCAACAAGCACAAGGATGGCAGCTTCTACGAGGAGGAATCCACCATTTCGCCTGTGCGCGACGCAGCGGGCAGCATCGTCAACTATGTCGCCGTCAACCGCGATGTCACCCGGGAGACCAACCTCGAAAACCAGCTCCGCCAGGCCCAGAAGATGGAAATCGTCGGACGGCTGGCAGGTGGCATAGCCCATGATTTCAACAACCTTCTTTTGGCCATTCTTGGCTACAGCGAAATTGCGCTGAAGGCCTTGCCCAGGAACGATCCGATACGCAACGACATTGAACAGATCTTCACCGCAGGCGAGCGTGCCACGGCTCTTACCCGCCAGCTGCTGGCATTCAGCCGCAAGCAGGTTCTCCAGCCCAAGGTGATGGATATCAACGACCTCGTCTCAAACCTGAGCAAGATGCTGCGCCGGCTGATCAGCGAAAACATAATGCTGACCACCACTTTCGATCCATCCCTGGGACGCGTGAAGGCCGATCCCGGCCAGATCGAGCAGGTCATAACTAATCTCGTAGTCAACGCCCGTGACGCAATGCCCGACGGCGGTACTCTCACCATCCGGACGGCGAACGCGGAATTGGACGAAGAGTATGCGGCTTTACACGAGGATGTGACGCCCGGACGGTATGTGCAGCTGGCTCTCTCCGATACCGGCACCGGCATGGGCAGGGAGATCAAGGCGCATCTGTTTGAGCCTTTCTTCACCACCAAGGAACTAGGCAAGGGCACGGGACTGGGCTTGTCGACAGCCTACGGCATTGTCAAGCAGAGCGGAGGCCACATCACGGTCAAAAGCGAAGTTGGACGGGGCACGGTGTTCAAGATTTATCTGCCGCGCGTAGAGGAATTGACCGATACCCCGGATCCGGCCAGAAAATTCGCCGAACTGCCCAGGGGCACGGAAACAATACTGCTGGTGGAGGACGATGAGCAGGTCCGGAATCTGACCCGCATTCTCCTGGAGGAGTACGGCTACACAGTGCTGGTGGCGTGCAACGGTTCTGAAGCCATCAAACTCGCCCGGCAGGGCGAAGGGAAGATCAAGCTCCTGCTGGCTGATGTAGTCATGCCGGAGATGAGCGGCGGGATGCTGGCTCCGTTGCTGGTCTCCATGAGCCCCGGCATCAAAGTGATTTACATGTCGGGATATACGGATTCGTCGATCCTCCGGAAAGAGCTGGTGCTCCCAGGAATGGCCTTCCTCCAAAAACCTTTCCTGCGGGACGCCCTTGTCCGCAAAGTGCGCGAAATGCTCGACAAGCCTGCGTCCAATTCCTAGAATCATTGCCCTGTCGTTGAAAACTTCCGAACTTTGCGCCTCTGTGCCTATTCTTTTCTGCCCTCCTTGATTAAAGCCCCATCTCTGGTTATCTTTTGGATGTTGCGAAAATCAATGGCGGTTTGCGAATCTCGCAGGAATGCGGAATGGCGGATATGGACATGGATAGTAATGACGATGAAATAATTAATGGAGAGGCAAGCTCCTTTGAAATAAGAAGGTATGGCTGGAAAGATGTCATAAAAAGATTTCTTCCCCTGGCAAGACCCTACCGGAAACGGCTGATCCTTTCCTCCATATGCGTATCGCTTGTCGGACTTGCGGTGTCAGTGATGCCTCTTTTCCCGAAGTACATAATTGACGAGGCGATCCCGAGGAAGGACTTTAAACTCGCCTTGATTATTGCCGGTGTTTTTGTGGCTTCCCAGCTTCTGAGGATGGGGCTGTGGTTCTTCGCGATGTTCCATGTGTTCAGCATCCAGCAGAACATAATTTTCGAACTCCGCTCCATGAGCTTCGGCCATCTCCAGAAGCTGTGCCTGCGCTTTCACAACAAGTATCCCTCGGGTTTCCTTTATGAGCGCGTCTTTGGAAACTCAATAAACAATCTCGGCGCGTTCATGCAGGTGGTGTTCCAGCAGCTGACAACCCAGGTTGCAGGCCTGGTTTTCAGCCTGGGATTCTGCCTCTATCTGAGTCCTCCTCTTACATGTGTGATTCTTGTCGGGGCGATAGGATATGTGATCGCGGCGCGCTCCCTCTCAAAAAGGATCTACAGGAAAACACAGGCCGCGAATGTCGCAGGAATGCATGTCACGGAAATCATCATGGACAAGCTCCGTGGGCAGAAGACAATCCAGGCGTATGTGATGGAGGACAGGGTGCAGGACGAGTTTGAACGCCAGCTCTGGCCGGCCCAGATGAAATGGCTCGAAGGCGTCCTCGAATCCATGAAGCTCGGCTTCATCACTGAAGGACTCGGCTATCTGATTACCGCGACAGTGGTGGTAGGAGGTGCATATGCCGTGATGGAACTCAATCAGCCGCTCGGTGTCCTCGTCGCATTCCTGGGATATCAGGGGATCCTTGTCGGAATGATCCAGTCCCTCACAAACGTATATGGCCAGTTTGCCAGCGCCAACGCCGCGTTCGACCAGCTCTTTTCAGTGCTCGACACGCACAGTTCCGTCGTTGATAAAATAGGCGCTAAAATGCCCGGGAAGATAGAAGGGACTCTGGAATTCAGGAAGGTATGCTTCGGCTACAACGAAAAGAAAACAGTTCTTGATGATCTCAATATCACGATCCCTGCCGGAAAAACCATAGCACTGGTGGGCAGGAGCGGATGCGGCAAGACAACCGTCTCAAGCCTTTTAATGCGTTTCTACGATCCTGTGTCCGGGGCAATACTGCTTGACGGGAAAGATATCCGCGATCTTCCTCTCCGCCAATACAGATCCCTCTGGGGAGTTGTCCTGCAGGATCCATATCTTTTCGACACTTCCATCGCGGCAAACATGAGGTATGCATGCCCAGACGCCACCGACAATGATATAATTGAGAACCTCAAACGGGCAAGGGCATGGGAATTCGTAAAAGACTATCCTGACACTATCAATCACAGGGTCGGTGAGGCCGGCGGACAGCTTTCCGGCGGACAGCGCCAGCGCCTCGCAATAGCGCGATGCATGATGCTGAAAAGCAGGCTTGTCATCCTTGATGAAGCCACTTCCGCCCTCGATCCTGAGTCGGAGGCGATAGTCCAGGAAAGCTGCAATTCCCTTTTTACGGACAAAACCGTCATCGTGATAGCCCACAGGATCAGCACGCTCAAAAGAGCGGACATGATTCTCGTGATGGACAAAGGATCCCTCGTCGAATCCGGCACCTACAATGAGCTTCTTTCAAAGGACGGCCTTTTCAGGTACATGCATGACATTGCGAATTCCGCAGGCGGAGTTTCTGGCTTCAAGTTTTAACTCTGAAAACTTCCGAACTCCTGCATTTCCAAACATCTGAACTTTGTGCCTCTGTGCCTGCTGCGCATTGGCTTTGTGCCTATTCCTTTCATCATACTTGCTTTATGCCCCGCCTCTGGCTATCTTCATAATGAGGTAATTGCAGATCACCATCTAAACCAGTGTCAAAGGTGTGTCACCATGATAAAAGCCTGGGAAGAAATGCTTGCAGGCTTTCCGTGTTTTGAAAAGAATGGAAAGTTCTCCATTCCAGCCTACTCCGAATTCATGCCGCCGCCGCGTTTCGGAAAAAAACCATCCGGCAGGTTCCAGAAAAACTGTTTTAATCCTATCGGTTGGAACATTTCCGAATTCGAAGAACATTGCGAACTCAGGCCGGGACTCGAAGATGTCTGCAGGCATATCATAAATTCAATTGTCGAACTAGGAAACGGTAAACCGAGTCATTTCCTGGCTGGACACAAAAGAAGGAATATTGACGGAAACAAATACTGGCCGGACGAACTTTCAGCCCATGCTGGACATTTTTCCTCAAAAGATTTTGTTTTTATCCTTCCGCTTTCACTCTCCAAGACTCAGGATGACAAGGGACGCGTTCAATGGACTCTCTTCGGGAGCAGTGAACAGGGCCCGGAAATGGCGTTCTGGAAAAGTTTCCTTGATTCGTCAGGAATGGAAAAACCGGCATCGGAGTCGCGTCTTGTCTTTGCGGATTTCCTGAAATCAGCATATGACGAGAGTTTCTCTTCGGCAGATG
>JBAQUG010000169.1:0-10704 GCA_049297395.1 Victivallales bacterium | reverse complement strand
TCTTCCCTCTCATGGATGCAAAGGGGACGGTATGCTCGCTGGTGGATGCTTCCACTGGCAAGGAAACTGTGCTTCCGGCTAAGGATCCATATGGCAGGAACTGTGCAAGCTCCAATGTCCAGGCATCGACAACGGTGCACTGCCCGTTCGGCTTCCAGACAAAGTATTACGACAGTGCATTAGGATTGTATGATTACGGGTTGAGGTGGTATGCGCCTGAGACCTGCAAGTGGATCAGCCGAGATCCGATAGGCGAGAACGGGGGCGTGAATCTTTACGCTCTGACAAATGGGGATCCTGTTAACGGGGTTGACCGCTATGGATGCTCGGAAGAGCAGGCGCAGAATATCGGATGGCTTCAAGATAAAATCAACGCCGTGTCTTCTTTCCTAGGGTTCGATTCACCTTTGGCTTGGAACAACCCAGGTGCCAAACTGGGATATGAAATTTCAAGCTCAATGTGGAACAAGGCTCTGAATATCATGCAGAATTCACTTAGGGCAGGTTCTGATTCATATGCCGTGTCTGCCTATGAGGGCATTGGCGCAACCGCATATGAAGATGTTCTCCCTGTCGCAGGTTCAAGCACTAGGCTGTTTGTAACAGGAGACACCCTTAATGATCGGGGAATGATTGTCAAGACGAGTGGACTTCAAAAAGGATTGGACTATACTTCCCTGGCTCTGGATGTGTTTTTCATTGTTCCTGGAAAAAGGCAGATCGCCAATAAGTTGCTGGGACGGCTGGGGGGTGCTACTGAAGGTGCATTTGGAAAACAAGTCATAAAGGAGACAGTCAATCCTTCACAACTGCCACTGTATCCGCAGGACAAGTTCGAGAAGCTGGTATCGGCACTTGAGAAGCAGGGATATATCGTGCATGTTGGTGATGAAACGGCATTAAAGGAACTGTCAGCTATTAACGCACATGCTGGATATAGATCTATTCCTGGGAGACCTGGGATATTCTATTTCCCTAGAAATCCTTCAAGATTTCATATAATTGAAGAACTTGTGCATGCGCAGCAGAATCGTCTTCTAAACTGGATGCCTCCTCAAAATAGGATTCTCGGAGAAATCGAAGCACACCAAAAGTTTATTGATCTGGCAACAAAAAACGGGTGGACGACGGAAGAAATCAATTATGCAAAAGAGCTTCTGGAATTATACAAGTCAGGAGTAATACATTAAAATTAAACGAGGTTGCGCTATGTATAAATTTAGTGTGAAAGGCTTTCACGAAGAGTTGGGGTTTGTCATGCCTGTATGCAGTCTTATTGAAAAAGGAGAAGGTTCGTTAATTGGCAAATTCTTTAAAACTAAGGATGGCAGAAACAAATACCAAAATGTAAGTTGCACTCTATACTCTGATTACCATCCGAATACTGAAGGATTAACCTTAGAGCGCATCTCCGAGACCCGCCCCCTCAAGGAAGGCGATGTCCTGATTGAATGCGATGGCGATGCGAAGGCTAAGACTGAATTATCCCAAAACTGACACAATGAAATAAGGAAATGAAATCCCAGGAAAAAAGTAAAATCAGAATACTCTCTTCTATCCAAGATAACAAGGAACTCGGACTCCTTCTCGTTAATGGGAAGAATATAGAAGGAGGTGTATAATGGCTGTATTTATTTCTGGAGTATCGGAATGTTCGATTTGTCACAACATTTTATGTGATAAAGATGATAGAGTCGCAATGAGTATGTTTATAAACGATAAAAGCAACAAGTTTTGGCCTTATTCTGATTCCAATATGCACAGGAAATGTTTTCTAGAGTGGGAACCACGAAGCGAATTTATCAAAATATTTAATAGTTCGCAGACACGTTATATAATGACAGAAAACGGGACTTTAGTAAAAAGAAAAAAGTGGTGGAACAAGATTTTTTGAAGGACGTGTATATGTCCCCAGGGGTATCAGGGTTAAACCATACACTATCAACTCGTGCAGTCGGCGGAGTTCGTGTTAGCAAATATCTGGAGAAGGAACTGAAGATATGGGATGTCCAGTACTGACATCGGAATATTATGAAAACCGGGACAGATTCTTTTTCGTTTATCCTGACGAAAAAGAAGGCGGGGGAAGACGGGGTCAGACCCCCGCAATTGACAAAAGATGAGGTTGGCAGGAATGAAAAATGATGTTTTAAACTCTATCCCCATTGGTGTTGAACGATGATATCTTTATTTGCAATAATCAAGCTCACCTGCAGAGCCGCGATGAGATCGCACATATTCCATCTCCTTCTGTTTGTGCTGCTGCTTACGATTGCGATCCTGCCTAACACCGTTCTTGGTGACGGGACTGCTTCCGGGTATATCCAGGTCTCCTTGAAATACTGCCTTGGCGCAATAGGTTTCATACTGTCGCTTTCGACGATATGGGTGGGCTGCTTCATACTTTCCAACGACCTTGAGACATACCAGATACACATGGTGCTCACCAAGCCTGTTTCCAGGATGAAGGTCTGGATTGGGAAATGGCTGGGTGTAGTCCTTATCCACGGCACCCTTCTTCTTGTTTCATCCGGAATAGTATACGGTCTCATACTCTGGCAGTTCTACAAAAAACCTTTTACTGCCGAGGAAAAGGCCAGGATCAACAACGAAGTCCTCGTAGGCAGAAGAGTTTTCCTGCCTGACATGCCAGACATCGATGCGAAGGTGAAGGACGAGTATAGGAAAAGGGTGGATTATTTGAAGTCGGCCCAGGCTGAAAATTTCCAGAACCTGTCGAATGCTGAAAAAAGGAAGATGCTCCGCGAGCTCCGCAAGCAGATCATCGCCCAGCTCGGAGAGGTCAAGCCAGGTCAGACAGGCTCCAGATACTGGGACTACAAGGGTGTTCCAAAGGATCTGAAATCCCCTCTTTATTTCAGATACAGGATCTATGTCGGTAAAATATCATCCAAGGACCAGAGGGAGACTGAAGGATTATGGAGCGTGAAGATATTTGTCCCGGAAAACGAGGAAAAGGACAGGAAGCCCGGCGAGGAGATCAAGATGAGGGAGGTTTTCGTTCCCAAGTCGCAGTATCCTGAAAGGGAGATGTGCGGAGTATTCCATGAAATGGCGCTGATGCCCGCCGTAGTCGACAAGGATGGGACTGTGACGGTCGCCTTCACGAATTTCGACAGGGAGCAGAAGCCCGTTTATTTCCAGGCTGCAGACGGGCCGAAGCTTTTAATAAACGCAGGTTCATTCTGGGATAACTACCTCAGGGCTGTCTTTGTGATTTTCCTCAGGATACTTTTCCTGGCAGGACTTGCCTGTACCGCCGGCGGCCTCCTGTCAATGCCTACGGCCGTCTTTGTCGTATTGTCATATCTCCTTGTTGGAATATGCGCCTCATACATAATCAACATTGAGACGGAATTCGGCGAAGATGATGACGTGAGCCAGTATGAAGCCTGGCATGAGACTGCGGCCAGGGTTTTGAGCCATACGATCCTCTGGGGGATAATTCCCATGCAGAAGTTTGAAGTCTCGGATGCGGTGGCGAATGGCGAGCTTATTGAATACTCCCTCATGGCAAGGACAATATTCGAATTCTTCATTTTAAGGGGAGTTCCAATTTTCCTGCTGGGGATATTGCTGTATAGGCGAAGGGAACTGGGGACAATCATAAGAAAATGACCATCTTTAGAAAAATAATCGGACCTTTTGTCGTTTTCCTGTTCATAACAGGGCTTTTTGTCCTGTGTACGAACTACGTGCAGAAACAGATAAACGCCATAAAGGTCTCCGAAAAGCTGACTGACACGGATCCGGTGGAGAATGCCCCCCCCATCGTGGCGTTCACGACCGTGGCGCTCGGAAGTTTCAGGGGTATTGTGGCGGATATTCTCTGGCTCAGGACGATTTCCCTGCAGGACAAGGGGCAGTATTTCGAAATGGTCCAGCTTGCTTCGTGGATCACCAAGCTCCAGCCCCGCTTCACAGGAGCTACCGCATATCTGGCATGGAACATGGCGTACAATATTTCCGTGACTTTCTCGTCGGCCGAGGACAGATGGCGCTGGGTGAGGAGGGGGATCGAACTTATCAGGGACGAGGCTCTAAACTACAATCCCGCCGATCCGGTGCTCTACAAGGAACTTGGCTGGATATACCAGCATAAGCTTGGGAATATCATGGATGACGCCAACCTCTACTACAAGAACCAGATGGCCACGGAACTCATGGATGTCTTCGGCGGACCAGAACCCGATTGGGAATATCTGGCGGCAATGCCGGACAATGAAGAACAGTTCAAGAAGCACTTCAATGAAAAGTCACCCGTATGGAAGGCCTTGAATGACTCTGGAATCATCACGCTGGACGCACTTGAAAAAACTTTCAGGGAAGAGAAGAAGCTACCGGAAAAATTCGCCGAGAAATTGAAGGATGCATCCGATGCCAGGTTTGTTGAAAGCTATCTGAGGAAAAGATGGCTTAAGATCAAGTTCAAGCTCGATCCCAGGAAGATCGTTGAGATCAACAACAGGTACGGAGAACTCGACTGGCGCCTTCCCGAAGCACATGCCATATACTGGGCCACTCTCGGCATCGAGCATCAGCTTACGAAGGAGCCCGATGTCAACTGCGAACGCATGATCTCCCAGTCCCTCGCCGACTCCTTCAAGGCCGGCCGGCTGCTCGTTTTTGACAGGAACAACTTCAAGAGCCTTCTTCTTGCTCCGAATTTCAACATAGTTGACGCAGTTAAGAAGGAGTTCGAGGACATATACGAGAGGCAGAAGTCGAAGTCTTTCCTGGCCGCCAAGGAGAATTTCATGGTGGACGCGATCGTCAGCATGTACAACTTTGGAAAATACACCAAGGCTGAACAGTATCTGCTGGAGCTGAGAAAGGAATATCCTGGCAATCCCAGATACAGGAAGAGCCTCGAGGAGTTCGCGATCAAGGAATGGATGGAGGATGCGAAGGACGGCTCCATGAAGCAGGTCATGGGTATAATCGACGGACTCTTGTTCAGAAGCATGTATTACCTCGCGTATGGAGATACTGAAACCGCCGTGGCCCACGAAAAGATGGCGCAGAACATATATTCATATTACAGGCAGTCGCAGGGCGCAAGCTTGAACAGGGTGGGACTTGCACCGTATCCGGAAATAAAAACAAAGATAATAAGCAGCTGCCTCGCGAATTTCCCAAAGCAGGTTTCCGACAGCCTGCGTGCCGCCCTTGAGGAGCAGAAAGTCCTCACCAAGGAGGATAAAGGCGCTCCAAGGGAAAAGAAGGATTGAAAGATCCGGTTGGATTGAAAAAGAGCGTCCCATTTCCGATGCTCTCTCTCTTTGGGGGAGAATGATAAAGAACATCGGATTTCCTGTCAGAAATCCTTTTCACAGTAAATATTCACCTTGGTGAATATTTAAATCAGGCAGTCTTCTTGTATTCCATGAAAAGCTCTGCGCCGAGCTCCTTGTATGACTGATATCTCTGTGACGGATCCCGTTTGATCATCTTGTTCAATATCCTGACTATTTCCGGATTGGTCTTGTCTGGAAGTTTTCCCAGGGAATTGTTCATCCTCAGGGAAAGCACATGCTTCTCAACAAGATGCTTGATGTCTTCAGAAGAGTAGAATGTCTGACCTGAAATCATGTGGAACATGAGCATTCCCAGACTGTAAATCTCGCTGTACTGCGATTCCGGAGCCCCGACTATCCTCTCTGGAGGAATATAATGGGGGGAGCCTAGGATCTGATCGGCCTTGCTGCCATTGATGGCTTCCTGCGCAGGTATTGCCAGACCATAGTCGATCATCTTGACGTTCCCGCTTCTGTCTATGAGAACGTTCTGCGGTTTCAGATCCCTGAACAGATATCCGCAGTCGTAGATATGCTGCTCAGCCGAAAGTATCTGGAGAGACCAGAGGAGAATCTGGCTGTCAGGGCGTTTCACGGGAGATTCTATGATCTGGTCGAGTCTTATTCCTTCAATGTACTCGTAGATGGCATAATATTCGTTCAGCCATACCCCGTATTCATAGACCTTGGTCAGATGGGGATGATTCCCAAATTTGCTTCCAGTCCTGGCCTCTGAAATGAGTGATTCGATGAGGAAACTGTCGCTTTTCATCTTCCTGGGCAGTATTTTTACTGCATATTCAGTGTCGGAATTATGCCTGTCAAAAGCATGGTAGACGCTTCCCATTCCGCCGCCGCCGAGAGGTTCATAGAGCCAGTAGTCCTTTATAAGGAATGGGATGAAATTTGAATTAGAGCAGTCAGGACATTTTGAAATGCTGAGAGGTACGTTTTTCTCCAGATGGATCCTGGAACCGCAATTGCTGCAGATTATGAACCCATCTTCGAGATACCCAAGCTCCGGCTTGCCCATGATCCGCTGGGTCTTCTCCCTGTGCAGATCCAGCATACCGGTATCCAAGTCCCCACGCTCATGCTTGAAGAGATTAAAGTTCATTTTTTTCCCTCGTTCCTGATAACCCGGATCCGATCCAAATTTCCGCTTGAACTTAAAAATTAAGCAAATCCCATGCCAAAATCAAATAAACTGTATGGCATGCCCCGTTTCTGGACGAGAAATAAGCTTTTTATCCCAAGGTCTTAATGCACAAGCCTATCCATTTGAACGCACGACGTTACACTCAGTATTGAAAATTTTCAAATACTATAATGATTATTTGAATTTCTATATATTCCTGTTATTTTTGAATCTGTATTTTAACTAATAGATTCAATAAATTCCGAGGTAGCCAAGAATGAACCGCGATGAAGTCAAGAAAATAGTATATGAAAGCCTGCAGCAGGGGCTTTCCCTTTCCGACATACAGAAGATCCTTCATGACAAAGGTGAAATAATCACCTTTCTTGACTTGAGGCTTCTGGCTTCAGAACTTGAGAATCTGGACTGGAAAAAGCTGGCTGGAGAAAAGGACACACCACCTCCTGAGGCTAAAAAAGAAGAAGCAGTCACAGATAAATCCGCTAAACCCGTATCTGAAGATGAAGAAGATGTGATTTCAGGCGACAAGGGCGAATGGTCCGGCGGTACAAAAATCGAACTCAGCAAGATCACACGTCCCGGCGTGGCATTGAGCGGGAACGTAACCTTCGCATCCGGTGTCAAGGCCGACTGGTTTGTGGATCAGATGGGAAGACTGGGGCTTGAAAAAACCACAGGCAAGCCGACCCCTGAAGATATCAAGGGATTCCAGGAAGAGCTGCAGAAACAGCTGCAGGGATAAAATTTTCGGACGAAAATTTTATGATGGATAAAAAATTCATTGAATCCATATCCGAAAATGATATCAAAGGACTGGCGGAAGCCGACTCCAGTGGTTTCCTAATGGCTCCGGGTGAAGATCTTGAAAGCTACAGGAAACGGCTTCTTGTGATGGATGAATCCTATTCCGAGATTGAAAAGGATCTCCGTTCTTCGGACAGTTATAATATTTTCGGGGAGTTTACGATTGACACCAGTAAGCGCATCAGTCCGGAAATATTGGGTGAGGCTGCGGAGCTCACCCGGAAATATTATGGTTTCAACATAGACTGGGTCCCGGGGTTCTTCCTTTCGAAGAGTCTGGGTGTCCTCTGGGGCGGATGTGCAATATCGTTCCCGGATCAGAATCAGCTCTCGATCTTCATAATCCGCGCGAATTTCGCAAAGAAGAAACGCTGGCTGTTCTACAGGAGGGATGAGCTCCTCGCCCATGAACTCTGCCATGTGGCCAGGGGGCCTGTGCGTGACAGGACTTTTGAGGAGCTTTTCGCATACAGGCTTTCCCCGAGCCGCCTGAGAAGATACATGGGAAACTGTTTCCGCCATGACTATGACGCCATCCTCTTCATCCTTCCGGTGTTCCTGCTCCTGGGAGTACAGATACTGAGGCTGTTTTTCGGGCTGGACCAGAAAATCCCGATATGGCCGTTCTGGATATTCGCAGCTTTATACCCGGTTTTCCTCATGCTCCGCAACCACCTCAACCGCATGGTCTTTTTCAAGGCAGAACGCAATCTCGAAAATTGCGGAATAGCGAGGCCTCTTCCAGTCCTTTTCAGGTGTTCCAGGGATGAACTTGATAAAATATCGTCATTGAAAGATCCCAATGTTCTTAGGAAATGGCTGGATGAAAAGACCGGATCTGAACTCAGATGGAAGGTGATAGGGTATAGGTTCTTTCCCGAAGTGAAATTAAGCGTATAGAAAATTGTATTTTAGACAGGATAACGGGATAAACTGGATTTTAAAATGGATTTAAATATTAGGCAGCAATCAAAGCGCACGTCAGCAGAGTGACGTGGCTACAACAAATCCAGGCTGTAGCCGCGTCACTCTGCTGACGCGTCAAATAAGAGTTGCGGCTCTTTGGCCGCCTGATTAAAAATCAGGCAATCGGAAAATTAAAATGTTGAGAGGTGAATCATGGCAGAACTCAAGGATATAGTTGGATTTCTCGACGGTCTTTTCCTTACCAACCCCAATCTCAAGGACGACTCCAACAACGGGCTCCAGGTCCAGGGAAATATTGAAGTCAAAAAGGCCGTATTCGGTGTCGATGCCTGCAATGCGCTCTTTGAAAAGGCCATTGAAAAAAAGGCTGATTTCGTATTTGTTCATCACGGACTCAGCTGGAATGACAATCTCAGGCGGCTCATAGGGCCTAACGCCAGAAGGATCGCACCGCTGTTTAAAAATGACATCTCACTCTATGCCGCACATCTCCCATTGGACATGCATCCCGATATCGGGCATAATATCCTGATCGCGAGAACGCTGGAACTCCAGAACTGCAGGAATTTTGCGAAGTTCGCAGGGGGCGAACTCGGAATTGTCGGCGAACTCAAGGAGGAGACAAGCACGGCAAAACTTTCGACCATCCTTGAAAGGGTATTGGATACTAAATGCTCCGTCATCGGAAATACTTCAAAACCGGTAAGGAAAATAGCTATAATATCCGGCGGCGGCTGCAGGCCGGAAGGAATTACCGAGGCTGCAAGGCAGGGAATTGACTGCTTCATATCAGGCGAGGGGAACCATACTTCATATCATTTCATCAAGGAAGAAAACCTCAGTGTCATCGTCGCCGGTCATTACGCCACTGAAAAACCGGGAGTGATCGCGGTGATGGAACTGATCAAGGGAAAGTTCGGCATCGAATGCGAATTCGTAGATATCCCTACTGGATTGTGAGTTCATTCCGATGAAATTATTTTATCAGCAGCCTGAATAAAGAAGTCGCGCGACCATAACTCAAGTTGTCTTTGATCATGGACGAATGGAGCCACGTCGTTTCTGATCTGATCAATGTCAACTTGTCCTATGGAGTCCAGCAGCAGCTCTTGAAAATGTTTCCATGATAACGGCCTGGAGTTGATATAATCCCCGGATTGCCTCATCCTGGCTTCCAGATGGGGCAGGTCAAGCTCCGGATGATTTCCTGCATACCATACGAAGTCATACCAGTCGCGTCCTTTCTGGCGGCTCTTCCATTTCCTGCATAGCACCGCATGCATTTTTCCTGCAAAAAGGTCAGGCAGGCGGTATACCTTTATGGCATAAGGAATCGGGCGGAACTGATATCGTGTTTCTGTGGAAAAGCCACCAGGCGGATCGATATCTACTTCCAGCTTGATTTTCAATTCCTGCCGCGGATTAATCCCATCCAGGAGCCTTGAATCATCCACTATGGTTATCAGTTCCCTGTACGTGTTTGCCTTGATAAATCCCGAATCAATAGGACTTTGATTGAGCTTCTCCTTCTTCATGAACTCAACATGAAAGCCGAAACTGCTGATTTCCTGCTTCAGTGCAGCCCCGTAATTTTTCAGACTGAAATCAGGATCCGGAGCAAGAAGGGAGAAGTCCAAATCCTCTGAATAGCGGTTCAACCCGTAAAGAATGCGCAATGCAGTGCCGCCGTAAAATGCGGCATGTTCAAAAAACTTGCTGCGCCACAACCCCAGCAAAGCGAGTTCCTGCATGATCTCGCGTAACGCATTGGTGTAATCATTGCTGGTGTCGCATTTATACGATCCGAGCATGCTTTTTATTGCATCATTCATGAGAGCCCCCCATAAGCTTTTCAAGGTATTTAAGCAGATTGTCGATCTTTCTGACATCCATGGCATCGGCAATAAGCTTGAATCGTTCGAAATCAAGTCGTGCAAGACGGTCAGGATCGACCCGCAGATCATCGCTGAGATAAGACCCATAGGAAGAAATAACAGTTCCTGAAAAACGCTTGTCAAGCCAGATCTTGTCGACCAAAGCCTTTTCCGTGCTTGCAATCAGAAAAGTATATTTCCCGTTCTTTTCAATAGTGATGCCGGGGATATACAGCGATTCCTTGTAGTTCTGATAGGCAAACGTTCCAAACGGCGTGTTAAAGCTGCGTGTACGTCCGGTGGTGACGGATGTCATAATGTCAACACGTTCTGGAATAAGAGAGTAGTAGCTTAGCGCATAATCGGAGGTGACATATGAAGGGCCGTAAATCAAATTTGCCAGCAGTTCCCTGCAGACCTGGCTGCGGCGCAGTGGCTCTGTAAAAGTGTAAAGACCTTTGCGGATACGTATAATCTGTCCCGAATGCAGCAGGCTGCTTAGCCGGTCTCTAGGCTTGCTGTATCCGGAAAGAACTTCCATAAGCTGCTGATAATCAAAAATGTCTTCCGGTATCTTGCTTCTTATTTCTATAATAGAAGTCATAATTATGCGTATATGTCC
>JBAQUG010000168.1:0-21403 GCA_049297395.1 Victivallales bacterium | reverse complement strand
GGGATGCAGTGTCTCTGCATGAAGGCGAATTCCTAAAGCGTTTACCACCTTGAGCACCGTATTGAATTCAGGGTTGCCTTCAGGGGATAATGCTTTATAGAGGCTCTCACGGCGAAGTCCAGTATCTTTGGCTAATTTTGCCATTCCGCGAGCTTTTGCTATTGCACCCAAAGCTTGTACCACCAATGAAGGGTTTCCTTCTGAAAGAGCTTCCTCAAGATATGCAGCCATATCTTCTTCAGAGGAGAGGAATTCAGCAGTGTCAAAAATACGTGTTTTAATCTTTTTCATAATTGCCTCCTAAAAATGTTTTACCAGATCTTGAGCTTTATGAATATCCCTGTTCTGGCTGTTCTTGTCGCCTCCGGCCAAAAGAATAATCAGCTCTTTATTCTGCTTGGTATAATAAATCCGGTATCCAGGCCCAAAATCAATACGAAGTTCCAAGACCCCGTTGCCCACAGGCTTAGTGTCGCCGAACAGGCCGATGCGCAAACGGTCAATACGTACCAATATTTTCGCCTTTCCAACGCGATCACGGAGATGCTGGAGCCAATCAGAAAAGGTTTCAGTATAACGAATCTCAATCATAATTAAAGACTATGTTTTGTTAACCATAGGATACAATATGTTTTTTTTGCGGATTATCAAGGGAAATTATTAAGTATTGCTAGATTCCGTCCTTTTAGCATATAGCAATAGACTGGCTTTCGAATGCCTTTGCAGATTTAGCTCTTTTTTTTCTTATTGCTGAGAAAATAGTCACTGTACTCTTTGCGCTTTACCTGTAACAAGGGCAACATTGAGCGAAGGCTATCCTGTGGAGATGTCGTAAGTTCAATGGACTTATAGCGTGGATCTACAAAAACAGTTCCTGCAACATTTTCTAGCAATTCTCTAACGGACATGTCAAACTGAAACGTCGAGGCTTCTTTTCTTCTCAATGCAATATGAAAGAAAAATGAATTTACAGCGACCAATCTCAGCAACGAAGCTTCAGCGTTTGGTGTTAGCAATTTAGAAAGAGCTGAACGGTACATCGTTGGAGGGATTACTGTTGTTGTATTGTCAAGGGTTCTTATGCGCGATGGCGAAACGAGTTCGGCGACTACAAAACTGAATAGGCTCATATTATCATCGTATTGTTACAGTTCACGCAACCAAAAAATCTCGCACAAGTATCCTGAGGAGCAGGATTACTAAGATAGATTTTATTAATTGTGTATCATTGTTTGATTCTTTTCCAGTTATCTTCTGCCCATTCCAATGCTTTCTCAGCAGTCTTCACATGCTCAATACGAGCTGAACAGGATGTCCGGACGGAGGAATTCGTAGCCCCTGGCGCCTGCATGCCGGATGATTTCCTCGACCACGCCAGGAGTATTTGGACAGCGGTCATGAAGCAATATCACGACGCCGGGCTTCAAAAGGCGCTTTACGCGTTCCAGCACTTTTTCTGAATTGTTTGAAGACGTATCATATGAACGCAAACTCCAGCCCATCACCTTGTATCCGGTTTTCTCCACGGCTTTTGCCAGCATCGGATTGCCAACCCCGTAGGGTGGACGGAACCATTGCACCTGTTGCCCTGTTACACTGCTTATGGTTTCTGCGTTCTTTTTTAGGTCGAGTATCATTTTGCTGGAAGAATAAAAAGGGAACCAGGGGGTATGGGAGAAGGTATGGCTTCCTATAAGGTGCCCTTCACGGGCTATCCTGTCCAATATTTCTTCATTTCCTGAAATATTGCGGCCGATCACGAAAAAGGCTGCCTGTAGGTCATGTTTTTTCAGCACATCCAAAATAGCAGGAGTCTGGGTACAAGGCCCGTCATCAAACGTCAAAGACACTACTTTCTTGTCAGTTTTTACTTCACGGCAGGTTTCGAGATAATTGATAGGGAATTTGATTTTCATACTGGAGGGAAGGTAGCCAGAAGTCGGGCATAAATCAAGCATGCAAGGATAAAATAACACCGGCTTTACAACTCCCGCAAGCGTACATAAACGAGCGGGTTTTAATGTGGAAGTAGAAATGAAGCTGTAGGATTTCATGTCGATTTATTTCGAAGACTTTGTCTTGATTTTTCGCGGCAGTTTGATTATTATCAGTGCATATTAAAATCATAAATCTATCATTTCAGTGGTTGCAGGGGGAGCCGGGGAGCGAGTTCTGCGGCTGGAAGAGGGAGTAGACAATGTTTGCCAGGCAGTCGGGAGCGGAGATATCTATAGCGCTGTTTGCGGGTTTGATGCTTGGCCTTGGTGGTCTCGCAGAACTGGGATTTGCGGCGCCGACGGAGAATCATGTTCTGCGTTCTACACCTGCGCCGGGACCTGTGGACCTGGCGCAGGACTTGGGAAAATGGGACCGCAGCCGCTTGAGGATCCATGAGCGCAGGGCATGTTCTTGAACTGGTTTTTGGCTGGATATTTGGAAATTGGCACTTGGGATTCTTCGTATAAGCTGTAACCCTTTGAGCGGCAATTAATTTAAATGGAGGATTATACCATGGAAAAAGTAAGGATATCCAGGGACAGATGGAATTTCGAACTGGAAGGATCTGGCAGATTCATAACTCCGATCGGCGGAAACATGCTGGACGACCAGCATCCCGGACAGGGAATTCTCTTCCAGAAATTTGATGCCGAAGACTGCGAGCGCAGGTTTGGCATCATGGCAGAACTCGGACTCAACTGCCTGCGCCAGGCTATCGGCGTCAACCAGGTTTTCGATCCGAAGAAAGGCCTGAAGTCCGAGGGCATGAGGAACTGGGATACCTTCATAGGGCTTGCGGAAAAGCATGGAATATATCTGATGCCTGTCGGCGGCTATCTTGGCGGGAATGACTGGTTCGACATGCCGATACTGGCCGATTCAGGCAAGGCGCTTGACGACGACTGTTTGTTCTGGGAGGCGTTTGCCGGACACTGCAAGGATCATCCTGCGATATGGGCCTGGGATCTCCGCAACGAGCTTTTATTCGACAACGAGTCGCACATGGTCACGCCCGGCGCGATCAATGCTGACAAGATCGATATGATGCTCAAGGACCGCTGGCCTTTCTGGCTCGAGAAGCGATATGGGACTATTGAGGCGATGAACCGCGTATATGGTGCGAAGTTCGCAGCGTTCAAGGATGTGCCTGGATCGGTGAAGTTCATCGAGAGGCCGTTCGACATCTGCGCCTGCGACTTCCGCAATTATCTGAACGACCGCGGCTATGAATGGTGCAAGCGGCAGTGCGACGTGATCCGTTCCGCTGCGCCCGGACAGATGATAGTCTCCGGCAACAACACCTGGCTTTCCCCTGACCAGGATCTCTGGCTTGCAAACGGATTCCACAACCGCGCATTGCAGGACCTGTTCGACTTCGTTTCGTTCCATCCGTATCCTGCCTGGCAGGCTGTTCCAGACGGACGCGGCGACCCGCTCGACGGTGGAGAACCCTTGAAATACTGGCTCAGTTCCTGCATTGGCAACGCCAGGATGGACCATTACGGCAAGCCCGTAGTAGTCCAGGAATTCGGCTGGTATGGCGGGGGAACTTCACGTTTCCTCTGCGAACTTCCGTTCCGCACCGAGAAGGAGCATGCGGATTATACGAGGAAGCTCATGGATGCGTTGATCCCGCATGTGAACGGTTTCATCAACTGGCCGACTTTCGACATGCCCGGGGCAAATGACATTTCCAACCATGGCGGAATTTTCACCAGTGGAGGAAAACGCAAGGAGCTGGCGAAGGTCTATGAGGAACTTGCCGCGAAAGTCCAGGGTAAGAAACAGATCCGGAAACGCCTGACGACGACGCTGGCATATTCCCTGCTCGGCCTCTACACCTGCCGCTCATACCAGGACAGGATGTGGGACGAGGTGCATGAAGTTATCAAGGATGGACAGACCCCGGATTTCAAGTTCATATGAAGCAGGTACGTGCTTTGGCATGAGCCATCTTCACATTGAATTATGGGACAGGCTCCCACCTTCGCAAAGATGCTACGGAGGGCGCAGAAAGCCCGTCCCTCCTTATGCCTTTTCGAGCAGGCTCTGCGCAGCCTGCGGTTCTGCGGAGAACTTCAGGCGCCACGGCTTTTCCGCCGGGCCCCTGGGACAACGCCAGCCTGCAGGCTGTATCCTTCGCAGAAGGTTCGGAACCATGCCTGGCTCCATCCCTGTTTCCAGGGGGGCAAATATACTTTGATATTGTGGAAAATATTATAAAATGGAATATCATATGGATGCCGAAGATAAAACATATAATATGACGGGCTGCATGGACTTGAAAAAAGAACTGGGGAGGATTCCGGAGAAGCGCCGTGGAATACTCAAGGCGATAACGGAGAAGATCGTGTCCGGAGAATGGCCCCTCGGTGAAAAAATACCCAACAGGGTGACGATTGAAAAGACTTTCAAGGCCAGCAGCGTCACCGTCCAGCGCGCGATGGAATTCCTGACTGCGGACGGATTCCTCGAACCGCGCGGACGAAGCGGGACCTTCGTAAGCAAGAATCCTCCGTACCTGCATAATTACGCAATAGTCTTCTATGGCCATCCGAAAAACAACTGGAGCGCGTTCCTGGAATCAATTGCTTCCGAGGCCGGGAAGCTGAAGCTCAACGGCAGATCCAAGATAAAATTCTACTATGACTTAAACGGGGACCCCCGCGTCAAGGACTACGGACGACTCATAGGCGACATCCGCGCACACAGGCTCGCGGGAATATTTTTCACGACCAATCCATATCAGCTCGCAGGCACTCCAATCACCGACGAGGGCGACATTCCGCGTGTTTCGATAATGAACTCAAAAGCCAATACCAAGCTGGACAGTGTGATCCTGGACAGCGGATCCGTCGTTGAAAAGGGCATCAGTTACCTGGTGGGAAAGGGATGCAGGAAGATCGGCCTGTTCGTGACAAGCCAGCAGGCCAAAGGCTTCCTCCCTCATTTCAAAAGGCTGATAGCGGAGAGGAAATGCATCTGCAGGGATGAATGGATCCAGTCAGTGCATGCCGCCTCGCCATGGAGCGCGGTGAATGTAGTCAAGCTCCTGTTCAAACTCGACAGGAAGGACATCCCCGACGGAATTTACATTGCGGACGACAACCTGGCCGCACATGTCATTGAAGGCATCAAGGGCTCCGGTAAAAATATTCCGCGAGACATCGTCGTCTCGTCGCATTCCAATTTTCCGGCTACGTTCGACCATCCTGATTCGGTCAAGCTGTTTGGTTTCAATATCAACCAGGTGCTCAAGGAGTCGCTGCGGCTTTTAGACATGAAAAACCGCGGATTGAAAGCACCTTCGAGCATATGCATCAAGGCCTGTTCCGGCGATGAATTCGAAAAAGCCTATGCATCACGGAAATAAAAATGCTGTTTTTGGGCTTTCCCCATTTTGATATAGGGGAAATCCGATTATATTACCGCCGCCTTATTCTTTTACGTCCTCATCGTCTAGAGGCCTAGGACACCAGGTTCTCATCCTGGTAACACCGGTTCGAATCCGGTTGGGGATGCCAGCCTTCGCCAGGGCTACGGCTGGCACAGCCAGTAGACTTAAGAAGGCTGTCCACCGAAGTTTTAATGAAGGAGGACATCTTGTATTCAGTTTATTTAACCCGCAGCAGTGATTTAATTTCAATGACTCCCTGTATGGTAAAAGGGCATCCATGCTGAAATATATCATACTGATACTCGTCGACATCCTCGTAGTAATAGGCATCGTCGCCGTTTTCATGCACGTGAAGCGCCGCAGGGATCACCGTTCACTGCGGAACCAGGTTCCAGGGCGCTGGAACTGGCGCCTGGCCTCGGCGCAACAGGAGCCTGCCAAGGACATTGTCGAGCCTGTAGATGGCAAAGACTCATCACCGCAGCCGACTTCCAGGCAGGAGGGCATTGACGCCCCGGTATGTTCGCTGTGCGGCGCTCCCATGCTGATAAGGGCGGCGCAGAAGGGGCAGTACGCCGGCAAGCCGTTCTATGGATGCTCTAAATATCCGAAGTGCGGGAATACCGCGCAGTACATAAGTCTGAGGGATACGAAAATCATGAAGAGCATATTGAGATGAGCAATAAGACTCAGCACTCGTAACGAGTGCTGAATGATATAACTTAAGCTGCCTGTAAAATAAGGAAAAACTCTCATGCCCGTATTCGCCGAAATCACCGCCCGGCTGCAGGCCGGGGAAAAACAGCGTTTTCTCGCCCTCACCAACAACGGTTCCGCCTGCCTGCCGGTCTGCTATTACTGGTTCGATCTTTTTGCCAAGGCAATATGGCGGAAATACGGCGCGAAAAACCAGTTTCTCAGTACTGATTATTATAAGAACACCGAACTTCTGCTGGAAGGATTCGAACGCGACGGCGCGGACTTCAAGCCTGATGCGGCCCTGATTCTGATCGGCGGTACCGAACTTACTGGCAGCGACAACCTCCCAATGCCTCTTGAAACTACTGCGGCCAACCTGCGGAAAATCCACCAGCGGCTACATGACACTGGATGCGCCGCCGTGTTCATGACCTATTACGCCCCTGATCCGGAACGTGTCGAAAAAGCGCGGATGCAGCATTTCCATGCCTGCATGGATCTGGTGCGCGAGGCGGCATTCGAAACCGGCGCTGGCCTGATCGACCATCTCAGCCGCTGGGAACTGCTGCGAAATTCGCATCCTCTGACTTATCAGCGCCTACTGCGCGACCCGCTACATCAGAACGACCTCGGCAACATGTTCATGGCTCTGGACATGGCGCGCTGCTTCGGTGCCGCCGTCCCTCCAGGACTGTCCACGGAAATTGACGATGCCCTGTCCGTCCAGCAGCTCGCCGATCAGCTCGAAAAAGAATAGTTGGTTCCAAATTCAAAAAGAAGGACATCGAAATGAAAAAGGGCAGGACCAAGGTTCTTGTATTCACGAACAACCACTTCGATCCGACCTGGAGACGCTGCTGGGACAGGCGTTTTATCTCGAACGGCGTGACCTACGCATCCTATGCCGAACTACAGGATTTCTACATGCAGGACAATCTTGAGCTTTCCCGCAGGATACCAGGCTATAAGTTTCAGCACTCGTAACGAGTGCTGAACTCCATGAACCGGGAAACTATGTCATGACTGATTTCTGGGGAATGAGGGATGCCGGGAAACATCGTTTTGAGTTCGCAGTCGCATCATACGGAAGCGCGTTCGATGAAAGTTCCGTAGTTGAAGATGCCGAAGCCTACAACCTCGTCCCAATATGCTTCGAGGGGCGTGCGAAAATGCCCGAAATGCCACGGCTTGAATCCAGCTGCGCCCGGATAAGTTCCGTCAAAATTTCCGAGAAGGGCAATGCACTGATTGTCAGGCTTGCCGAGACGAGGGGGCATGGAGGTTATGCCGTCCTGCATATCCCTCTGGGTGTGGAAAAAATCCTTAAGGTGAACCTGCTGGAGCGGAACGGCGAGGAGCTCGAACTGGATGCGACACGGTCGGTCTGCCGCAAGTTACGACCATGGGAGATCGCCTCGATCCGATGCGAGCTTGATTGAATCCTAATTCCGGAATTGGACATGATTATGAATAAAAATAAATTTAAAAGGACCCATGCCGGGTATAATGACATAGCCGGAATCTTATGCCGGCAAATTGCAGACGGCACATTTCCTCCCGGAGCTAAACTGCCGTCTCAACAGAAGTTGATGAAAGATTTTTGTGTAAGCAGCAATACCGCGCTGCGTGCCCTCAAGCGTCTACGGGAGGACGGATTTATCAGTTCCAGGAGGCGGACTGGCAGCATTGTGCTGCCGACTTCGCCACACCTTGGAACCTACGCCCTGGTCGTAGGCGCGCATGATCTCGGCCGGGCAGGCAACCTCTATTTGAAAAGTTTGGCTGACGCAGCGTTAAATCTTCATTCTTACCGTGGACGGAACATTAATATCAAGGTATTCTCGGGCATAGAAGACAGGTATGATGAGCAAAGCTATAGGATGCTTGTCGATGAAGTAGAACATCACAGGATCACCGGACTTATCTTTGCCACACCTCCGTTTTTTGTTGAAGGTACTCCCATCGTTTCCGAGCCGGGAATTCCGCGGGTGGCTCCAATGTCAAGCGATGATCCAATGAGCAAATACTGTGAGGGCATTGTGTACGAAGAAACCTTTTTGGAAAAATCGATCGCATACCTGGCTGGCCGCAAGCGCCTTAAAGTCGCCATCATCTGCACTCCGCAAGTAAGGCAATATGTCAAGGATAAAATGAATGTTCTTAAAATCCGATATGGCCTGGAAACCCGTGATTACTGGATAATAGCGATTGAACTCATGACAACATTCGCAGCCCGTTCTGCCATGCAGTTGATAATGAGCCCTGATATGCGGATAAAGCCAAACGGCCTGGTAATTTTAGATGATAATCTTGTTGAGTCGGCCACATAGGGTTTGCTGGATGCGAAAGTTAGCGTTCCAAAAAACTGTGAAGTGGTGGCGTTATGCAATTACCCTTATCCGACAAAGGCCTTGACTCCAGTAAAGCGTATCGGCTTCGATCTCAGTAAAATGCTGAATCTTTGCATTGACTCAATTGATTACCAGCGCATTCATAATGCATTTCCGCCACCGTCAGTACTTCCTGTTGAGTTTGAGGGGAAAACAGACAGGAGCCCTAAAGGGAATCTCTGATAATCCACATTTGGTCCGCCGCGACGGATGGAAGATTTCTGATGGAGTGAATATTTTCATGTTTGCCGGAATAATCCCTTGACATGGTCCGGCCTTCCTGTATAATAATAATGTTATCGTGCACATTTCAACGGGGCAGGCATGGATATGAAGAATAAGATCAACAGGATGGAGATGGCGAAAAGGCTGGGTGTTTCGCATATGACCGTGAGTCGCGCCTTCATGGAGAATCAATCCATATCCCAGAAGACCCGCAAGAAGATTCTCGACGCCTGTGGGAAATATGGATATTCCCCGAGCCCCCTCGGAAGGGCGTTGAGGAGAGGCTCCACGAATTCCATCTGTGCAATAGTCCCAAATATCCACCAAGATGCATTTTCAAGACTGATACATGGCATCCAGGAAAAAGCCATGCAGCACGGATATAACATCACTATCTTCAAGCCGAGGACGAACGGTCTTCTGACTCTTTCAGAGGCGATGTTCATACAGAACCACAAATTTGACGGTATTGTCATAGATTCCCTTTGCGAACCAGCGGTTCTAAAATATCTCAAGTCCGCGAAAACCCCGATTGTCACGGTCTCTGAAAGATTAAACAGGGAGTCGAACACTTTCTATTACATAGGTACTAAGGATTATGAGAGTGCAAGAGAGGTTGCCGGGTATCTCATTTCATTGGGCAGAAAAAAACTGCTGCATCTGGCAGGAACTCCGGGTGTAAATGGGAAACTGAGGGAAAGGGGATTTATTGAAAAGGCCAGGGAGGAAGGCATCAACGACTTTCTTGTTGTCACAAGTGGCTGGGTTTTTGAAGATGGGTACAGGGAGACAACGAAGTTGATAGGGGAAAATATCGGATTCAATGCGATCTTCGCATGCAACGACTATGTTGCGGCTGGTGCTCTTCACGCGCTTCATGAGAAAGGCGTTAAAGTTCCGGATGAGGTCTCGTTGATAGGCTTTGCCGGTGACATGCTTGGAGAAGCGCTTTATCCTCCGCTGACGACCATTTTCCAGCCTTTTGAGAAAATGGGGGAGAGGGCGGCTGAGCTTTTATTTGAGATGATAAAGAAGAAGAAATGCATAAGGGGCGAGGAGTTTTTCGAGAATAGGCTTTTGATAAGGAAAAGCTGCAGTCCTTTTTCCAATCTGAATAAGCAGGAAACAAATGGCTTGGTGCGGAAATATTATCTGAAAACATAAATATTAAAAGGGAGATGTGCCATGAATTCATGTTTTAATTCACAAAATAAAACCGTAAAATCCCAAAAGTTTAGCTTAATTGAGCTTTTGATTGTAATTGCGATAATCGCAATTCTCGCGGCGATGCTGCTTCCTGCGCTTGGAATGGCCAAGGAGATGGGCAAGAGGACGGTATGTATGAACAATCTCAAGCAGATTGGTTTGCTGTGTACCGAATATTCATTGGATTACAATCAGTATCCTCCAATGCGCGGTTTTCCAAACTGGGGCGTATGGCGAAACCAGGGGGGCGAAGATCTGGGGCTGGGGTTGCTGTGGCCGACTTATTCTCAATCAAAAAACGTATTTTTTTGTCCTGATGCTGTCTGGAGTGCTAGCGTGTGGGACAATCCCGGCCAGGCAGGCTATTGCTACCGCGGCAATCCCAGGGCTGATGGCCTATCGACTCCCCCATTAACATATTTGGGCAGCATTCAAAAAGCATATCCAAACAAAATGGTTATCCAGAGTCCTGAAAAAGCTTCTTTTGACCTTGCAGGCGACACTCTGACTTTTCCTGCTGACGGAGTATATGTCTTCGATTATGTCTGCGATGCCACCGATACAACCCCCCTCCTTGGATCTCACCTGACAGGAAAGGTTCCGAGTCAAGGTGGCAACGTGCTATATGTTGATGGACATGTCGAATGGTATAAATATCCCGGCGATTTTATGACTCCGGGAGGTTTTATCAGCCTTTACCCGTATAAGGGGCAAGGGCGATGATGATTTGGCGAATATTGGCTTTGGATAAAATGAAGACAAAATTTAAAAGGAGATACGTGTGCCTAAGCCATTGCGACGAAAAATCGCTTTGCTGATTGTGTTGTCGTCCGTGCTTATGGTGGGTGTCGGGTGCATACCGCAGAATAAAAAGGGTGTCTCCATCACATACGAAGCACTGGATGACGGCCATGTGACGATCGCCGTCAACGATGCCGATGGGCGCCGTGTGCGCAATCTCGTCGCCGATTTCGAAGTGAAAAAGGGCTCGCATGAGCTGGCGTGGGATGGACGTTCTGACGACGGAAGCCTCGCCCCTCCCGGAGAATATAAATGGACTGGGCTGATCCGCGGAAAGTTGGACGTTCTTTACCGCGGAACGTGGCAGGAGGGCAATCCTCCGTGGCTATACGGCAGGACCGGAGGCTGGCTTTCCGACCATTATCCGCCGTGCGCCGTTGCCTGCCTGGCGGATCGGGTTTTTGTGGGCGCAGGCATCTCGGAATATGGACGCGGGGTTTCCTGCGTGGACATGAATGGCAAGGTCGTTTGGGCAGATCGCTGGCTTGCCAACAACTTTATCCCATGGAACGGCGCGGCTTGTCTGAAGACGGACGGCGAGCGGGTCTTTGCCATGGGGTTCCCAAACGGGGTTCCAGGCTTTCATACCATTGTTGAAATCGACCCGGGGAACGGCAACAGCTGGCCGGTCGTCCGCATTTCCAATCCGAAGCCTGGGCAGAACGTTGCCGACATCCCTATACATCGTCAGTGGGTGATCAAGGACAGGGATGACGAGCGTCTGAAAGACGTGAAAGGTCTGCGTCTTGTCGGGGCCAGGAGGATTGGTGCGACCCGCTGGGATGGCGAGCTCTACGCCAGTGACATCCTTGGAGGATCCCCGCGAACATTCGTGTATTCCACCGGACGCGCTCCCGAGGCCAGTCCAGACTCCGAGTCGGGTTATTACAATGGCGGCGACAACGAGAAATACATGAAGTCATTGCGCAACGGTTCCGGCATGTACTACCACATGCGCCTTCTCCGCGTCCTGCCACTGAGAATCTGGGACATGGCGTGGCTGCCGGACGGGCGCTGTCTTGCCGTCCTCGACAAGTCGGTGGCTGTCCTGGACACTGAGACCGGAACGGCAACACCATTGGTGACAAGCGGTGTTGAGGCGCCATTCGCCATCGCCGTTGATGGCAAGGGAAGAATATATGTCTCCGATCGCGGCGGACATGATCAATTGCCAGCATCGACCATCTACACGCTACCGGATCTGCCGCATCTCGGCATGCGCCTGAGCGATAAATCATCGCAACAGGTGAAAATATTCGACTCGTCAGGCAAGCTTCTGAGGGTGATGGGCCGCGAGGGCGGACGCCGGTTCGGACCCATTGATCCGCGTGATTTCCATTTGCCTGCCGGGCTCGGTGTTGATGCCAGGGGCCGTCTCTGGGTCACCGAGGAATCCTATCCGAAACGGGTGAGCGTCTGGGAGATTCCCGATGATCCGATAGCGAAGGAGCCTGTCTTGGCGAAGGAGTTTTTCAGTTCCGCCGAATATGGTGAGGCGGGGTACATGCCCGATCCGAAAAACCCGCGCCATATCATTGCCGAGACCAGCGGTGTGCTCTGGGATGTCGACATTGCGAAAGGAAGCTTCCATCCAATCCGGCTTCTGCCACGGATTGCCGGGGCGACGGCTATAGGGAGAGAGGGAGGAATTCGATACTCTATGTCCCACGATCCGGACTTTCCGTTTCCGTTGCCGCTGTGGGCGGCCACGGTCAGCCCATCTGACAGCGCCATATCATTTCAAAACGCCGTCTCTTTTGAAGGACGCCGTTTTGTGTGGTCTTCAACCCCGTATGAGATGGTCAGCGCCATCTGCGAGGAATCAAATGACATGTTCAAGCCGCTGGCCGCGTTCGGCGCCGTAGGCGGATACGCCAAAATCAGTGGACTGCATGGTGATCAATGGATTCCAAAGGCCATCCTGGATGCCGCCAAGCGCCATCCGCAATGGGCTGAACTGGCAAAACGCCATGGGCTTGATCCGGCGATGACCGATTTCCCCCATGATCCCAAGAAGATCAATTGGCCTCGGGAAATTGACGCCTTCAACTGGACAGATGCCAACGGGGACGGCAGGATGCAGTCTGATGAGATAACCCTGGGAGCAAACCCCGGCAAATTGATAAAACTCGATGAGCGCCTCGATGCGATTGTGTCGGTGAACGGCAATCTCTGGCGGATGAGACACGGAGGCTTCAGCGGCTGCGG
The DNA here is from genome assembly GCA_049297395.1 of Victivallales bacterium. Classification (GTDB taxonomy): domain Bacteria; phylum Verrucomicrobiota; class Lentisphaeria; order Victivallales; family GWF2-50-93; genus GWF2-50-93. The sequence continues at coordinate 8,479 of JBAQUG010000168.1, read as the reverse complement.
CGCGCCCGTCTATGATTGGGCGAAGGCGGAACCGCTTTTCAACCGATCTCCGGGTCTGCCCAGTTTTATCGGCGCGGATGGCGAGATTCTCGTCACGCCGAGAGAAGGGTATTACCGCGACATCCGCTATGTCGGTTCCGACGGCCGCCTCCGCTGGTCCTACCCGACCTTCTTTCCGGAACACGGTCACCGGAGCGTGCCGAACCTCAAGGAGAAGATCATGGCGCCGGGCACCATCTATGGCTCGTGGAACATGCAGGGAGTCGCCGGGTTGCCGGACGGTTCCGGGCGATTCTTCCTCCTTCATGGCGGCCACGGCATGAATTATCTGATGACGCTTGAAGACGGGCTGTTCATCGGAACCGTGTTCAAGCCGCAGTGCGTCTCGCCCACGTGGGATGAGATTCCCGGGGCGACACTGGGCATGTCGCTCAACGAGCATTCCCTCAACGAGGAATGTTTCAATGGAAGCATGGTCCGAGTTGAGAAAAGCGAGGCCGGCTTCGAGGCTGGTCACTACTATCTGCTTGGCAATCACCGCAGTTCGGTTGTTGAATTGACCGGACTGGAAACAGTCAAACGGCTTCCGGGCGGAACCGTCAATCTTACAGGAAAAATGGTCGATGCGATCCGAGGAGAGGAACTTCTCTCCGCCATGGAGGCATGGAAAGGTGAATATGCCGGAACTAGCTTCGACATCGCCCGAGTGGATGCTGGCGTACCCAAGCCCTCGTCCGATGGATCATCGTGGATCGATTTTAAGAAGCTCGGCAGGAACAAGCTGGTTAATTTCAAGGCTGTCGAGGGTGCTGTCGGAGGATACTTTAATGGGCAGGATAATGCCAGGGCGATTCTCTGGCACAATCCTAAAGGAATGGGAATAGGGATCAATTTTGGGCAGATCCATGGTGGCTCTCCTGACCATGTGTTTGTGAATGAAGCGCCGGCATGGGAGCAATGCATTCTCTATGGTGATGCCATGGAGATGGACATCGCCTCCGATCTGGCGGACGTCGCGGCGATAGCCGACCCGCGACGACTGGTCTTTGCCAGGTGGCAAGGCAAGCCGATCGGAATCCAGTACAGGAAGGTGAAGTCCGCCGCAGTCCCCTCTGAAGCGAAAATCCTTCAGGAAAAGCCTTTTGCCGATGGAACTGTCTGGATCGCCGAGCGGCTTGATATTCCCGACATCAAAGTCTTTGTACAGTATGATCAACCGAATCCTGCTTCTCCTCAGGATCTTGCCCTTTTGACTTATGTCATGCCGTGGGAGAAGCTGGGACTTGTCTGGGCCGAGAACATGAAACTGCGGATGAACATCATCCTGATCAGGAGAGAACCGGCCGGTGGTGGTGTCCGGCGTATCGCCTGGATGAAGGATGGCACCGACTGTGTCACGGATATGATGTCCGCCCTTGAACGTCCCGCCGCTTTGTGGCGCTCCTGCATCCTGCGTCCGACTGACTATGTTTTCCCGCCGCACGCTCCTGAAAGTGAGAGCGGGACTGCGAAAAAGGATGCCTTCGTGATCGCTGCCGAGGGTAATCCTGAAAACAAGCCGGCTATTTTCGCCGATGCTACCGTCTGGCTCGCCTCCACTCCCGAGGCGCTGAAGATGAAGTGGTATGTCACGAAGGACAGCTCGCCGTTCGTCAACAACGGCAAGGGGCAGACACTGCTTTTCAAGACAGGCGACGCCTGCGATCTCCAGATTGAGTCGCCGAAGCTTGGCAAGTGCCGTTACCTCATCACGATGTGTGACGGAGCACCGATAGTAATGCGCTATCGCTACGATGCCAAGGATGCTGGGGAGGGCGAGGGTGTCTGGTACCGCTCGCCGGTCGGGGAGTTCTTTGTCCCGTCGGTGGAACGGCTGCCCATCGGGCCGAAAGTCCACCGTGGCGACACTTGGTACACCGTGGAGCTGGCTATTCCGTGGGGCACCCTAGGAATTGATCCGAAACCAGGAATCAGGACGAAATTTGAACTTGGTGTTCTGCGCTCCGATGGGCCGGGCGCTACGACGATATCCCGCGACTACTGGAACAGCGGGCTCAGCGGCATGACACAGGATGTCCCCACCGAGGCGAAGTCCACGGAAAACTGGGGCGAGGCCGTGATACGGAATATTCAATAAACAACCGCAACACAACTGATTAGGGAGGAACTTCATGAACCAGCGCAATTCAAAAAACAAACTCACAATTCAAGAGGTGTTTTTCGGAACGGCCTTCAATATGAAAACAATCGTCCAATTCGCATTAAGCATCTTGCTGGCCATGCAGTTTATCGGGATCGCCAAAGCGGAAATGGTGGTTGCAAAATATCACCACGACCATTTAAATGTGTATCCGGCCGAACAGGTAGCGGCGACCAAGACGGGAATTGTCGTTGACGGAAATATCAATGACTGGGCTCCGCAGGCGTTTATAAAAATGTGTCTGAGCCAGGATGTGGAAGATTCGGTATCGTCGCGAGTGGCTTTGGCCTATGATGCGGATGGTCTGTTGATCGCCTTGCAGGTGGTGGATTGCTCGCCGTTGATCAATCTCGTCGATCCTATGGTCGAGCCTCAACGCGGATGGTTTGGAGACTCGCTGCAGATCCGCTTGATCGCGGATGCGGATGTGGAGCATCCCGTTCCCGAGTCTCTATCGAAGAGCGACACGCTCCAGCAGTTTGCCATATGGTACTTTACAGACAAAGAACAACCGGCTGTGGATATCCGTTATGGCATGGATGCTCACGGTTCGTTGACCCTGATCGGTCCAAAGAGCGGTTTCGCGTTTCGAAAGGAGAATGCCAGCTACACCATGGAAGGGCGGATTCCGTGGTCGCTGCTTAAATGCAAGGCTCCGCCGCAACCGGGGCAACGATGGATTTTCACGATTCAGCCGAACTGGGGTGATGAGAAGGGAGACCGTTGGACTTATCTCTATGACTGTGTGCTAAACGAAGGAGCCGCTTACCGAGGGCCAGTAAATTGGGGATATGCTTGTTTTATCAAGCCGTCGGATGTGACCTCGAAGTTGGCCGAACAGCAAGCGGATGAGGCACGGATTTTCGCCCGCCCAATCGAAACAGTCGGCAAGACTATCGTTCCAGTAAAGTACACGAATCCTGCCGAGGGTTTTGTCAGCATGGCGATTTGTAAAAAGGACGGGTGGATCGTACGGACTTTGTTGACCAAAGCCAAACGGGGTATCGGCTTGGTAACGGAAAAATGGGATGGATTGGATGACGATGGTAAGCCAGTTCCACCGGGTGAATATATCCTCAAGGCACTAACCCATCCGGGCATCGAGCCGAAGTTCATCACGAGTGTCCATAACAGCGGAAACCCGCCATGGGGAAACCATGGGCGGTACAGCTGGGGTGGAGACCATGGCAATCCCATCGGCGCAGCATCCGATCCGCAGGGAAACACCTATTTGCTCTGGACATCAAACGAGGCTGGTAATTCCTTGATCTGCGTCGATGCCAAAGGGCAGAGCCAATGGGGAGCCTCCATCCCGTGGGGTGAATTCGATGGGTGCGCCACTGCCATAGCCTATGACCAGGGAATGCTTTACGTGGCAGAGGACGGAATGAATTTTAAAAAGGCGCCGCTCAATCAAGGAGGTTTACTTGCCTATGATGCTCAGACTGGACGCCGCGCAAACTTTGCGAACGGCGCAGGAAAGCTGCTGGTGACTGAATGGAAATCATCGCTCCGTGAATTGGCGGTTGAAACAGGAACCATTGCTGAACGAATGAAGGGAGGAAAATTTACAGTTGCCGACAACACTGAGGAGATACAGGGGCGTAATAGACTTGTTACAAGTAATCTTTCGGGCGTGGCTGCCACCCCGGACCGCCTCTATTGTTCCCTCTATCTCGAAAACAAGATTGTTGCCTTGGACAAAGCCACCTGCAAGGTCGTGGATAGTTTTGAAGTTCAATGTCCTTCCGGGCTGGCCTACGATGCCGCAGCCCGGCATCTGTATATTATAAGTGGTCACTCGATCATGGCACTCAATCCATCTGACCGCAAAGTGACCGTCCTGGTATCTAAGGGTCTGGAATATCCTTATGGTTTGGCGCTTGATGGCAACGGGCTCTTGTGGGTGAGTGTCCGCGGCCAACAAATGCAGGTTCTCTGCTTTGATCCGAGCGGCAAGTTGATCAAAAAGGTTGGCAAAACAGGTGGGCGTCCCTGGGTTGGGAAATATGACCCGTCGGGGATGCTGATGCCTGCCGGCATCAGTGTTGACCAGGGGGGGCAGCTTTGGGTTACCGAGCAGGATCGTACACCCAAGCGGATCAGTTTGTGGAACACCAAGGATGGTGATCTGATTAAGGAGTTTTTTGGAAGTGCGTCGTATTCGCCCATGATGGCTTCAGATCCGGAAAAGCCGGAAGAAGTGTATATTCACAACACGCGCTTCCTTGTGGACTATGAATCTGGAACCGTGAAGCCGGATGCGGTTGTTTACCGAAAGGATTATGACGGCCCCGCCCTGCCGGGTCCTCAAGCCTGTTATGCTTTTATGGGGGCGACGTTTGAGATTTCCTCGTATCAGGGAAAGCGATTCGCATTTGACGGGCATGGCGGGGTGTATGCTTATGGGTGCGACCGATTCAAACCGCTCTTGTATATTGGTCAGGGCTTTGACGGTATTCCCGCAGATTTGCCCAAAGGGCTGAGGCAACAGCTTGACTGCGCCTACGTTTGGGCAGACAAAAATAAGAATGGCCTGTTGGAGAAGGAAGAAATTCGCTTGGTTGCACCAAAAAGATCCCTATGGTCACATAACAGTATCGGATTTGGAGGTCACTTCTTTCCCGGAGCCACATTCATTCGGGGTGGAAAAATATTCCGCCCCATGTCGATTGACAAAGACGGAGTGCCGGTCTATCCGCAACCGGAGGCTGTTCCCGAGATCTTCTGCGGCCAGGCGGCGGCATATCATAACCGCTCAGATTTCTGGCCTTCCCTGAAGAGTGACTGGAAGGAGTTTTATGCCTTGGTCAGTGAACGGGGGAGCGACCAAGTCGGTGATGGCAAAGAGGCGGTGATCCGCTTTGCGTCCAATGGTAATATCCGTTGGGAGTATCGGCGCACGGCAGTAGCTTTCGGGCTCAAGGCTGGTTTGCCAAAGACGGGCGATCTTTTTGGCGCGCTTCGTATTGTGGGTGAAATCGCCCTGCCGGACGATAACGGCGGTGAAATTCTTGGGGTAGGCTGCTATGGAGGATATTATGGCTTTCTAAGTGAAGATGGACTTTTTATTGATACAGTGGGTAACAGGAAAGGCGGATCCACCACTTTTGATTTCCTCAATAGTGAAAACTTTTCCGGCTACTTTTTCCGTCACTGCCGTACCGGGAAAATCTACCTTTTCTGCGGCGATTCAGATGGCCGCATTCTTGAGCTGCAGGGTTTTGACAAGATTCGACGGTTTGATGCCGGTTCCGTGACTCTGACGGAAGATCAGTACGAGGCCATTCGAAATGAAAATCAGACCAGCAAAAAGAAGGAGGGAGAAGGAACAATCTGCATGTCTTCGGGCATACCAGCTTTGGATGAGGCTCTGAAGGGGTGGGATCCAGCCAAATGGAGCAGCATTTCCGTAGGCGAAAACAGTCGGGCACAAGTGGGACTGGCCTATGACCAGAACAATTTATACGCCGTGTTCAAGGTTCAGGATTCAACTCCATGGAAAAACACCAGCGGTGACTGGCGTTTTCTGTTCAAAGGTGGAGATGCGGTGGATATTCAGATCGGCGCAGTTAATCCGGCGCCGGCTGGCGGCAGACGCGAAATTCAGCCCGGAGACGTGCGGGTGATGCTGGCACCTGCGCCCGAAGGGGATGGTGTGCTGGCTGTTGGGATGTGGCCGAAGGCGGTTCCTGGTATGACTCCAGAACTACAAACATACAAGTCGCCAGCCGGAGAAGTGACTTTTGAACGAGTAGCTCAACTCAAGGGGGTGACCGCCAAGGTTCAGAAACAATCTGACGGATACACCTTGCAGGCTGTCATTCCATGGGTGGAACTGGGAATGAAGGCTCCATCCCGCAATTCCCAGCTTCAAGGTGATGTGGGCGTGCTTTTCAGTGATGCGGGTGGTGCAAATACGATCCTGCGCCGTTACTTCTTCAATGATGAAACCGTGATTGTGAACGATATTCCAAGTGAAGTTCGCATCACAACATCCAAGTGGGGTCTTATTCGTGTGGAGTAAGGGCTCACTTAAAAATAAACTTTCAAACTTTTAGGAGATGAGAAATGCCGAAGCACACGTTTCGAACCGCATTGGCGCTGCCGCCTCGCTGCGAACAACTTTTCCCTTCAGACAGATGGTTGAAGGCGGTATCTGAAGCCGGATACACGCATCTGTGCCTCCAGAATGATCCATTTTTCCACCCAGAGATGGATCTTCGGGATTGGGGTGAAAATGGTTGCCGTCTTCTCAGCGTCTATGACATGTGTTCCGGTCCCAGATACCGCAGCTATCTTGAATGGTTGAAGGCCATTGGCGAACGCGCAGGCCGCCATGGACTGAAAATGGCCCTGCAGCTATGGGAGCCGAGGCTCACGCGACTTGCCCGCCACACTCTGCCATCTGAATGGAAGGGACCGGCGTTGCATGGCGGCTGGGTGGAGCCGCTTTGCTATGGGCATCCAGATGCGCGGGCATGGTTTCTGCGTGCTGTTGAGACGCTGATTGAAACAGCGCCCTCTCTGGATCGATTCGTCTTCGGCATCAACGACAACAACGCCTTCCTGTGCGATGAGACCTGTCCCCGCTGCAAGGGCAAGCCGGTTTATGAACGCCTGGCGGAAATATTGCAGGAGGTGGAGGCCGCAGGACTTCGAGTTCGCCCGCAGTTCCGTCTGATTGTCTACGATTGGACCTGGTCGCATGGAGCAGTAGGGAAAGAGGTGCTCTATCAGGAGGCAATCCTTTCCAGGCTGTCGAAAGATACTCCAATTCTCACGCGCATGCGGAAAGGGGCGCTCCATATTCCAGATCCGGCCCATCAGGAATGGAGGGGGGAGATATTTGACATGTCCACAGCATGCGAACAGCTGGGACCGCATTTTCAGAGGGCCCGCGAGGCCGCGCAGCGTTTTGGAAATCCCCTGTTGGTCATGCTGCCGCTCTCAGGAATGTTTGAGGCGTTGCTGGAACCACATGTCCCTGCGGTCGGCAAAATCGCAAAAACATTCCAGCAGATGCGTGATGAAGGAGTTGACGGCTGGGTTGATTTCGATTGCGGCGGCATCCATGAGGGATTGATGTTGGATCTCGTGCGTGTGGTCCAGCATGTTCCGGATCAGTCCTGGCAGGAGTGGGTCAGGCAAACGGCGAAGGAACGGTACAAAAACGAGACAGCCTCATCAGCGGCGTTGGCGATATGGAACGCCTTTGATGCGGCTGTCGATGCCATGCCCGTCAACCTTGCCTTTAAACGAGCGCCGCGTTTCTCTGGTATTGGGGGTGCATTGGCCGTCTTGATACTTCATCCATTTCTGCCGGAACGGGCTCTTTCGGCCAGCGGCGGGAACTGGACTGGAAACTGGAGCGATCCTCATCAATTCCTCTTGCCGGAGATAATCCCGGCTGTACGGCATTGCCTGTCCCTCGCGTTGACCTTGGCGGAGCAAGGGTTTTGCACATTTAAGACATTGCACGAAGAGGTGCCAGCCGAAAGCCGCGCGGCTGTGGAACTGGATCGCGATATTTCCGAACTGGTTATGCTAAACTGGCGTAGCGCGTCCAATTTCTATGCCTGGGGCGCAAGTATTCAGGGAGATGAAAGCATTGATCGGGCAGCCGTGCTGCGTGACGAGATCAGGGTGGTACGCCGTTACAAGGAGCTGGCTGACCGTCCCGAGCTGGAGCATGGGAACATGACACATGCGCTCAGCCGCAGCATCGAAATGTCCGTGCCTTGGATGTCGGGAGATTATTATCTGGTGTTCGAACATAATCATCTGGCGCAATGGAATGACCCCTCTCCTATGTCAAAGGATTTAATAGGCAACCCTTTTGCCTGGAAGATAGCTCATTTGGAGGGACAATTGCAAGAGTGCAGAGACAACATGTAATGGGAAGAATAAACACCCTTAAGGAAATATTTTTATCCGGTTAGTTTACAGGGCCATTACCGGAATCTGCTTTTCTTGAGAAGCTTCTTTGCATGCTCCTCGCATTTCTTCGCCGTCTCCAGGGAATCCTGTATTCCTATTTTTTCAACAGCCCAGGCAATGTCAAACGAAATTTCCTCTCCTGGGCGAAGCGTTTTCGCCGGGGAAAGCAACTCGAGTTCAAAATAATCTGATACATAAACCTCTACCGAACATCCTCCATCAGGATAATATGATTCCGGTTCATATTTGAATAGCTGGAAATATGCCGTGTCCCCATATATCGCGCATATCCATCCATCCTTGACGTCCGCATAAAACTTGCCAGTAAATCCTTTTTCA
>JBAQUG010000167.1:0-13721 GCA_049297395.1 Victivallales bacterium | reverse complement strand
GCGCGGACAATCGTGCAGATGTTCTTGGAGTATGCCACTTTCGCCGAAAGTGGCTCGAGGCTCTTTCGGCGAAAGAGCCATACTTGATTGCGTAAATGAGGCTGACACACCCAGCTTAACGCTTACCCTTAAACGCATTTTTCAGCCACAAATCAGAATTCATTCCAAGGGATTGCCGTTACATTCTCCGTCAATTTCTGACGGTTTGGGCATCTGCAGACGAGATATGCCCTATGGGTGAACTTGCCATGAAGCTCGATAAAAGTCTCCAGATGGCGGGCATCCCTCTGAAGAGGATGGTCTGTCCACTTTATCTCAACAGGAATAACTTCATCAGGTGTTTCAATCACCGCATCAACCTCGGCGCCAGTCGCAGTCCGCCACGTCGAAAGCCTGTAACCGGCCCCCATGTAGAGGCATCGGTAATAAAGCTCAATAAGGATCCACTGCTCGAAAATATGGCCCGGGTCAAGTTTGAGAAGCGTGTCGTTCAGTGGAAGCTCGGCGAGGATATGTCTTACGCCAAGGTCGAACAAGAGGAAGCGGGGGGCGCTGACTATGCGTTTCCTGCTTCTTTCAAACGGCGATATCCTTATTCCGATGTAGGTGTCTTCAAGGACCTGATAGAAATTCCGGACAGTATTCACCGCCACCCCAATGTCAGATGCAAGTTTTGTGAAATTCACAAAATTACCCGACTCCAGAGCTGCAATCCGGAGAAACCTGGCGAACGCTCCCATGTCATCAACGATGTTTTCCTGCCGGATCTCATTTTCTATGAAGAGATCGGTGTATGACGCCAGTGTCCGGCTCCATGATCTGCGCTCCTCATGATAAAGCCCCGGCAGATTTCCGAATATCAGGCAGTCGGAAAGATCGCGCCCCGGGAATTTTCTGCCTTTCATACCATGGGCCGGCAGTATCTCGCAGTCACGGTGTTCAGCCTGGATCACTGGTGAAAGCAGATGCGTATGGATACGCCCCGGAAGAAGATTCGCCGATTTCCTCTTAAGCTGGCGGGCCGAGCTCCCGGTTATGAAAAATTCATATGCCGACGGATTCCTGTCATAAAGATACTGCACATCATCAAGCAGCGCCGGAACCTTCTGGATTTCATCGATGAGGACCGAGTCGATTCCTGTCCTGGCTTCAAGTTCCCTGACAAGAAGTCCCTCATCCGACTCATATTGTCTGCGCAGCCTGCGGTCCTGGAGATTGATCGTGAAAGTCTTGTCCTTCGACACCAGGCAGTGATTCAGCAGGGTGGACTTGCCTGTCTGCCTCGCTCCAAGGACGAGAACAACCTTGCGTCCTCCCTTGGAACACTTTTCCCCGGCACTGTCCGGCAGAATATGTTCTTCAAGGATCCGATGATAATAGCTATTGTCGCGCATTTCAATCACCCGCCTGCATATTTACCGGTTTAATATGCATCGCAATGTCCATAAGTCAAGCCAGGAAGTTGAAAAGGCATCCCTCGAAACTATTTTCATGCTCTAGCTTTGTCAATTGCGGGGGGTGCCCCTGAGAAACGGACACTCAGCGTCCCCTGCCCCGAATGAGCCGTCGAGGACCACACTGCGAGAATAATTCCTAGGAGCAGACCGTTTAGAAATTGACTTTGTGAAATATTTTTCATTATGTGTTCAGCTCCTTAACCCCGTACAATTCATTTTCATTGATGGTGCGGAATCGGGGTTATTCAGATTTTCTGATGAAATCTCCTTCTTGATGAAAGATTGGACGGATTCCAGGTGTAGTTCCTCTTGTAAAGGTCAGAGAAATAAAACACAGGAGGTTAAATGCAAGATAAAAAACTGAACGAGGAATCATCAATTAATTAAATCTAAAAAAAGGAAAAGGACAATGAAAACTATCAACATACGGATGATTATCGCAATTGGAACGCTTTCGGCACTCATTATTTCAGTGGACGCCCAAGCTTTGAACAAAACCAGGCCTGGCGGCGACAAGAAGGAGAATATAAGGGATCGCGCGGAAGACCGTGCGGACCGCAGGGAAAACGTACGTGACCGCAAAGAGGATCTCTGGGATGCCAGGCATGATGGCGGAATAAAGGACAAGATCGAAGACCGCCTCGACCGCCAGGAGGATGTCCGCGACCGCCGTGAAGACATCAGGGACCGCCGTGAGGATGTCATGGACAGAGTCCCAAGCAAGGTGAAAAGGGAGAGGCTTGATGTCAATGATGACGGAAAGGTCACCAAGGAGGAAATCAAGGAGTTCCGCACTGCGGGCAAGGAAGCAAAAGGTGAAATCAGGGATAACAAGCAGGATCTGATCAGCGAGTTCAAGGCTGAAAGGGAAGCCTTGAGGACGCAGTATGACACCGACCGGGACGGCAAGCTGAGCAAGGAGGAATGGCAGGCCGCCAGGCCGGCATTCGAATCGCTGCGGAAAGAGCACATGCAGGAGATCAAGGCGCTTAGCATCGAAAACAAGGATATTTTCCGTGATTTCATAAAATCCTACGGGGAATCAGACGCGGCTGCGGAATAAATGCATCGGTTCCGGGATCACGGGAATTGGAGTTCGGCTCCGTTCCCGTGGTCTTTCTGTTTCTTCTCTGGCTGAATACGAAGCAGGCAATCCATTGCATTGATAGACAGGCTGAATAAAGCCTATCCCGTCATATTCATAACAGGCCCCCGGCAGTCTGGAAAGTCTACTCCCGCCAAGATGGTTTTCCCCAGGAAAAAAATATATATCACTTGAAGACATCGACCAGGCTTCCATGGCTCAGCCACAGAGCCACAAGGAATATGCCCACAGATTACTCAGATTAATCCAGGATAAATAAAATATGGGCTGAGGAAAAGGAGTGTCCGGTTATTTTCCTTTTAAATAGTACGTATACTTATGGGCTTTGCCTTTTGCGAGCTTCACGGGATATTTCCTGGCATTCTTCCTGAGCTTGGCCAGGACGGCCTTGCCGAGGTCCAGATCGAGCACGTTGCACAGGTCGATGATGTGGATTGCGACATCCGCAATTTCCTCTTCGATGGCTTCACGCTTTTTCCTGTCGCGGATCACCTCGTGTGATTCCTCGATGGTGAGCCACTGGAACTGTTCCATGAGTTCGGCGGCCTCGATCGCCAGGGACATGCTGAGGTTCTTCGGCGAATGGAACTTCTCCCAGTCCCTCTCGGCTACGAACTTCTCCACCCTGTTCCGCAAATCCTGGATATCCGTGTCTTTATCCTTCATGCCTCACCTGTTTTTCATATTGACTGTCAATCGTAATACCGAGAAAGGAACGCGTCAGCAGAGATACGCGGCTACAGATTGGATTCGTTGTAGCCACGGCACTCTGCTGCCGTGCTCTTGACTGTGACCTAGTATAACTCATGTTTCCTAAAGATAAGCAGGACGGGATGAAAATCAAGATTGATTTCCGCCCTTTCCCTGATTACATTTCACTAAGTAAATCATAGGAGTTAAAAATGTCAAAACTCTGCATTCGCAACGTCCGCACCATCATGTGCTCCCCCGGCACAGGAAATATCCAGAAGCGCCTGATAGTCGTAAAGGTGGAAACATCGGAACCGGAATTGTACGGACTGGGCTGCGCCACGTTCACCCAGCGCCATCTGGCTGTCCGGAGCGTGGTGGACGACTATCTGAAGGATCTGCTTGTCGGCCGAGATCCCCGCAACATCGAGGATATCTGGCAGACGGTTTCCGTCAACGCCTACTGGCGCACCGGACCTGTGATGAACAACGCATTGTCCGGCATCGACATGGCGTTATGGGATATCAAGGGCAAGCTGGCTGGAATGCCAGTTTATCAGCTGCTTGGAGGCAAATGCCGGGAAGGCGCCGCAGTCTACCGGCATGCGGACGGTGCTGAACCAAAGCAGGTGGAGGAACGTGTCCGCGCATACCAGGCCGAGGGCTATCGCCATGTCCGATGCCAGATGGGCGGCTACGGGGGGAAGACAACGGTTGATCATCGTCCGGAGTCCGCTCCGGCAGGTGACTATTTCGACCAGGACGCCTATGCGCGCAGCGTCCCCAGTCTTTTCGAAAAGCTCAGGGAATCCCTGGGGTTCGATGTTGAACTGCTGCATGACGTGCACGAGCGCCTTTCGCCGATCAACGCAGTCCGTCTGGCAAAGGAACTGGAGCCGTTCCGCCTCTTCTTCCTGGAGGATGTCCTTCCCCCGGAACAGAATGAATGGTTCTCCATCATCCGCCAGCAATGCGCGACGCCTATAGCGATGGGGGAGCTCTTCACGAATTCCAATGACTGGAAATTCCTGGTTTCCAACAGGCTGATTGATTTCATACGCTGCCACATCAGCGCCATCGGCGGCATCACCCCTGCGAAAAAACTGGCTACGCTGTGTGAAGCCTTCGGCATCCGCACCGCCTGGCATGGCCCCGGCGATGTTTCCCCGGTAGGGCATGCCGCCAATGTGCATCTCGACATAAGCAGTCCGAATTTCGGTGTCCAGGAATGGAGTGGATTCTCGGAGATCGAGCAGGAAATCTTTCCGGGATGTCCTGAAGTCCGCAACGGTTACGTATATCCCAATGAGAAACCTGGACTCGGCGTCGACATCAACGAGAAGCTTGCCGCCAAATATCCCTGTCCGAGCGGGGTATTGGAATGGACGCAGGCGCGCAGGCCTGACGGCACGGCCGTGTTCCCGTGAAGATATCATCGGTCAAATAACCTTGAGCGCGGCATCGGCCGGTATATACAGGGGATGAACAGGATATCCTTCCTTGGTCTTACCGAGGCAGTGCAGAGTCCTGCGGTGTTTTGTGAAGAGCTTTATCACGGCGTCGGACCTGCCGATGTGCTTGCCGTGCGTGCCCCAGCAGGCGACGACGAGCGAGCACTTGTCGGATATCTCCCTCAGCCACCTGTCATTTTCCGGCCCCGTGGGATCGTCCTCCAGCTTCATTACTTTCGGGTCAGTCGCCCTGAACGCGAAGATGTTCAGCATATGGAAGCAGTTGAAGTCATGGGTGACGCAGAAGCCCTTTATCCGCCTGAGCGTTGGGTCGAGCTGCTGTTCGTCCGCGGTGGACGGATTGAGACCGATCCACATGCACGCCTTTTCAGGCATGAGGTCGTCCCATCGGTGTTTCAGGACGTACCTGTATTTCCTGTCGGGCGAGAATATGCATTCGTTGAACATGGTTAATTCCTATATCACAATCCCCGTGACTTATCAAACCACTTGACGTACTCTGTCATGACGGCCTCATCTCCCATGACTTCCATGCCGAGTTTGATGATCAGGCGGTTGGGGGAATGCATCGCCGGATCCAATATCTTCACCGCCTGTTGCGGCGAGATCCCCTGGCAGGCTATGAGATATGCGATTGCCGGGCTCCTCGAAATGCCGGCGGTACAATGGACGGCGATATTCTCCTTCTCCTCAGACCATCCGAGGATCCGCCTGATGTGCTCGGCTCCAGGCACGATCCAGCCGTCCTCAGGAGCCGTTATGTCGTCGAATTTTTCAACTATCACGTCCTTATAGTTGCCGCGGAATTCGTCAAAGAAAGCATATTCGCTGTCAGGCAGGCAGGAACTCCTGATGCTGACAATGTTGAGACCGGTCGGTTTCCTCCTGATCAGATCTGCTATATCCTCCAGGCTCCAGATTGTGATTTCGTTTTTCTTTTTCATAGTGTCAATACTATAGCACCATCAGTCCTAGCTGTAATTAATCCGGACGCGCAATAACTTGCTCCAAGAATGGAAAAATGCCAGGAAGGAAACCCCGGCCACGGACTTTCACAGGCAGAGACTGCCCTGCCACGGCGCAGCCTGTATGCCAGTTTCGCCGAAACTGGCTCGGAGGCGGTTTCGGCAAAACCGCCATACTTAAATCTGACAGCGCTTGAAAGTCTACATCTTCCAGAACTTTCGAACTATCATCCTCCAGCTCTGTGCCTTTTGCCTTTGTCCCTCTGCGCCTCTCCTCACCCTGTCACTTCCAGGTCGCGATTGACTCCGCACGAATAGGTCGCGGAACATGTCCCCGACCTTATGAAGCCGCGGTTGATGTTCCTGAGACGGGAATAGAGTTTCTCGCCCAGCGCCTTGTTCTCCGCCCTGACAAACAGCGGAATTCCCGGGCATGGCGCCGCATGGGATTTGATCAGACCGCCCAGATAAGTCCTCCCGGTCCAGGCGTCAATCCATTTACCGGGCGGCAGGATGACATCCCTGCATTCCTGTTTCTCAGATAGTACGGGACAGACAAGCAAATCCTTTCCAAGCATGAATTCGTCGGACACCGTAAAGAACTTCTCGGCCTGCGATTCGAACCATAGCGGCCTCAGAAGAGGCTCCGTCCTGTTCTCGGATTCCGACATTATATAACCCGCGATCGACCTGTGCAGTTTTGCATAGGCGCGGGCGGTGTCGGAGACCTCCTTCGAGTAGTTCCAGGGGAAATACGAGAACTGCATCGACGCGAAAAACGCTGACACTTCGGTCCAGCGGATGAAAAGTTCGTCCGTAGGTATCGGGTCATTGATGCTCATCGTCTGGATCCTGCCCGGGATCATGTCCGGCATGCTGATGTCATAGCCCATGACAGAGGCATGGAGCCCGTATGAGAGCAGCGCCTTGAGCCCGTTGTCGATCCCCCAGTGGCTGTCCTTTCCGCCCTGGCGCCACACAATTTCCCGTTTCTGGGAAATCCAGGCCGTGCGAGTTTCGCAGAATCCCGGACAGATCTTCTCGAAGACCGAGAGCAGGAGGTCGTTGAATCCGGAAGCGCCCTTGTATTCACTCCATTCCGCCTCGCCGATATCGGGCTGGTACTTGGCGTCTCCGCCGTCAATCTTGAAACCGTCGACGCCGTATTTCTCCTGTAGGGAGACGAGCGAGTCCCTGTACCATTTCTTCGCTTCAGGCTTCGTGAGGTCGACCAGGCCGGCGGTTCCGCCCCACCACTTGAACAGGGCTGCGCCCCCGCCTGATTTCTTCATGACAAGGAGCTTCTGCGATTGGAGGAAGGCGAAGTTCCTGGAACTGTTGTTTATGAAAGGCGTGACCCAGAGGAGCACCTTGAACTTCATCTTGTGCAGTTTCGAGATCATCCCGCGCGGATCCGGAAAATCCCTGCAGAACTCAAGGTCGCCGGGCACGGACTCCCATTTGTCGTCGAGAGTGATGACCGTGCAGGGGAAATCGTTCTCCCTGATCTCGCGGGCGGTCTGGAGGATCCGCTCCTGGCTGATACAGCGCGGGAACTGGGTCCATGTGCAGAATATTGAATCGCCGATGAGCTTCCTTGAAGGTACGTTGCCGGGCCACTTAAGATGCCTCATGAGCTTTGAATGGGCTTCTGGAAGGGTTGCGCCGGCGAATATGTGGATATTGACGTCCCCGGCAAGGGGCGTCAGTTCGAATATCCTGTTGTTCCCGTCATTGAATTTCACCGAGAGGCGGGAGTTTGTCTCTGCGAATATCGCAAATCCTTTGGAACAGAGCCAGATCGGGCTCTGGGTATTGTTCACCGCGAAGCTTTCGTTGACAACGCTTTCAGTCTCGAGCGGATATGGCTGGCGGTGCGCGAAGCCGTGTCCGAACCAGTGTCCGCCCTCGTCGATCATGAATTTAACGGAAGTCTTTGCGGGGAGGACGAACGAACAGTCCTTTTCAATCCTAATCTTTTTCCCAGATATACTGTAGAACATATGTCACCATCTAACCTTTCTTTCATGCGGGATACGGAAATGGAAACATACAGGAGGAGGGCGGAAAAGACAAGAAGACAAACTCTGCCTCTGTGCCTTCTGCCTCTGTGCCTTTTCCTCATTTCACCGGGAAATTGAAATATGTATCTGGGAACGGCTCGTTCCTGAGTGTGTAGTGCCACCATTCCCGGTCATAGTTCACAAAACCGTATTTCTCCATTATGGATTTCAGGAGCAGCCTGCGGACCTTCTGTTCCGGCGTTATATTCCTGCGCCTGGTATACGAGGCCTCCCCGAAGAAATCAAAGCCGGATCCCATGTCAAGCTCCTTCCCCTCTGGCAGGACCACGATTGTCAAATCGACCGTGCTGCCCCTGCTGTGGCCCGACTTCGTCCAGATGTAGCCTTCCTTGAAGATATTCTCCTTGGCGACTCCGGGATAATATGCGTTCTTCATCCTGACATCCGGCAAATCCTTCGACCATCGCACAAAATGGTCCACGGCCCCCTGCGGACGGTATGCGTCAAATATCTTCAGCGACATTGAGAACCTGTTCAGTTCCTCCTGCACGTTCCTGATGGCTTCCGCAGCCTCGCGGGTCATTATGCATCTCGGGGCTTCATACCCGTCGACAACGTCGCCGATGAAATTATTTTTCGAACAGTAGCGCATCTCCAAAACGACACCGGGCGCAACAGATTCGAGATATACGAACCCCTTGGGAAGCGAGGACACCCTCTGCATCCGCAGGCCGGCGTCCGTGTCCGACATGCAGCCATTGCCGAATATCGCAGCTGATAGAATAAATAATAATATTCTTTTCATTCAAATCCCTTCATGCTGATAATAAAGCACAATGCAGGGAAAAACAAACAGGGGATATTGCCATGCAGCCAAGGAGCGCCAAAGGCACAAAGTTAAGATGGGATTTGCCTGTCACTTTGCGCCTCTGTGCCTCTCTCTTCCAAAACACACTGTGCATTATCTATTGAATCTTCCAGTATTAAAGATATCTTGAAATACCTTAAATAATAAAGGGAAACAATGGCCGAAATGAATGAGACCCGAATGACCCAAGCCTCCATCAACCTTAGCATGGCGCCGATCCACGGCATCACCGATGCGGTCTACCGCCAGTCTTTCGCGCAGTGCTTCAGCGGTTTCGACCGGGCCGTAGCACCTTTCATCCAGCCGCGCCAGGGAAAAGAACTGCGCTCCGGAGATCTGCGCCAGCTTGCCCAGGAAAACAACCGCGGCCTCCGCACGGTTCCCCAGGTGCTTGTCAGCCACGCGGAGACTTTCGCCGCAACCCTGAAGGAATTGCACGGCCTCGGATTCGATGAAGTCAACTGGAACATGGGCTGCCCCTATCCTACGGTCGCCGACCGCGGCCGCGGCGCAGGACTCATGCCGCACCCCGACAGCATCGACGCAATGCTTGGCAAGGCACTGGACGGATCCCAAGTCAAGCTCTCGGTAAAACTGCGCCTTGGATATGTCAGTCCGGATGAATTCATACCCGTCCTCGAAGTACTCAACCGTTATCCTCTCTCCGAAGTGATCATGCATCCGCGCACAGCCGGCCAGATGTACGAGGGCGCCCTGGATCTGGAGCGCGCCAGACATGCCATGTCCATATGCAAACACCCCTTCATCTTCAACGGCGACATCACCACGGCAGAGGGATTCGAGGATATGCGCAAGCAGTTCAGCGATGCCGCAGGATGGATGATCGGACGCGGTGCGCTGTCATGCCCGTTCCTTCCCGCCATGCTGAAGGGCGCAGAGTTTCCAAGCGCTGAAAACCGGCTGAAGCATCTCCGCAAGTTCCACGAACTCCTGTTCGAGGGGAACCGCCAATGGCAGAGCGGCATGAGCCATCTGCTGGACAAGATGTTCGAACAGTGGGATTATCTTTCAATGTCGTTCTCCGATCCCCACCGCATACGGAGACGCATCCGGAAAAGCCGCAATATCGGGCAGTACTACGACGCCGTTGGATGGAGCTTCGAGCAGGAACTCCGGGGGAAATAGTCGCCGGTCGTCAGATAGTGGAGCGCCGGCATCTTGCCGGCAGTCATGATTTATTCTGAATCCTGGCGCCGCCATAGCCGTAGCAGCAAGCTCCGTTGCGAACCTCGCAGTGCCCGCCCTTTATTATTTCCGCAGGGAGTACAGGGAGGAATTCAGCATAAGGAAATCATTCATCTTCGAATGGCCGCTGATGAGACGGCTGAATCGGCGCACCATGCAGGCAATCACTCCGCGAGATGGCGGATCATGACGGGATTGATCTTGAAATCCACTTTCCTGTTGAACTTCTCCGCAAGAATTTTCTTGCAGATCAGGAACTTTTCCTTGGCGGATTTCACCTTGGGATTGTCGTCGTCGTTTATTTCAAGAAGATCCTTTTCAGATTTGATTTCGACTCCGTCCTTGTCGAGAGGGATGTTCCTGCATATGAAAATCCAATATGCCTTCATGGCGTCCTGCAGGAGCGCCTCGTTGCTGGCGCCGACACCTTCATCAAACAGTTTCTCCGCCTCCTGGAACCTGTAACAGGAGTTCAAGGTTTCATCGGCTTCCGCCACAGGCGCTGCCGTTGCAGCCGGTTTCGTGGATGAACATGATGCAAGCATACAGCATGAGAGGATGAGAAAAAGATTGAATGTGAGTTTTTTCATAGTCCTGCTATTTCATGAAGGACGTTACTGCCGCACCAATCCTGCGTGTCGCTCCGTCCAGGGAAATTATTACCAGCCTGGCAACCGTGCCGCCATATTTCTTTTCCGGCGTGACATTCGGTTCAACTTCATTGTCTCCTGCGATATTCGCAAGAAGTTCGAGCTGCTCATTGGCATAGAGGGAAATGTCATAGTCAAAATCCGATCCGGTCTCATCAGGATTGCTGTAGGCTGCAACAACCACGACTCCAATGCCGCCATTTTCCGTGACATTGCCGGCAACGGCATTGTCTATGAGCCCGTTAGCCTTGAGGTTCGCAATGACAGCCGCCTGTTTTGCCGGGGAGACCCGGACAAGGAGCGGGCTCGCCACAAGACCTGCCGGTGCGGATGCAGGACCATTTCCGACAGCAGCACCTTCAGTACCATAGAAGAGAAGGTAGAGGCCCGCATCGAGCTTTGAAGTTATTTTCGGATCGGCTGGAGCTGCTGCGAGAGTATTGGTCAGCCAGATATCCTCATATGGGTCAACTGCAGAGCCATCGGCAAATCCTCTGCGCACGTTCATGTATTGCTCCAGACCGCCAAGAGTTCCACCCTGTGCTTCTATGTCTGCAACAGGTATCCTTGTACCAGCGAGATATCCCGAGAAATCAAAGAAGTTGTTGGACTCCCAGGGATTCCTTTTGGTCTTGACAGTCCAGCTGCCGATGCTCAAGGTCGAGTCAGGGATCGTGGAAAGATAGAAATCATAGGTGTATTCGCCGTCGGCGGCGATCTTCGTGGAATATGTGAAGTTGCCCTTCGCATCGGTTTTCGGAAGCCAGGCGGTAAGCCCTGTCAGAGGATCCCTCGCGCCGACAACGAGTCCGGGAATCCCGGCATCCACATCGTCCAGCACCCTGCCCTTGAACTGGGCAGTGAAAGGAACCGTCCGATCATCGGCAGGGACGAGTGAGAACACGATGTTGGTCGCAGAATAGCAATTGATTGAGAACTGGACGCCGCTGTATGCGGCAGTCCCGTAGAGCAGCAGATACCAGCGCCCATCTGCGGGATTCGCAACAGTGAGGATCTCCTTGTTTCCGGCTCCGGATATTTCGGAGCCTTTCGCATTGTAGATTGTCTTAGTCGGACATGAGCCGAACTTCGCATAGAGATCGCAGTCGCCGCCATCTCCGTTCTCCACCTGCGCGACAAGCCTAGTGGTTCCAGCAGGAACATCGATGTAGTAGATCTTCTCACTGTTGAGACCTCCTGATACGACATCCACGGGTGCGACTGTCGCAAAATCGGTATTCACATCGGTCTTATATCCGGTCTTAGGCGCGCTCAAAGCGCTTTCCTTTCCGGCGATATCGTTTATGGCCTTCACGCAGTACATGTATTTCTGCAAGGCATCGCCTGTGGCATCGTCATGATTCAGGGCCGTGATTTCCGTGGCGAGAGGAAGTGCAACCCATGGATCTGCCGCAAGGATTCTCCTATAGACGGTGTATTTTGTCGCCGTCGGGACTTCACCCCAGACAATGCTGACCTTTTCCGACGTACCGTTGCTCACCGACTTGAGTACAGGCGCTGCAACTGTCGTGACGAGATCCTTCGAATATCCGCTGTTGGATGCGCTGAAGCCGCTGAGATATTCATCCAAAGTGTCAGGATTGATATATCTGGCCTTCACCCAGTAGAATGTCTTTCCGGATACCAGTTCATCATAATATTCCGGAGAGGTGCTAGTACCAATGGGAGACGCGCTATCTGTATCGTTGGACGAGGAAGAGTAAACCTCGTATTCCGCCGCCCCGGCAAAAGCAGTCCATGCGATCTTCACCTTGTTGAAATAAGTACCGTCGCTGGCTGTAATTCCGGCAGGGCCAGTCTTCTTGACGTAACCTGAGCCCATCTTCGGAGCACTGGTTCCATTGCCGTTCTTCGCGATGATCCAGTAATAATATATTGGATTGGCCGGATTTGGACTTGGAGAATCCCCGCCCATGTCGTCAAAAGTGTATGTCGCGAGATTGCTGGCATATGCGACTTCCGCAATCGGCAAGCCCGGAATTGTCATGACTGCATCCCTGTAAACAAGGTAGGATGTTGCTCCTGCCACCTTAGGCCATGTCACCCGGATCTTGTCGAAGTAGGTTCCATCGCTTGCGGACACAGAGCTTGGAGCGGCAGGAGTCTTCGAGACATAGCCCGAACTGCCCGCGCTGAACGCACTTGTGCCGGCGCCGTTCAAAGCCTTGATCCAGTAATAATAAATCTTGCCTGCGGCAAGATTTATATTGTCAACGAATGAAGAATCCGATGTTTCACCTATCTTGTCGGCGGCGGCTGTTTTCGGGATCGCCGCACCGATGTCAATCGCCGCCCTCCAGACTTCGTAGGAGGAAGCTCCGTCGGAAGCGGTCCACGAGACAGGGATCGCATCCGCATATGTGCCGTCGCTCGCAAGCGGCGATGCCGGAGGCAGCGGTTTTGCATTGTAATATTTCGCCCGCAGGGCGAGTCCGGAATATTCAGTGTTGCCATACAGGCTGATCTCGTATTCGCCCGCAGAGGGATCTTCAATTCTTATTATTTCATTGTTTGTCACCTTGACCCCGTAGACCAGGATGACTCCACCCTTCGAAATGGAAATATCGCAGTCGCCGGTCCCAGCGCTGGTCTTAATCTCCAGGAGCTTTACAACGGGACTGGCAACCGGAACAGTAAATGTGAATATTCTCGTAGTGCCGGCGTCTCCCTTGATTCCGGTTACGGAAACCCCGTTTGAAAGATTTTTAACGACTGTGCCGTCTGCTATCCAACCCTGCTCGGAGTTGCTGAAGTCGCTGGATTTGCTGTCCCCGGCACCGCTCCTGGCCCTAATCCAATAGTAGTAATGGGTTCCCAGCACGGCACTGGTATCATCGGCAGTCACTGTCGCGCCTAAACCGACGTTCTTAACAAACTCCGCAAGCTCGGGAATATTGTCCTTGGAGCGGAATATGTCGTAGGAGACGGCTCCAGAGCCTGAGCAGTCGGACCAGAGCAGAGTCACCTTGCCAGGATTGAGAGGGTCGCCCTGTGAAGCCGAAGCAAGGACCGGCTTGTCAGGGACATCGTTGAACATGCTGATATTGAGATCGACTCCATTGTAGGCTTTGTAGCCGTAGACTAGTATGTACCAGTCCTTGCCAACCTCGGGATTCAGGACGGTGATGCTTTCAACGGTCGTAGGTCCTGTGCTTTTGGCGAAATAGCTTTCAAGGGTCGGTATGACATCCGGACTTATATAGATGTCGCAGTCCTCTCCCGCTGCACCGCCCGTAGTATTGATTATCATCCTGGTCGTTCCA
>JBAQUG010000166.1:0-2682 GCA_049297395.1 Victivallales bacterium | reverse complement strand
TCATTTAAAATCTTTGATGCATAGCATCTTTGGACTGCGGCACCCCTGTGCCGCTTTGTATTTCCTGCTCCATCTTCAAAAATCATCAACCACTTTAAGCTATCAGTCTTAAAACTCTCAACCGTCCTCCTGAAAGCAGGGTCTCCGTGCATATTGAACCATCCCGCCGAACACCAAGTATAATTCTCCGCAACAGGAACAATCCCGTGATGGACGGGATTAATGCGTGCCGGAGGCGGGATCGCCGCCAACTTGGCGGCTCCAGGAGCCAGCAAGGGTGCTGGCGTTCCAAGTTTAAGAAAAACTATTGTCCTGTGCGGTGGTGAATGCGGCCAGCCTGGCATAAATGGTTTCCTTCATAATGTTAAAACTAAATCCAAAGCAAAGCGGCACGGGGATGCCGCAGTCCAAAGATGCTGCGCATCAAAAACAAGACCGGTATGACATTAGATATTTCTAGCGTCAGTATGCCCCTTTTCCTGTCAGGACGGCAGGAACTGTCTTAAGCAGGATCTTAATGTCCAAAAGGATACTCTGGCTATTGATATATTGTTTGTCAAGTTCAACCTGCTGTTTGAAGGTGATATCGCTCCTTCCGGATATCTGCCACAGGCATGTCATGCCCGGCCTTACCAGCAGGCGCTTCATGTCATCCTCGGAATATTTTCCAACTTCTTCGGGAACCGGCGGCCTGGGGCCCACCAGGCTCATCTCGCCTTTGACGACATTTATAAGCTGTGGAAGCTCATCTATGCTGAACCTGCGTATGAAACGTCCCACCCGGATGATCCTGGGATCCTTCTTCATTTTAAAGGTCACATTGTCCTGGGAGTGTTCATCAGCGATGATTCCAGCCTTCAACGAATCGGCATTGGCAACCATCGACCTGAACTTGTATAGGATGAAAAGCCGTCCTTTTCTGCCGACCCGTGTCTGTTTGAAGAATATTGGACCGGGAGAATCGATCAATATCGCAATCGCGGTCAAGATAAATATCGGAAGCAGCAGGAATAGGAGGAAAATGGATAACACAAGATCGAAGATTCTTTTAATGACATATGATGAATTGACAGTGAGCTGCCAAAGGAAAAGCCTGATGCCCTTCCCGGAATTTGCTCCGCTATTTGTAATTTTATTCACGAACAAACGGGTCCTGTGTTTTTGTAATCAACTCGTCTGTCTTGTTTATGTTGAACAATATACTGCTGAAACAGGATTGCCGCAGACTGATACCGACTTCTATTTTATTTTCCATTTAGTAGAGTCGCGCGTGTCACTCTCTGGTATAATATTGATTTCTTCCGGAGTAAGTTTCCAGGGGCTGTCAAATTTGATATGGCCAGTGACACCAGTAGATTTTATCCTTGCCGGAGATTCTGGAGAAGGAGAGAAATCCCGTCCTGGGACATCTTTAAAATCCGGATCGAGAATTAGACTTTGGGAATCCTTTGGTAGAGCAATGTCTTCCGATATGACTTTGCCAGATTCTTCCTTATGCTGCAAAACTGCAATATTCCTGTTCCCCCAAAATATATTGTTTTCAAAATGGAGATTCGTTTCAGCTGTTTTCATCTTCCATAGAGAAATGGAGATTGGATTGTCATAAAAGATATTGTTTTTAAATTCAGGCTGGCAACTAGAATCTGTAATCAACACACCCTCCCTTAAATTGGAAGCAAGCACATTTCCTGATATCATGTCACGATTTTTGCCATAGAAAGCAATGCCACACATTTCATTTTTATAAAACACATTGCCTTCGATTATCCCATTGGTTTTGCCGGAAGCATATATTCCAGATCTGGCATTGGCGAAAATAAGATTATCCCTTATTTCTGGAGATGAATCGTCATATCGAATCCCGTGCCATGCTGATCCTGAAATGCGGGAATTAGAAATTAATACCTTCTGTGAGCCTTGACGAATGATGATGCCCGCGTAATAACAATTTCGTATGTCAGAGTCAAGGATATTGACGTTGCATTCATCTCTCTCGCATTTTCCAATGGTTATACCCGCCCTATGCAATCCTGCGAATAACGAGTTTTTAATAGTCACGTCTGACTTGTCTTCAATCAGCACACCATCTTTTGCGCCAGTAACAGAACAATCAATCAATAATACACTTGCATTGGTGATTTGAATAATATAGGGTTGTGCCGACGCTAATTTCCCGTCAAGGACTGGGGCCATCATTTTTAAACCACTGATCTCTATCTTGCTTGCATTCTTAACTAAAACCATAGGCTTGAAAAACTTTGCCATCATCTCCAATCCAGCAGCTTCGCGCTTTTCAGGAGGCTCAACTGATTTTATCTTTTCTGAAATATCCTTAATCGCTTCCGCCGAGAGGTACAATTCCGGATTGGCCATAATGATGGTTTTATCTGTTCCCGAACCTTTGATCCTTAGAGATTTATCTATAATTATATTCTCTTTGAACACCCCGGGTTTTATAAGGATAAGTGATCCAGGCTTTGCATTGTCAACAGCGAGTTGGATCGACTTGTACATGGCATCGCCTTCGTTCGATACGGTAATGATGGATGAATCATTCAGATTTGCGCAAGAGAAAGCCAACATTGTCAAAAAAATACTCCAAAATATGCATTTGACTGTTTTCATTGGTTTTTCCTTGTTTTGCAAATTCACTTTTTGCTAATCAACGCAGAATAATGATAA
>JBAQUG010000165.1:0-8011 GCA_049297395.1 Victivallales bacterium | reverse complement strand
GCGTTTTCGGAGAAAACGCCCTACCTTCGGCAATTTTCAATTGCCTTAAAAACAATCAATTCAATGCCTTCAAATCAACCCAGTCAGCTTCCTTCCTGTCCAATATGACGAAATAAGCACCAGTATTATTAGGCCCCACCACCACTGGCACCATAATAAATAGCGTTTTTCAATGTCGACATATTTGGGCAGGGCCATGATTTTCGTGATCAGTTTGCCGATTTCATCCGGCGTGATGAGTTCGCCGTCGGTGATCTGTGAGACTTCTTTCAGGATATTCCAGTTTGCCGGTTCGCCGATCTTTTCGCGGCTTTCGCGAGTGACAGTTATATCCGTCTTCATGGAAATAGATTGCTTTTCGCATTCGGTGTTCAAAGTGTAGGAGCCGCTTTTTTCAGGGATGAACTCGCCTTTGTAGGAACCCCATCCGCCTTTGTCGGGGAACATCTTCAGACGCTGCACGGATTTGCCCGCCTTGTCCTTGACGTTGACGATTATCTCCGCGTCTTCGATCGGCATTCCAGTCCTGTCATGGAGGGTTGCGTTAAGGAACACGGTTTGGGACGCCTTAGGATTTTCTGGTGTATAGAAAAGCCTTATCCCCTCGTCGTGCGCAAGATGGCGCTTGTGTGCCATCCACCTGACAACCTGTCCCCAGAACCTGTAGTGATATTTGTCTTCAACACCTTTTCTCCAGCGCCATGCGCTGTCGGTTCCCATGAAAAGGACGTTGCCACTTCCATATTCTTTTATCACGAGAAGCGGCATCCTGCCTCCACCCGATTTCAATCCCGAGTGAACGGCCAATATGTTCGAACCCGTTTTTGCCGACAGTACGGCTGTGTTCCAGTAGAAACCTGGAAGCTCACGCCAGAGATATGAGTTCTGGGATGGATTGTCGGCAAGCATTGTCAGGAAATGATCCTTGCCGGTTGATGTGAGTATGAGCTTTGATTCAACGGGCGATGCCAATCCGGCAGGTTGGTTCTTGTCAAGTTCCACTGGCAGCAAATCTCCAAGCGGGCCGTCGACCAGGGACATTTCCTTTCCCTTGATGCCAGGAAGGAAGACGAGTCCGCTGCCCTGGTGTTTCACAAGCCCCATGATGTTTTCAGCGTTCTCGGTTGTGAGCTGTCCTTCAGCTACTCCGACATCGCCGAGGAAGATCACGTCATATTTCGACAGTTCGTTCTTCGCGGGGAACTTGTCGATATAGTTCTTGCCTCCGCCCATTCCGACGTCGGGGAGGAAGAGGAGTGTGCTCAATTCCATCCCGGGATCCCGGCTGATTGCATTCCTCAGGTAACGGTATTCCCATCTCGGGAGGCTTTCAACGATCAGGACTTTAAGGCTTTCCTTGCGGACTGCGATTTCAAATGATTTTGAATTATTGGTTTTGTTTATCTCCTCTTTTTCTTCGGGTACTTCGATCATCAGGTTGAACTTGCCTTCTTTCAAGGGCTGCCAGATTATCGAGTCGCTGAACGTGGATTCAGCTGGCAGGGTTATCTCCTTCTCCGACTCCATCCCGGAGCCGGAACTCAGTTTCACCTTGGTCTTGACATCATGGGACATGTGGTTTTCAACCTGGAACGGTATGGATATCTTTTCGTTCACGAGGCAGTATGAAGGAGCTTTGATATTTTTCATCTCTATGTCGGGAAGATATTCCTTTCCGCCGAATACAACTGAATATACTGGCGCCTGGCGTGAACGGAGCTTTACTGCCGCGCCGACAGGAGATGCACCCTTGTTCCAGCTGCCGTCGGTCATCAGGATCACGGCACGTAGATTCTTCGCGGACGACATGGATTTGTTCAGAGCCTCATCAATGTCAGTGCCTTCTATCACATCTGCGCCTTCCGAAGGTTTCGACGGATCCGCAACAGGGCTGAATCCCTGTACTGAGATTTTGAATTTCTTTTCAAGGGGCAGGTGGAACTTCGAGTCGAGAATCTTCTGAAGACAGACCTTCCTGGATTCGGGTTCCTGCACATTCTCCTTTATGATATCAAGCGTCTCCATGCTTGAGGACTGGTCATAGAGTATAGCAATTTCAGGCTCGGTCTTCTGGCGTATCTTTGTTACGATCTCCGGACGCAGCAGCGTGAAGAATATGAGGATGATGATTACGAACCTCAGAACTTCAAGAATGAGGATGGGCAGCCTCCGGTTCATCGCCTTCCATTGGCGGTAGCTGAAATAAGCCGACGCCATCAGCGCCAGAACGCCGATGATTATCACCGTAAGGTTGTATGAAAGACTCAGATGCATGTTTTATTTGCTTTCAATAAGCGTTTCTCCACAATTCGGGTAACTGTTAAGCTGCCTTTTGACCGTAGGCAATTGGGCATGTTTTGTCAAAGTATGCCATCCCGATGCTAAAGATTCGGGATGGCTCGAGGCTTCTCGAGGCTCTTTCGGCGAAAGAGCCATACTTGATCGCATTAAATAAGGCTGACACGCCCAGCTTAACGCTTACCAAATCTGGTTCGATATTCGAATTTCGATATTTCATATAACCGCCTTCTTGGTTTTGGATCTTGGCGAGAGCGGCATGCATAGGAAAGCCTCTGCGACAAGGAACAGGAGCATCAGTACCAGGAACGCTTTCCATATCTCAGTTGAAATATTCGAATCACGCCCGCTTTTTTCATGGAGCGTTGAAAATGAAATGCCCTTGAGAATGTCATCAATTTCTGCCGTCCCAACATATTCCTGTACATCCTCGGAGGAGGGCCTGTTGAGCACAAGCACCTTGTCTCCATATTTATAGACTCCGGAATTGATTTTAGGGTTCTTTTGCTCGGCCGCGTCAAGATCCTTGATCTCCATGTTGCCTGTCTCAAGGACGTTGTTTCCGCATTCGGAGAATACTGTTTTTGAAAGCCTGGCGCCGCCATCAGCGAGGATTCTCTGGATCATAGGCACGAGCACCTGTCCATCGCCAAGATTCGACCAGTCGGAGGAGGGGCAAGTTGTGCAGAAATAAGCCGAACCACCCAGGAGTTTCATCCTTGCCAGCAGGATTTCGCCGTTGCTGCAGGTCGCGGCAGGATTAAGCCCCGAACCAGAGATCCACCTGGCCCTTGAAATCCTCAACTCTGAAAGGGGCAGGCTTTCTCCTGATGCGGTATCCTCAAATGGCCCTGAACGGTTTTCCCAGTCCCTGACTGACAAATGGTCGCCTTCCTTGCGAACTTCGCATTTTCCCCAGGTGATGGAGGAGAAGAGTTTTGCCGGATCATCGTTTCCCGGCGGGAAGAAGAGCACGGCGCCTCCTTCAGCGATGAACTGCTTGAGTGTTTTTTGTATTTCCTCCGGAGGGAAAGGCACCATCCAGATTATCAGAGATGTATCCTTGAAGTCAATCAGGTCTGCGGACGCGGGCTGCTGGAATTTAACGTTTGCCTGTTTCTTTTCATCAGGGCACGATGCTATTGAGAGTATCTCGGATGAAACATCCTTGTCCTGTATGACGATGACAGTTTTCCTCTCGTGCTGGACAGGGAACGAGAAATAAGCCCTGTTGTCGCTGGGATTGCAGTCGGCGGGAATCTCAATGTAGCCGCTGTTCTCAAAAGGACTTCCGCCATCGGATATTTTCTGTCTCAGCTTATTTGAAGCGGCGCTCAGCTTGACATTGAGCTGCCTTCTATTATCGCCCTGGACAATTGTTACTGGGATGACCGCTTCACCGGATCCAGTCCTGTTGATTTCAAATATCATTTCAGCTGACTGCGCGTCGTTCAATCTTTGGGGATTCATCTTTACCAGCCTCACGGACATGTTCTCGTCGGACTTGGAATCGAGAGCAAGTATCCTAAGCTTTGCCGGCTGTGCCATTGATTTGATCTTTGATTCAACTTCACGCCATTTTGAATTTTCAGGCTGCCAGTCGCCCAGCTGCATGTCGGATGCAAGCCATATCTCCGTGACGCCCGTCTTATTGGCAATGGCATAATTGACGGCATCATCGACAAGCGACGGGATATCGGAGGCGGTCTGTGTCTGTACCGTGTCTGCGAGATTCGCAAGGATGTCAGGGGATGCGATGTCACAGGGCCTGCGGTTAACATTTTCTATGAAGACGAAGCGGGTTCCGGTGAATCCACTGGCGGCATCTACGAGTATTTTCTTCGCCTGTTTGAGGCGTGATATCCTGGTGGAATATTCGGAGCCCATGCTTGCGGAACGGTCGAGTACGATTATAACCGTCTCCGGCGGTCCGGAGAATGTCCAGCCCAGCCAGCCTCCAACGAGGGGTCTTGCGACCGCTAATACAAGGACAAGCACGGCAAGCACGCGGAACATGAGGATCAGGAACTGGCGCAGCCTCGCCATGCTGGTGGAACTTCTGTTCGCCTTGATGAGGAACATGATCGCGGCCCAGTTCACCGTACGGTACCGTATCCGGTTCATCAGGTGTATGATTACGGGGATGAGGCAGAGAGGGAGCCCCCATAATAGCAAAGGCTGTAAAAATGTCATAGACAGTTCCCGGAAAATTTCAGGTTTTTTTAAACTACCATGCCAATGCTAAAAATCATGCTGTTTTATGTATAAATATTGCCTGTCATGTGATGATTGGCAGGCAAGTTGGAGTTCACAGCTTTAGTTGTGTCTCATCTTAAACGCATTACATTAGGAGTCCAAAGTCCTGAATCATGAAGATCGGGCGCGAATGAAAGAAAGGATAGGATGAAATATCTCGTATGGATTCTGAGTATGTTTACATATGCGAATTCGATTTGCGCCCGAGACAATCCTGTTCGGATCATGTTCTTCGGTGATTCGATCTGCGCAGGCTCGGATATTCACGACGGAAAGTCCGGCGATGCGTGGCCGGCGCTCTTCCAGAGCATGAACAAGGACAGGTTTGTCGTCGACAACCAGAGCAGGGGAGGGCGTCCCAGCGACTCCTTCAAGGAACTCCAGGATGTTACCGGCAGGAATCCAGTTCCGGAAATCCTGGTGATCGCCCTGGGCACGAATGATTCACGCGATTTAAGCAAGGACATGGCCGGCAGAGCCTGTGAGAATTTGAAGAAGATGGTTGCCTTGGCAAAAGACAAAGGTGTCAAGCGCATAATCCTCATCGGTCCATATAATATAAACAAGGAAGCCTTGAAGGCCACATACAATATAAGAAATGAACGTGAGGACAATATCAAAAAACTGAATGCCGCGTTCAAGGCTCTTGCCGCCGAGCTGAATACGGAATTCCTTTCGATGCATGGTGTCGTTCCCGGCGAGTCCATGTCAAAGGACGGAGTGCATCCCGACGTCAAGGGGGAAATGCTGATTGCAGAGTATTTCCAGGAGTTCATGACAAAATAATACCATTGCTTGGAATCTCTTCTTGATTTCCTCACGGCTGAAAGTATTTTCCACCTCCTTTTAAAGGGGGAGAACCTTTAAACCATGGAATTCTGCCATGAAAAAACTTTTATTTGCCATCGTGTTCATGTCGGCCTCTTTCTGCGTTACGGCCCAGGATGCTGAGAAAACCAAGCAGGATTCAACGCCTGCGCTTCCTATTGACAAGCAGCTCATTGAGACGAACAATCAGATCGTCCTGAAGACGTTCAAGTATGACGAACAGCTGCACAGGGATTTGTTTTTGAAGGCGCTGGACATATGGGCGTTCGGCACACAGGACAAGAATATTGACCTGGCTACCGCTACAGAGGTCGCAACTGAAGGCATGTTGAATCTCTATCCGGGGGTGGCGGACAAGCTTGCGGCAATAGTGCAGAGCGATAAGGTAGAAATGGAAAAACGGGGCGATTCGCTCCATTATCTCGCCCTTTCCGGTGACTGGAAATATTTCGCCATATACAAGAAGATGCTGGCGACAAAGCCCGACGCCTTCAAATACGAATCCCTAGGCGGTCTCGCAATTCTCGGGGACAAGGAGTCCATAGGGATAATCTCGAATACCGCTCTTGCCGAGAAGGATGTGAAGATACAGAATGAGGCGATGACGCTTATCCAGCTTTCAAAGACTCTCAATGAGGCACTTGACAAGAAACTGCCGGGTAGCCAGCGCAGGAAGGCGATCAGGAAACTGCGTGAAAGCGGGACAGCCGCAGGAAAATGCGTGATCGAGAAGCTTACCTTCACCGAACCCGATCTTCTGAAGTAGTATGAATTTTTGCAGCAAGAATTTATTTCCTCTGCCGCGACAGCAGGAACTCGGTCAATACCTGATCGTAAGGCCTGGAAAGGTTCGTGAACCTGTAGTCCACATGGAACTCGCTGCATCCAAGAATCATCCTGTCAAGGTAGTGGTTGAGCTCCTTGAGATAGTCATTCTTGATGACAGCTGGTTCCGTCACAACTGAGAAAGTCGATTCCATGTCGAGGAACCTGATCGACCTTTCAAAATCGAAATTGAGCTCGTCCGGATCCATCAGGTGGAAGATCGCGAGATCGTGCTTCCTGAACTTCATGTGCTGGAAACAGTCTAGCAGCTCGTCGGTGTCGGTGAAGAAATCAGAAAACACGATGATCATCGCGCGCCTGCGGATTTTTTCTGCCAGATCGTGCAGGACGCCGACAATGTCAGTCTTGCCCGTGGGTGTCGCCGAAGCTATTATTTCAAAGATGTTCCTGAGGTGCTTTGGACTGCCGCGAGCGGGAATGTCCTTGGTCACATGTTCGCTGAAGCACTGGAGGCCTACGGCGTCTCCCTGCTGGATCAGGAGCTGTGCGAGAGTCGCAGCCAGCCTCTTCGTGTAGTCAAGCTTGCTGCCATGCTTCCCCTTGTATCCCATGGATGAGCTGCAGTCGACGACAAGATGGCAGCGCAGGTTTGTGTCGGCCTCGAATTCCTTGATGTAGAACCTGTCGGTCTTGGCGTAGATTTTCCAGTCGACATTCTTGATGTCGTCGCCCGGGACGTATTTGCGGTACTGTGCGAATTCGACGCTTGAGCCGCGGTGCGGACTCTTGTGCATCCCCGTGAAGCTGCCTTCGACAAGCCCGCGGGAATGGACATTGAGCATCGAAAGCTTCGCCAGCACCTGGGGATCCAGGAAGTCATGCCGGCTTTCGCCTCGGAATTCATTTATTGATTTCGGATTCACTGGTAAGCCGCTTTATGATGTCCTCGGTTGTCACTCCTTCGGTCTCGGCATGGAAGCTCAGGAGTATCCTGTGAGTCAGAACTTCATTCATGACGCTTTCAATGTCCTCCTGCCTGACAAGATAGCTGCCCTGGAGGACCGCCCGGGCTTTTGCTCCGAGAATCAGATACTGGACGGCTCGCGGGCCTGCGCCCCATGTCACAAGCGGCTTCAGCCAGTCCGGAGAATCCTGCGAGTCGGGACGTGTCTTCCTGACAAGATTGACGACGTATTCATAGATGTGCTCGGGAACCGGGACTCTCCTGACCAGGTCCTGGAAGAAGAGAATTTTCTCGCCGTCGATTATTTTTTCCAGCTTTGGTTTCATGACGCCGGTAGTTGTCTTTGCGATTGCCAGCTCCTCGTCCCTTGATGGATATTTCACCTTGATGAAGAACATGAACCTGTCCAGCTGCGCCTCGGGCAGGGGATATGTGCCTTCCTGTTCGATGGGATTCTGGGTGGCTAGGACGAAGAAGGGTTCATCGAGCTTGAATGTCCTGCCGACGACGCTTACTTCATGTTCCTGCATCGCCTGGAGGAGGGCTGCCTGGGTCTTGGGCGGTGTCCTGTTGATCTCATCCGCGAGGACGATATTCGCGAAGACCGGCCCCTTTACGAACTCGAACGCCCTTCTTCCGGGCTGGTCGGTTTCCTGCAGGATGTCGGTCCCGGTAATGTCGGAAGGCATGAGGTCGGGTGTGAACTGGATGCGGCTGAACTTGAGCGACATCATCTCTGAAAGGGAATGCACCATCAGCGTCTTTGCCAGTCCCGGTACGCCCATCAGGAGTGAATGACCCCTTGAGAGTATGCAGATCATCATTTTTTCGATTACATCGTTCTGTCCATGGATTACCTTTGCCATTTCAGATTTGAGG
>JBAQUG010000164.1:0-29526 GCA_049297395.1 Victivallales bacterium | reverse complement strand
GGATGCAGCCCGAACTCTACTGACAACTCCGCCTGCGTCTTCCTCTCGCGGATCGCCTCGATCGCAACCTTCGCCTTGAACTCCGCACTGAAACGTCTTCTTGTTTTTCCCATCGGTGTAATCCTTTTCTTGTTTTTTCTTAATTTGGATCACACCTTATCCTTTGTCCATTATTGTCCGTTTTTCCGGGTCCACTGTAGGTCCCTCTGGATACTGAAACTCTTGGAGAGGCGAAAGTCTTTGTGCCTGTGAAATTCGATGTTGTCAATGAGAATATTTCAGTCCAGAACGAACCAATTCCCAATCAGATTTCAAAAAGTTATCCTGAAGACTCGAAAAATGTTTTCATGAAGGACGGGATGAAAATAGAATTCTTTGACTACAGGAAGGGCATTGAGAAGGAATTTCAGGCCGATGCATGGGTTTTCGCAGGAAAGACCTGCCCAGGATGTGGAACAGTCAAACATGTATTTCTTCCGGAGCTTTTCAAGAAGACAGGAGTTTCATCTGGAAAAGTAATCATGGTTGATCTTGATGTGCCCGAAAACATGCTTCTTCTCATGGAAATAGAGGAGCAGTTGAAAGTCCAAGGCAGCAAGACTCCTGTTCTCCTATGGAAAAACCAGTTGATATATGGAAGGGAACCCATCAAGACCTTTGTTGAGCAGGAGACAATCAAGCAGCCTGTGGCTGAAAAAACTGGAGAGATTTCCATTACAGGAGACAAGAAAGAAATGCTCCTGGAAAAATATTCATCGAAAATCACGACTGTTACCATCATCGTTGCAGGATTGATTGACGGGATAAATCCCTGCGTGTTCTCAACGCTGGTATTTTTCATAAGCCTTCTGTCAGTGTCCAGGGTAAGCGGCAAAAAGCTTCTCCTCGCAGGAGGATTCTACTGTATTTCATGCTTTTTCACCTATTTGATTCTCGGACTGGGCAGATTTGAATTCCTGAAGCTTTTCCATGGCAGTATGCTTTTCAGGAGTATCCTGAATTGGTCCATGTTTGGGATACTAATAGTATTCGCCGTGATTTCTTTCCATGATGCCTGGCGTTTCAAAAAGACAGGGGCAGCAGGCAGTGTCTGGTTGCAGCTCCCGGATTCGTTCAAGAAGAGAATCCATGATGTCATGCATAAGGGGCTTGCCTACAGATTTCTTATTCCAGGAGCACTGTTTATTGGCTTTGTCGTTACGATAATCGAAAGCGCATGCACAGGACAGGTCTATGTCCCGACTCTTGCATTGCTGATAAAGCAGTACGGGGATTCCTGGAAATGGATCTCCTATCTCATTCTCTACAATGTCATGTTCATCATACCGCTGATAGCGATATTTGCCGCCTCATACTATGGAGCCACAACAAATGCCCTGCTACGATGGACAAGGAACGATGTTGTCATAGGGAAAACAGCAATGGGAGTATTCTTCCTGATTCTGGGAATATTGATTTTGTTCCTGTAAAGAACCTATTTCTTTGGTTTTTTCTTGAAGTGCTATCAGTTTATGTCAAGGTATCTCGTGTTGTTATTCGGAGAAAGATAATGCAAAAAGACAAGTTGAAATTCACTTCAGGTCTTCCTTCTCTCGACCAGACGCTGCAGGGCATACTTGCCGGAGACAATGTTGTATGGCAGGCTGACAATATTGATGATTACATTTCTTTTGTACTACCTTTCTGCAAGGCCTCAGTCTCTGAAGGCAAGGATCTAGTATACCTCAGGTTCGCCCAGCATAAACGGCTTATTCCGAAGGGTTTCAAGGCCACATGCTATGAATTCGATCCACAGTTGGGGTTTGAACAGTTCATTTTTGGAATTTTCAGCATCATTGAAAAGCATGGAAGGGGCGCCTGTTATGTCTTCGACTGCCTGTCCGATCTCGCCGTAGACTGGTACAGCGACCGGATGCTTGGAAATTTCTTCATGCTGACATGCCCATATCTTTATGATTTGGAAACTGTTGCATATTTTCTCCTGCTGAGGAACCATCAGACACCTGTCGCCATTGAAGCCATCCATAAGACCGCACAGGTGGTGCTGGACGTATTCAGGAAGGACGATAGGCTTTATATTCTCCCCATAAAGGTGTGGAACCGCTATTCCCCCACCTTGTACATGCTCCACGGGATGGAGGGGGAAACATTCAGGCCTGTCAATAAAAGCTTCATTGTCTCCGAAATACTCACAAAAGTACCACAGCCCTGGCTAGGAGCTAACATAGATCGCCAGGACGTATGGACAAACACCCTGATCCAGGCCAGGAAAATCCAGAAGAGGATCCAGCAGAAACAGGAAATGCCGGCTGAAGTAGACGCTTTCAAGAGACAGCTCATAAAGATGATAATAACACGCGATGAGACAGTGTCTGAACTCTGCAGGGAATACTTTGACATTTCAGATCTCATTTCAATATCGAAACGCATGGTTGGAACAGGTCTAATCGGCGGTAAATCCGTCGGCATGCTCCTGGCGCAGTCAATCCTTATGAAGACCAGCAGAAAATGGGAAAAACGGCTGGAACCACATGACTCATTCTTCATAGGATCAGATCTCTTCTACACATACGTCATCGAGAACGACTGCTGGTGGCAGCGAAGGCATATCCAGTTGAATCCTTCTGACCACATGTTTGAAAAAGCCGAGGAAATACAGGAAAAACTTCTGAACGGCAGATTCCCGTCAAACATCATCGACCAGTTCAGGGAAATACTGAATTATTTCGGACAATCGCCGATCATTGTAAGATCAAGCAGTCTGCTCGAAGACGCCTACGGGAACGCATTTTCAGGCAAATACGAGAGCATATTCTGCGCAAACCACGGGACGCCGGAACAGCGGCTTAAAGATTTCATAGATGCCGTGAGGAAAGTCTATTCCAGCACAATGAGCAAGGATGCCCTTTCGTACCGCCTGCACAGGGGTCTCCTCAACAAGGATGAACAGATGGCCCTTCTTGTCCAAAGAGTATCAGGAGAATACTACGGCAACTATTATTTCCCGCAGATCGCGGGAGTCGGATACTCGTTCAACCCATTCGTGTGGAACAGCAAAATCGATCCTTCGGAGGGAGTATTAAGACTTGTATTCGGACTTGGAACCAGGGCTGTGGAGCAGCACGGCAACGATTATACCAGGATTGTGGCTATCAATGCCCCCCTGCTCCGTCCGGAAGCCACCTTCGAAGAAGTAAGGAAGCATACCCAGAAAATAGTGGATGTCCTTGACCTGAAAGAAAATACGCATACGTCGATAAATTTCGAGGACCTTGCGAAATCCGCAGCCGATCTGCCCATGGGAATATTTGCGTCAAACGACACGGAAACCGAGGAAAGAGCGAAATCAATGAACTTGAAGAATGTCTTCACCTGGATCCTGACTTTCGACAATCTCCTGTCCAACACCAAGTTCATCAATGACATGCAGAAGATAATGAAGACCCTTGAAAATGCATACAAGCATCCTGTCGACATTGAATTCACCGGGAACTTCATTGATGAGGACAACTACAGGATAAACATAGTCCAGTGCAGGCCTTTCCAGTTC
Organism: Victivallales bacterium; assembly: GCA_049297395.1. Taxonomy (GTDB): domain Bacteria; phylum Verrucomicrobiota; class Lentisphaeria; order Victivallales; family GWF2-50-93; genus GWF2-50-93. Next base: position 25,976 of record JBAQUG010000164.1, on the reverse strand, counting down.
ACCAGGGAAGTCCGCGAAATACAGAGCCCTAAAAATGTGAAGAAGGAAAATATAATACTGAAGACATGCGGCCCTATAATCGGGCAGAGCGTCTCAAGGCAGATAGACAGGATAATATATATTCTGCCTTCGAAATACGGTGAGATGCCCATGCAGGACCGTTATTCCGTCGCCCGCATCATAGGAGACATAACAAACCTGGAAAATGCAAAAGGAGAAAAGTTGAACATCCTTTTAATCGGACCCGGAAGGTGGGGAACCAAGATGCCGGCGCTTGGAATACCGGTCTCCTTCGCACAGATAAAGAATGCTTCAGTCCTGTGTGAAATAGTAGCAATGCATGAAGGTCTGACTCCGGACATTTCCCTAGGAACCCACTTTTTCAATGATCTTGTTGAAATGGAAATCCTCTATATGGCGATATATCCGAAAAACAAGGATTATATCATGAATGAAAAACTTCTCATGTCGGCCCCCAACAGGCTGGAATCCCTGATCCCTGATTCAAGGAAATGGTCTGAATCCATTTACGTGGCCGACACTGCAGACATGAAAAAAGGCTATTCAGTCTTCATGCATGTTAACGCCCTTGTCCAGAAGGGGATCGTGCTGTTTTCAAGGTAGGATGGAATCTACTTCATCAACGGGATAAGGAAGATATAGAATATAGGCGCATTGATTATGAGGCTGTCAAGAAGATCCAGGATTCCTCCAATCCCAGGAATAACCATCCCTGAATCCTTGACTGCCGCAATCCTTTTGAGCGATGATTCGGCAAGATCTCCCAGGAATCCTCCTACGAAAAGGATGATCCCCATCGTTACCGCCAATGACGTTTCCACCTTATATGGAGCCGGCAGGATTTTAGCGAGATAGATTGCGATGATAATACTGAAAATCAAACCTCCTATGGTTCCTTCCCAGGATTTCTTCGGACTGATGGACGGAACTATCTTATGATTTCCCCCGGGCATCAGCTTTGAACTTGTGACGCCAATCAGATAAGCTCCGATGTCACCCGATTTTGTAACGGCAAGGAAATACAGGAAAAGCTTCCGACCGACCGCGTCCCTGGATCCGTCATCGATCAAATATATTATTACCATGAAGCTCAACGGCAGAGTAATAAGGGTAAAAGCGGAAACGGAGTTAAGCACCTTGTCGAGAACATCCTCCCTTTTCTTCGCAAAAAGCACCTGTATCCAGGCAATCACCGCAAATACTATCATTATCTTTACTTCAAAAACAAGGATGTCGCTTACACGATGGCGCATGACAACAAGCAAAAGGACTGCTACGGCGCTGAAGAGGGATGTGAAAAGTATATATGATCTTCTGCCCACCTTTGAAATTATATCCAGAAATTCCAATACTGCGAAAAACGCGAAAAGCATCCCTATGAAAGTGAAAATTACCTTACCGACAATCCCATTGATGTAAATCCCCGCAAGGATGAGGGATGTCAGGATGATCGCACTTGGAAGTCTGAGAATAAACACTATCTTCCTCCATAACGTCTTTTGCGTGAATAAAATGCGTCGATGGCTTCCTTAAGGTCATCCCTTGAGAAATCAGGCCACAGGGTTTCAGTTATCCATATTTCCGAATATGAAATCTGCCAGAGCAGAAAATTGCTTATTCTGAATTCCCCGCTTGTCCTTATGAGCAAATCAGGATCCGGCATGTCCGGGGCATAAAGATATCTGCTGAAAATTGCTTCGTCAATTTCCCGGACCTTTATTTTACCTTCAGACACGTCATTGCTGATCTTTTTGACCGCATCAACTATTTCAGTTCTTCCACCATAGCTCAATGCAAGAGTAAGGTTGCCATTTTTATTTTTCTCGGTTTTCTTAATGGCATCAAGAAGTATTTTCCGCGTCTGCCACGGTATCTTGTCGATTTGCCCGATGGCCCGCAGCCTCACTCCTTCCCTGTCTATCTCGTCTAGATTGCTCTTAATAAAAGATCTTAGCAGGGACATCAATCCTTCAACTTCATATTTGGCTCTCTTCCAGTTTTCCGTGCTGAAAGCGTACAAAGTAAGGTATTCTATTCCAAATTCTTTTGCAGCTTTTACAATTTTAAGGACTGTTTCAGCCCCTTTGCTGTGACCTTTCAATGTTGGAAGACCGTGTTTTTCCGCCCATCTCTTGTTCCCATCCATTATTATGGCTATGTGCCTGATAGGCGGCTTATTTGATTCACCTGGCGCCATAGAAGTGTTCCTCTATCATTGCGCACAATGCATGATATACTGGCAGATGATATTCCTGTATGACATATGTCTTGTCGGAGGGAACTTTTATGCAGCAGTCAGCGAACCTGGTACATTTCCCTTCGCCTGAACCTGTCATGAGGATGCTTGTTATGCCTTTTATCTTTGCGACTTTGAGCGCATTAAGTACATTGACGGCGTTTCCAGAAGATGAAATTCCGATGAGCACATCTCCCTTTCTTCCGAGGACATACAACTGCTGGGCGTAGACCATGAACGGAGAAGAGTCATTGGAGAATGCAGTAACGAACGCAGGATTGCTGTTCAATGCAATAGCTCTTATTCCATCTTCAAGCCCATCACATATTTTTCCACCGTCATCTTGTCCAAAGATCTTCAGGGCGTCCTCCTTGAATTTTCCTGTTGCCTTCCTCCTAATCATAAAACTCTTCAGGAATTCTCCTACTATATGATCTGCATCGGACGCACTTCCTCCATTTCCGCATGTAAAAACAGTGCCTTCTTTTTCAATTGAGTTCTTCAGGATTGAAAAAGCTTCCGATATGCTATACTCTATCTCTTTTAATTCGGGGTATCTCTGATACAGGTCTGAAATATTGTATTTCATTTCCAACTCCGTATAAATAGTTCTATTGATAACATGTGGATAATTATCTTATATTTCATTTAGTTTACATTATTCGAATTTATAAGAACAAGTTATTAATATATAAAAATTGCTTATTTTCAGGTTAATTTAGATTTTATTAACAAAATTAACAGGATATAATAAGAATCTTATATAAATTTATAGAATATATCAAATATAAGAAAAAAATATACACAAAGGAAAGGACGTGTTTCAATGAAGCTCAGCATATCAAGAGAAAAATTTCTTGACGCCCTTCAGAAAGTCGTAAGCATAATTGGCTCTCGATCCACATTGCCTGTTCTTGCCAACGTTCTTATTGAAGCCGGCAAGGATAAGATTACATTGACGACCACTGATCTGGAAGTTAGGATAACCACTGAAATAGAAGCCAAGGTTGAGGAGAATGGGAAGACAACTCTTCCAGCAAAGAAACTCCTGTCTGTCGTAAGGGAGCTTCCTGGAGAGGAACTTGATCTGAATGGTGATGAGAACCATCACATATCCATTCAGTGCGGTAAATCTCTGTTCAAGCTGCTCGGACTGGCACCTGATGATTTTCCGCAGCCTGTCTTGGTTACTCCTGTCAGAAGCATTAAAATCCCCCAGGTGGAACTATCAAGGATGCTTGGACAGATTTCATATTCTGTCAGCATCGATGATTCAAGAAAAGTACTCAATGGAATTCTTTTCAGCATAAAGGAAAATACTTTCACTTCAGTTGCCACTGATGGAAAAAGACTTGCACTTGTTGAGAAGGTAATTGAAAAATATGAAGGAGAGGAAGGGGATTCGATAGTACCTTCAAGAAGTGCAAATGAACTTGTAAGACTGCTCCAGAAGGAAGGTGAAGTATTTGTCGAAATTGGAGAGAACCAGGCTTCTTTCAAGGTCGGAAATACTGTTATGATGACCAAGCTTGTCGAAGGAAATTATCCAAACTACAGGCAGGTCATCCCCACATCATTCAGCAAGAAGGTACAGATATCGACCGCCGCTTTTGCATCGGCCCTCAGAAGGGTGTCCCTTGTTGTTTCCGACAGCAGTTCATTTGTTAAAATGACATTCAACAAGACTTCCCTGGTCCTTTACGCGTCAAGCTCTGAATTCGGGGAAAGCAAGGAATCCATGGATATAGAGTATGGTGGACCCGAACTTAACATATCCTTCAATCCTGTTTTCCTGTCTGATCCTTTTAAAAACCTTGATGCCGACAAGATTACGCTTCAGATGAATGATGGTTTCAGTCCTGTGGCAATTTCTGCCGGAGAAGGTTTTCTATATGTGATCATGCCTGTCCGCAGCAAGTAAGAGACCGTCAAAAATAAATGATAAGAGGAATCTACCTCAAAAATTTCCGCAGTTATTCGGAACTGAGTCTCAAACAGCTGGGAAAGATAAACATATTCGTTGGTAAAAACGGGCATGGGAAGACGAATCTGCTTGAAAGTATTTTCTTTCTGAGCATGCTTAGGTCTTTCAGGACCTCCCAGATAAGCGAGCTCAAGAAGATCGGAACTGCAGGTTTCTCCCTCGGAGCGGAACTTGAATCAACTTCAAATTCCGCAAAATTCATTGAATTGGAATACTACGACAAGAGAAAACTCAAAATTGACGGGAATCCGGTAGCAAAGGCCAGCGAATTCATACACAACTTCAGGACAGTAGTTTTTTCTCCCAATGACATATCGATAGTAACTGGCAGCTCATCAGGAAGAAGAAAATTTCTAGACATGTATATTTCCTCGGTATTTCCAGAATACATGCCGGTCCTCCAGGAATACGTATCCGCCCTCCAAAAACGGAATGCCTATCTGAGAATGGGCAGGAATTATATTTCCGAGGTCACATTATTTGAACCAATACTTGCTGAAAAAGGCTCCTTTATTGTCAGGTTCAGGGCGGAAGTATTGAAAAGACTTTCAGAACACATGTCCAGCCTAATCCAGGAAATTTCCGGTCTCAATAAGGATTTTTCACTCAAGTATTCGATACAGAAGAGCACGTCGGATTATCAGGAATACGTCTCAAAGTTTGAACATGAAAGGGAAAGGGATTTTTCCAGGCAGTATTCAACATTTGGTCCGCATCTTGATGATTTTGAATTCATTTATGAGGGGAAAACTCTTAGGTGCTATGGATCAACAGGACAATGCAGGCTTGCTTCCCTGTGTCTAAAACTGGCATCTGTGAGGATTATAGGCATATCCGTGTCAAAAGAGCCTGAAATAGTGGCGCTGGTTGATGACGTCACCGGTGAATTGGACATAGGAACTAAAAAGGCATTCTACAATGTCTTGAAGAATGCCGGACAGGTTTTCTTTACTTTCACTGAAAAACCTGAGATGGATGAATTTCTCCGAGGATCGGAAATATTTGAAGTGTCTGATGGGAAAATCATTCCTGGTCAATATTCTGCTGCTTCTTAATGAGTTCCGGGGGAATTATTCTTTTTATCCCCTCCATGAAAATTTCCGTATTGACATTTATTGTCTTCTCTGTAAAATTGAGATTGGAGCTGAACAGAGGAAGCGCTTTATCGGACTTGGAATATGCGTCGACATAGATATCAGCATTATTTGCCGGGGCAGACCCCGATGAGGAAGGGGCTGATGAAATGATATTTTCATCATATTTTGATCCTATTTTCCCATAAACAACTCTTATTTTGTCTTTTTGCATGATAAGGAAGAAATTGAATTTTGATTCTTTACTGCCGTTTTTTAATCTGAAGATCCTGTTTCCTGCATCCTCTATGTTTTTCCTGCTGGCGATGAATGCCATTAATTCCTTCTGCTTGTCTGTAGAAGCCTGAATTTCAAGACAGATTGGTGAACCAGGGGCAAAGCTTTTCATGCAAAATTTAAAATTACCTGAAAACTTGTCCATCAACATGGAAAACAAATCAGGTATGTCGGGATTTGCCTCATCCGATGTTTCGACCAGGACTTCTTTTGTCATATCCAGGATCGATGATTTCAAATCATCGTTGATTTTCAGATGGCCGCATGACTCAATTTCATTCGAATCTCCGATATCCTTTTGATACTTCCCCCCGAATTTCTGGGATTCAAGGAATTTTTCTGAAGGAGAACCTGCGGAAGGCGAGAATTCGGTATTTAATTTTATGCTTTCTTCACAGAAAAATAAATCCATTTCGAACTTGCCGCACTGCTTGAGGAATTTTTCAAAGGCTCCCAGTTTTATATTTGTAAATGTTATTTCATTGAAATCCTCCTCCTCCCTTCCACTTTTCTTCATTATCTGCTGAATCATCTCCTTCCTGAACGTTTCAAGTCCGTCTGGAAAGGATGAAAAATATTTTCCAGGATAAAGCCCCAGTATGATGTTTATATCTGATTCATTTTCCTTTTCTTCAGCCTTTGGAATGGAAGTGATTGATTCAGAAAGAGTTTTGCTGTAAGTAAGCATGCCTTTCCCGTCGATTTCCTTGAGATAGACGGGTTCTTTTGTGCCTTTCATCCTGCTGTCCATGGGGATATCTTTTTTTCTTTCAAGCACCAGGCACCATTCAAAGGTTCTCAATTTTCCTTTTTTTGAGGAGAACCCAAGCATCCGTATGGGAAGGGTCAGATCAAAGGGGGCCATCTGCGGGCTGAAGGAAAGTCCTGCAACCGATATGGCGACCATCCCAGAGGAACCAGGAGAAACTTTTTCGGCAAGGGAACTCAGATCCTGGGCAGATTTCATGAGTGAAGGAATTCTTATCTCCGATACCAGTTCAAAATCTCCTTCCGCATAGCAGCAATCCATGGAAATAAAAAATAGGACAGCCGCAGCGGGGAAAGTAAATTTTAAATTGGCAAATGTGTTCCAGTTCATAAGAAGCCCTTTAAATAAATATGCTTAAGTTTTGCTTTTTGAAAGATATAATAAAATTTGGTTCAGTCAATGAATTTTTAAGGAAATGAATTATCTTAGCGGGAATTTGGGTTGGACTGGTATGTTGGAATTCAATATATGAATTTTCATGAATAAAAAAGTAATAATGATAATGGTGGATGGGTTCGGAATCCCCGAAAAGGGATGGTTCAATTCGATATATTCCGATTTCTGTGATCGACGGTTTGTAAGTCTTCTGTCTGATTTTTCAATTCCAGTCAGCGCAAAACTCGGTGTGGAAGGAATTCCACAGAGCGCCACTGGGCAGACGGCTCTTTTCACTGGTTTCAATGCCGCAAAAATCATGGGTATGCACATGCAGGGATTCCCGGGTCCCAAGCTCAGGGAAGTCATATGCAGGCGGAACCTTTTTTCAAATCTCATGGAAAAAGGGAAGAAAGTGGCTTTTGCAAATGCATATGTGCAATACACCCTTGAGGAACTTGCCACCATGCGACTCAAATCGGTTACGACCACAATGGTTGAATCCTCAATAGGATGGGTCAGGAACATGGAAGACCTGCTCTCAGGCAAGGCAGTCTACCATGATCTTACAAGGACAACCATAAAAGGAAATCACGCTGTGCAGGAAATATCCCCCAGACAGGCGGCAATAGATCTGCTGAACATATCGAAGGAACATGATTTTACACTCTTCGAGTATTTTCTTACTGACAGGGCCGGGCATAAGATGGATGCCAAGGCCCTTAAAGAAATACTTGGCAACTTAAGCACCTTCGTATGCGAACTGGTTGATTCAGCCGCTGAAAACACTCTTATAATCCTTACTGGAGACCATGGGAACTGCGAGGATATCTCAACTCGGAGGCATACGACAAATCCAGTCCCTCTTTTCGTCTATGGGCATCCCCTGCCCCGTGACAGGCAAATCACCTCGATTGAAGAGATTTATTATTTCATAATCGAAGATATTTTTAAAATTCCAAAAATCAGCACAGGAGTTTCTAATGTCTAAAGTCCTTCCATTCAACGGGCTTCTGCCTAATCCAGAACAAGTTTCAAAAGTTGCAGCAGTCCCCTACGATGTTGTTAATTCCGAAGAAGCGGCAAAGCTGGCTGAAGGGAATCCATTAAGTTTCCTAAGGGTATCCAGACCGGAAATTGAAATGGAACCAGGCATAGACATACATGATGAAAAAGTCTACATGAAGGCTGTTGAAAATTTCAAAAGATTATGTAAAGAAGCCCCACTCTCTCTGGACAAAGATAAGCATCTTTATGTATACTCCCTTAAAATGGGAACGCATGTTCAGACTGGCATAGTTGCGGCAGTTTCAGTTGAAGATTATGATAAAAATATCATCAAAAAACATGAAAAAACAAGAAAAGACAAGGAAGATGACAGAACTAAACATATACATATGACGAGATCTCATTCTGGTCCAGTATTCCTTACATATAAAGATGTTACGAATATTGACGAAATAGTGACGAGTTCTATGACGGCTTCTCCTCTGTTTGATTTTACGGCTGTTGACGGGATTTCTCATAAACTTTGGAGATTATCAACCGATCAAAGCAAAAAGATTTCCGAGTTATTTGATAAAGTATCATGCCTTTACATAGCCGATGGACATCACAGGGCTGCATCGGCATCTCGGGTTGGAGCAAAATGTAAACAGGAAAATCCAAAGCATACCGGTAAGGAAGACTACAATTATTTTCTTTCCGTTGTTTTTCCGGCATCTCAATTAAGGATTCTTCCATACAACCGGGTTGTCAAAGATTTGAACGGATTGTCGGTTGATGGCTTCATGAAGGCAGTTTCTGCGAAATTCGCAGTTTCCCCGTCAAAGTCCCCTTCCCCTTCAAGGCAAGGTGAATTCTGCATGCTGCTTGAAGGTAAATGGTACAGCCTCAATCCATTGTTTGACACTTCAAAGTTCAATGTCACAGACTGTCTTGATGTAAGCGTACTCCAGAACTACTTATTGAATCCGATTCTGGGCATTGATGATCCCAGGACAAGCAAAAGGATAGATTTCGTCGGTGGCATAAGAGGAACAGGTGAACTTGAAAAGATTGTAAGCAGCGGCAAAGCCAAAGTGGCCTTCTCAATGTATCCTACCACTGTCTCGCAGATGATGGACATTGCCGATGCAGGTGAGATCATGCCTCCTAAATCCACCTGGTTTGAACCAAAACTACGTGACGGCATGGTATGCCATAATTTTTAATAAAGGGAATAAAATGATCAGTGTAATCGCCTCGATAAAAGTCAAGTCTGGAAAAGTTCCCGAATTCATTTCAATCTTCAAGGCAAATGTGCCAGAAGTCAGGAGAGAAAAAGGGTGCATCGAATATTATCCGGCAATTGATATCGATTCCAAGATACCCGTTCAACATCTTGACGGCAATATTGTTACAATAATTGAAAAATGGAATAGCCTTGAAGATTTGAACGTCCACCTTAAAGCTCCACACATGGCTGCATACAAGGAAAAAGTAAAGAACATAGTTGAATCCGTGTCTCTTAAGGTTCTTCAAGAAGCATGACCACTGTAGGTGTCCAGCGACTTCAGCAGCCCCAAAAAGATGTTGGAAAGTGATGTTTTTCCGGGATTTGCCTGTCATGAAAAGTTGGAGAGTGACAAAGTGGCCAGGAGTCAGTTTTTTTTATATGAGTTTTTCTGGCGGGAAGACAGATTCCGGAAACATGCCTTGCGGCATTGACTACAAACGAAATTCAATTCCGAACCAGAACTAAGCGGCCTGTGTTCATTGTACTGGGTGATATACAGTCCTGTCTCGTAACGCATTTCATTCAGATTCAACGGAGCCATTATCCGACAAAGATGTTCTGTCTTCATGGATTTTATAAATTTTTCGACAACTGCAATGCTTCCATATTTTCCGAAGGTACCGTATCCGGGCTTTATCTTTTTCCTGACCGCACCATTGAAAATCCCTAAATATATGCTATGTTAGAAAAGATAATCACTTTATAATGAAGTGAATATAGAAAATCATCAACCTAGACATGACAGCGTTGTTCTTACCGATAAATCGATGTCTGCCGATGCCTACACCTAGATAAAAGAAAAGGAAATATGGGTTTTACTAATTTCAATTTGGATCCGCGTCTGATAAAATCAATTCACGAGGCTAATTATACGATTCCTACCGCCATACAGAAGCAGGCGATACCCGTGTGCATGGAAGGTTCGGATATAATAGGCACCGCAGCAACCGGTACTGGAAAAACGGCCGCATTTGTACTTCCGATACTGAACCGTCTGCTGAAAACTCCCGCTCATGGAAAACATACAAGAGTCCTGATCGTAGCTCCTACCAGGGAACTTGCCGAGCAGAACCGTGAAGTCATCAAGACGTTCGCCACTCACACCAATATCCGGTCAGCAGTCGTGTATGGTGGGGTTGGATTCAATTCCCAGAAACAGGCATTGACAGACGGGACTGAAATAATCGTATGCTGCCCCGGGCGCATGCTCGATCATATGGGGCAGGGGTATGTGAACTTGAAGAAATTGGAGATGGTTGTCCTTGACGAGGCGGACCGCATGCTGGACATGGGATTTCTTCCGGATATTAAAAGAATACTCAATGCTCTTCCTCCTGAAAGGCAGACTCTTCTGTTTTCTGCAACATTTGCACCAGATTTAGTGGCTCTCATAAACCATTATCTGAAAAATCCCAAAAGGATTAGTGTCGATACCGAGGCTCCTGCAGAAACAATTGACCACTGCTTTTATCCAGTTCCGGACCACCAGAAGACAGATCTCCTGATTGCATTGCTGAGAACAATCACTGACCAGAAGTCCGTCTTGATTTTTACACGTACGAAGCGCAGGGCCGACAATCTTGAGGATCGTCTCTATAAGGCAGGTTTTGTTACAGGCATCCTGCATGCGGACAGAACTCAAAGTGAACGTAAGAAAGAACTGGATAATTTCCGTTCCGGAAAAATTAAAATGATGGTTGCCACTGATATTGCTGCAAGAGGGTTGGATATAGAAAGTATCTCACATGTGATAAACTACGATATTCCAGATACTGCGGTGAACTATATACACCGTATAGGACGTACCGGCCGCGCCGAACGCTCAGGGGATGCAATAACTTTTATTTCAGCAGATGACGAATCGGAAGTCCGCGATATTGAACGTCGCCTCGGTACGGTTGTGGAGAAGAAAAGGCTTGAAGGTTTTGAATATAGCAAATATGATGTGCCTACGGGACGCAAGTTTACCCAATCGCGAGGAAGAAGCGGGATGAAGACGCCCAAGACTCCTATGTGCGGTTCCTGGGGTGGGAAGAAAAGAGGCAGGAGATAAAAAAATGGCCGGTCGAAAACCGGCCATTTTTCGTCAAATACTGCAAATGAGGCGGGAATATATCCCGTCACTTATTTTATGCTGCAATAAGCTTGTTCACCACATCAACCGCTGAAGCAGCATCTGCGGCATATCCGTCAGCCCCTATTTCCTTGGCAAAACTGTCTGTAAGAGGAGCTCCGCCGACAATTGTTTTCGCCTTCACACCAGAAGTCTTGAGGGCGTCTATGGTGGTTTTCATTGAACCCATTGTCGTTGTGAGAAGTGCGCTCATTGCGATAACCTGAGCTTTTTTCTCTTTTACAGTATCAATGAATTTCTGAGGTTCGACATTTACTCCTAGATCTATGACCTCGTATCCGGCTCCTTCAAGCATCATTCTTACTAGGTTCTTGCCGATGTCATGCAGGTCTCCCTTGACAGTTCCAATACAGACAATTCCTTTTGCCTTCACATCAGCTGCTTTAAGATAAGGCTTGAGAACGGCCATTCCTGAATTCATGGCTCTTGCTGCAATAAGGACTTCTGGAACATAAACCTGGTTGTTCTTGAATTTTTCACCTATGATCTGCATTGCTGAAATAAGTCCATCATTAAGGATCTTTTCAACTGGAATCTTCGCCTTTACCGCCTGCTCGCAAAGATTTTTAACATCGTTTGCTTTTCCCTTCATCAGGTTTTCTTTGATTGAATTCAGGAGTTCTGTGCTCATAAAATTCCTTTCTATTTTTACGTTTCACGGGGTTGTCTATTAAAAATTAATATGCTATATTTTACTAATAATCCTCATAGATTCTATAATAAAATTGTAAATTATTTGTAAATAACTGCAAAAATGGATGAAAGTTTCTATAAAAGAATTGAATCTGTTCTCGAAAATCTTGATAATCACGCTCATTGCGGTGGTGTTTATCATGATATCGAAGGGAAGGATTTTCCAAGAGCGGGAAAAGCCTTCTGCCGTCTTTGTTCAGCATGTGTTTTCCATTCAAGGGCCGGCGATTTCTGCAGACAGGCGGCGAGAGCTGGAGCCTATCAGTCGCTTATCAAGGGAAACTTCCATTACTTCAAATGCTGGCTTGGCCTATATGGAATTGTAATTCCTGTCGCTCCTGACGGTGAAAAGATAGTAGGGGCGATTGAGATTGGCGGTCTTCTTCCCAAAGGGGAACTTCAGAAAATACAGCACAACATGATATCGACGCTGTCTGCAATTGATTCGGGTGAAAAGCTGCAGCATTTCATCAATGCTTTCCAGGGAATTGAGGAAATGCCCAATGTAGAGATTGACAAGACAGGTGAGTTCCTTAAAGAGGCTGTTCTGTCTTCCGGTCTTTTATCCGCAGAAAAATTCACAGAGAAAAACGCCCTGTGGATGCAGCAGGAAAGGCTTGCTGTTGGAATGGAAGCTCTCAGTTCGATCCGGGCGGAGAGGGGCAAGAGGATTTTGATCTGCTCGGAAGAGCTTGCCGGGCTTTTCCAGACCGGCAGTGAAAATGAGTTCCTGAAAAAGACAGATGAGGTCCTCAGTCTGATCCTTCTTGAATCATCCAGTGATATCGGCAAGATAAAGGCCTTTCTAGCCATGGCTGTCACAATCCTTTCAATGAATACAATTCTAAAGGGGGAGAAATGGTCGAAGGTAATGACAGTAAACAACCTGTATCTTGAGGAGATAGCAAAATTCGATGACATGAAAGAACTCTGTTTCTGGTTTGAAAGGTTGACCCTCAAATTGTTCCGAAATGTTCATATCGAGAGGAAGGAAGAGGACGTTTCCGAGAAAGTCATTACATACCTGCACAGGCGTTTCAATGAAGATATCAGGCTTGTGGAAGTTGCAAGATTCGCGGGAGCCAGTACTTCAGGAGTAATGCACAAGCTTAAAAAGGAGACAGGACAGACTTTTTCCCAGCATTTGAACTCAATAAGGGTGAAAGAGGCAAAAAGACTGCTTGCTTTCACATCACTTCCACTTGGTGAAATAAGCAGCCGCTGCGGATTCCGTGACCAGAGCTATTTTACAAAAGTTTTTACCAAAACGATTAATATTGGGCCGAGGGAATTCAGGAAGATGCTTGTCAACGGGAGCCAATAGCGGCTTCCATCTGTGCCTTGGCGTTTTCGAGGTTTACGCGTGAGCTTGCCAGGTCGGCCTCAGCCCTGACGAGGTCGGACTGGGCCTGGTTTACGCGTGTGAGGTTGGTGTTTCCGGCCTTGTACTCCTCCTCGACGAGATCCCTGGTCTTCTGAACGAGTCCGAGCGTCTCCTCGAACAGGGTGACCTGTTCGATCGCCTGCTTGTAGCTGCTCTGTGACTGCCTGACCTCCTCGACGACCTGTATCCATTTGGTGACAACCGACAGCTGGCTCTGCGCGAGCTGGGCCTGGGATATCTTCACGTTGAACCAGTTCTGTCCGCCGTTGAAGAGTGTCCAGGTTGCGGAGACGCCGTAGTTGAAGCTCCTGTACTTGACATTTGCACCCCATGTGGTCCTCCTGTGCCCTCCGTAGTTGGTCCTGTCGTAGCCGTAGTTCATGTCGGCGGTGATCGTGGGTAGGAAAGCCCCCCAGCTGGACCATACCGTGTAGTCGGCCGCAATCAGGGCCTCCCTGAACGCGTCGAGGTCTGGCCGGTTCGAGAGTGCGGTGTCGAGATACACCGTGATATCCGAGGAGTACTGCACGTTCTTCGGGGACATGGGCGGGAATTCGATGTTCGAGGGGATGTCGGATTCCGTCAGGCCGAGCAGGGCCGCCAGGACGTATTTGGAGGTCTGGAAGCTGTACCTGGAGATGATGAGCTGGTTCAAGGCCTGGTTGTATTTGACCTTGAAGTTCAGAGGTTCGCTCAGGGAGACCTCGCCGACCTTGTACTTGAGCTCCGTCTCGTTGAAGAGCTTCTGGTTGAAGTCTGCGTCTGACTCGGCGATCCTGATGTTCTCCCTGGCCAGGAGGATGTTGTTGTATGCGTTCGCGACCGAGAGCAGCAGCAGGCGCTTCGCGTCGCGGTCCAGGGCCTCCTGCTGCTTGGCCTGGTGCTTTGCCACGAGCATGTTGAACTCCCTGACGAGCCCGTTGAAGAGCACCCACTGGGTCTGGAGCCCGCCGCCCATGGAGGTTGATGGAACGTTCTTGCCTGAGGCGCTGGAGGCCGGAGTGAACTGGCTGTCCGAGAACGAGTATACCCCGTTAACCGTCGGGAAATATGAGGACAGCGAGGTGTAGAACCTGTACCAGGCTGCGTTCACGGCATGGCTCGCAGACAGGTAGTCGGGATTGTTAGCGAGTGCGATCTGCTCTGAGACGTCAAGAGTCAAGATCCTGCAGTCCTCCGGGATCAGCTTCTGCTGCTCCTTCTTCAGATCGGTATATGAACTCTGGTTCACGGCGTCGGGAACTGCTGGATAGTTGTAGCAGCCCTGCAGCACGGGCATCAGCAAAATAGCTGAGAGAAAAGGATATATGAATATTATCTTCATAGAGGAGACCGAATTTAAATTGAAAACCAGGCGAACCAGTAATATTATAACAAAATCCTAGGAAATCAAATTTCTAACATCTGAAAAAAAGACAATGCAGCTTAAAGACGAACTGTTTATTCCAGCACCCAGGCGAAAATGGATCTTTCTGCCAGTCATAGACAGATATATGTTCCAGGAGTTCATGATACCCTTTTCTGTGCTGATCCTGGGATTCATGATGCTTTTCATAATAGCCGATGTCTATGACAGCATAAAGGATTTCCTTGAAAACAATGCGACGAACATGACCATGATAAAATATTTCATGTTGAAGCTTCCCGGTCATATTGAGTTCATACTTCCTCTTTCAATACTTCTTGCATGCATGTACACGATGGCCCATATGGGGAAGAATCTGGAAATAATAGCAATGAGGGCTTCTGGAATTTCACTCCACCGGGCATGCGCATCCATATACTTCATCGCGCTGATAATAACTTTTGTGGATTTCTTTTTCAAGGAAACAATAGTCCCGTCTTCAGAGAAAAAAGCCTATATAATCTTCAAGACTACGACAAGAGGCGAGGATTATAAATTCGATCTCAAGTCAATGCTCAGCTACAGGAGCCCCGACGGTTCAAAAATGTGGTTTTTCAAATATTTTGACCTCGGGGGGATCCAGAAGGATGTGATCCTCAAGAAATACAGGCCGAACGGCACTTTGGACTGGGATATAGAGGGAGAGGAGGCTGAGTTCATAAAAGACAAGGGATGGGAATTCAGAAGGGTTACATTTACTACTTATGATGAAGATGGACTTATGCCGAACAAGCCTCAAAAAATGAATATTGTACTGAAGGATATAAATGAATTTCCGGAAACTCCGAAAGACATAATAAACCAAGTCCGTCCTCCTGAGGAACTTCCATCGGTAGTGATAATAGATCTGCTGACCAGGACAAGGAACATGGCGAAAAGCTCGAAAAACCTATATGAAACAACCCTTTATAACCGGCTTGCATTCCCATGGGCGTGCGTTCTGGCAGTTTTCCTTGGAATACCTCTCGCTTCAAAAAATGAGAGAAGTGGAATTTTCATGGCTATAATAACGGCTGTTGTCATAATTCTTGCATATACCGTGATATCACAGTTCATGCTTATTCTTGGAAACAGGGGGATTGTTCCTTCTTTGCTTGCAGGGATAGGGCCTACCTTTGTTTTCCTGGCATATGGGTTCTATAGTGTGAAGACCAGCTATTGAAGTTAGGCATGCGGGAATATTTCAGATTGTCAGTTCTCCAAGGACTTGAAGAATTTCTCCAACGGGTAGATTTCCCTTATATCCTCAACATTGCATCCGGCCATGTATAGACCGTTTTCGACATCCCCCCTCCATGTTGCAAGAAGTGCCTTGGCTATGCAGAATGGAACTTTTCCTGGGTTGCATGTGCGAAGGCAGCGGTAAGGGCAGGAGAATTTTTCCCTGCTTCCGGAAAGAACCCTGTCCACGAGAGGTGTTTTGAGAACTCTTACAGGAAGGCCGACAGGGCTCTTGATGACAGTTACATCCCCGCGTTTTGCCTTCACATAGACTTCCTTGCTTTTTCTGTCGAGACCAGATTCTTCGGAAGCAATGAAGTGAGTTCCGACTTGTACTCCATCGTACCCTATTGCAAGTGCTCTTTCAATGTCTTCGCGGGATGCAATCATTTCAGCTGCAAGTACTGGAATGCCCCCGTACCCCATTCCATTCATCACCTGTTTCACGTCTTTGAAAATAATTTCAAGGGAACAGGTTTCAGGATGTTCGATCTGTTCAGGGGTGAATCCCAGATGGCCGCCGTTGAAAGGTCCCTCGACGATCACGGCATCGGGTCCGCGGCTGTATTTCCTCCTCCATGCGGAGAGAAGGACTGAAAGGGCACGTCCGCTTGAAATTACTGGTATAATTGCCACGTCTGCGCTGCCAACGTATTCGGGAAGAGGTATTGGGAGCCCCGCTCCGGATATTATGAAGTCTATTCCTGATTTTACGCTCTGCTCCACCATTTCCTTATAATTTGAAAGGGCGACCATAATATTGACGCCAAGAGGTTTTCTTCCGCCTGCAAGCTCGCGGGCTCTCTTAATCTCCTCGCCAAGTACGCGGTTTGACTCGTTTACAAAATCGGTCTTGGATTTCTCAATGTCCCCAAGTCCGACACTTGCAATGGTTCCATATCCGCCAAGCCTTATTGTGGATGATGAGAGGACAGCATTTCCTATCCTTACGCCCATTCCGGCCTGTATGACAGGATACTTCGATTCAAGGTTTCTAATTTTTAGAGAAGGAAGTTTCATTAGAGAAATCAGATGTAAAATTTTTAAATTAAGAGCTAAACAATTAACATATATAAGTGCAATTTCAAAGTATTTCACAAACTTTATGGGAAAATATCGGGAATGGAAAACTTAAATAATTTTCATATGCAGTCATTACTGACTTAAATTTATCTTTTGTCAAACGAAATTCTTGGATCAACTGCAACGTATAGAAGATCTGAGATTATTATTCCTGCAAGGGTCAAGGCTCCGCCGAAACCAAACAGGGCCATGAGGACGGGAATATCGCGGCTGTTCAATGCCATCATTGACAGGTAGCCCATTCCCGGAACACCGAATACAAATTCGATGATTATGCTGCCTGCGACCAGGCAGGGAAGAAGGTCTGCAAATAAGGTTATCAGAGTTATCAAGGCGTTTCTGAATGCATGCTTCAGGATCACGGCCTGTTCGGAAAGACCCTTTGCCCTGGCGGTCCGGATGTAATCCTGCCTGATCACCTCTATCATGCTCGCCCTTGCATATCTTGAAAGGCCCGCGAGACTCGTGTAGCAGAGGCAGAAGACAGGAAGTATGAAATGTTCAGCAGTGTCCAGGAGCACTTCCCATGTGCCGTGGCCCCATGTATTTCCCGCTGAAATTCCCCTGATGGGGAATATAGGCCATTGCCCTCCTTCGCATAGGCATGCCTGGAGAAGAAGGGCGATCCAGAATGTGGGGAGGGAATACAGGAACAGCAGGGAAAAAGTGATTCCCTTGTCAAGATTTTTCCTTGAAGTGACAGCCGAATGTATGCCGATGGGTATTGATAGCATATAAGTGAGCAGGATGGCAAAGAAGTTCAGACTTATAGTAATAGGAAGACGCTCAAGTATTATTCCGACAACCGGTCTTCCTTTGTCGACGGAAGCGGATTCCCCGAAATCTCCATGGAGGAGGATGCCTTCCATCCAAAGATAAAATCCTACATAAGGAGGTTTGTCGAGATGTAGCTTCTCCCTTAGGGATTTATTCTGCGCGAGTACGTTTTTTTCAGAGGATATTCCCTGCGTTGCGGCATTTTCCCCTATTATGGTGGTCTTTGTAGGATCTCCCGGCGCGAGCCTGAGAAGCAGATAGCTGACAAGCATTATCACGAACAATGTGACAAGTGCCATGGCAATTCTTTTTGAAAGATACTCAAGCATGGTATATCCAACTGATTCCTTCATCACCTTTTAATTTTACTGGAAATATAACTGCTTGGGTTGAAACAAACCAGTTTTCCGACTATCTTTATCTCCTGCTTGTTATTTTGGATTTCGATTTTCGAACTTATCCGTGCCCGGGTAGCTCAGTGGATAGAGCAGCAGTTTCCTAAACTGTTGGTCGCAGGTTCAACTCCTGTCCCGGGTACCATTTATAAATAACCTCATAATTTGAGGCTAAAATAGACCTAAGATGAAGGCCACTGGAGCTTATCCGGCGGCCTTTTTTTATTCCTATAAACGTAACTAACTTGTAACGATTGGCAATAATGGCATATTAGAAATACAAAGATACTGTAAATGACATTTTTAGGACGATAAATATGATTTATAAAAGAAAAGATTCTCCCTGGTGGTGGGCCGCCTTCTACGTCAAGGCTCCGGACGGAAGACTGGTCAAAAGGGCAAAATCCACAAAAACAACGGATGAACAGAAAGCCAGGGACTTTGAAAGGGAATTGAAGAGAGCTGTTGATGAACTGAAGAACAAGAAGAAACTCGAATCATTCCTTGTCAAGACCGTGGAGACGATGACCGATATGACCGTAGAACGGCCTGGTATGCCTCTATCGGAGGTCTGGGAGAAATATTCGAAGCATACATCGCAGCGGAACAGGACCCCAAGGACACAGAACGCCAAGAGAATAGTATGGAATCATTTCATGATATGGCGGGGCAAGAACTACCCACAGGCTGAGACTTTGAATGACATTTCCCGCGAAATAGCTGATGGCTACCTGAAATCATTATCAGGCAAGAGGGCGGCCACATATAACAATCATAAGAACTCCTTATCGTCTGTCTGGCACGTCCTATCCATCGAGGCCGGCCTGAAGGAGAATATATGGAGGCTTTTCGCCGGTGCGGAAAACGATAGTGTCAGATACAGGGATTTCAGCATGGATGAGGTCAAGTCTATACTAGCCGTTGCCAACCAGTTCTGGCGTGTTGCCGTGGCAATCGCTTTCTATACCGGATTGCGGTTCAAGGATATAGTATACCTTCGGAAATCGCAGATCCACGGCGATTACATCGTACTGACTCCCCAGAAGACTCGACGGGCACACAAGAACGTGAATATCTATGTACATCCTTCATTGAAGATGATCCTGGAACATCAGATTGCCATTGCAAAGGACGACTACCTGTTTCCTAATGCCGTTAAGCGGTACGCCACAAAAATATTCCAGGGAGAATTCGGGAAGCTGCTCGACAAGGTAGATAAGAGCAAAGGCAAGAAGAAGATATTGAAGGATGATCGGGGCATAGTCGGGTTCCATAGCTTACGCCATACCTTTGTAACAATGGCTGAGGAGGCGGGAATATCCCGGCAAATTATACAGGGCATAGTCGGACATGGAAGTCCTGTGATGACAGGTCATTATTCGCACGACCTTAAGAGCATAAAGCAGATTGAAAAGTTACCGTCGCTACTGACGAAATAAGAAGGAATGGAAATTATGAAAAAAATAAAGACAGTCAGGCTTAGCCTTAACAAGGAAGAAATAAAATGTCTACGCAGCGACATTTATGACAGTTATATAAGAACAGGTGCGACTAAACCTTCTGTAGAAATATTGGAAATACTATCCAAACTTTCTCGTTTATGTAATGAAACTAAAAATATTACAAATGCAGAATTCGAAAAAATGATTAACCAACACATAGAAGAAGAGTTATCAAGAGGAGTCATTATAAAAAAACACTTAACCAAGGAAGAACAAAAACGCCTGAAAAGACCAGCTGTTATTAAGCAAAGAATAGAAACGAGAGAAGAATATATTGAATCGTGTAAAAGCGTAAAACCCACAGACAGCAATTCTATAATTAGTGTAATGAAAATGATTGAAGAAGATTGCTTATTGTATATAAACCAGAAGACAGCAACGTTTTCTGTAAAATGCTTAAAAATGTTTTTAAAGTATGGAAGATATCCAAATCTTATTGACAAGGCATATTTACTTGGTCAAGAAGTCATGTTGGGAAGACTCTGGGAACATTTATATAAGCCACCAGGCGCCCCCACAGCAGCAACATATCCGATATACTGGGGAAAGAAGTTTAATGATTATCGTATAGGTCATGAGGCATATCGCAAAAACCCAAGAAGCAAGAAAGCGGCTTGGCATGCGCAGGAACAGGTTGCGAAAGACTGGAAGAAAGAATCTCCATTGGATCCAGAAACCGGGGAAACACTTTCTAAGCCATGTGAAGATACATTTCTAAAATACGAAAAAGCTTACCTGGAGACTTTAAAACAGAAAGAATAGACAAAGACAACGATTAAATATCTGAGGTTATAGAGACGGCTAACCCCCGTCTCTTTTTTTTGCCATAATTATAGCCGACGAATATAATCGGCTGTATAGCCGACAAGCATGTTCAGCTATAAACACCTTATGCTGAGTGGTATATAACATATTAGAGGATATGATAACTGGTATAAGCAAACAACAAAGGAGCGCGAAAAATGAAGAAGAGTATGCAGGAAGTTACAGGAACGGAGAAGAGCATGACCAGGCTCTTTTCAATCGGCATGTTGATGAACCATATGGCCATAAGCAGACCGACCGCTAACAGGTTGGTTTACGGTGGATTTTTGAGAACGGTGAGAGTAGGGAGGGGACTCAGGATACCTGAATCAAGCATCGTTGAGTTCATCGAAAAGGGTGGCCAACGCCATATCCAGGATCCTAAAGCAAAGGCAACATGAACAATGGATACTGCGCAATCAATATCAACCGATTCAGAACGGGACTCTCTTCTTATGCACTTGTTAAGCCGCAAAATCATTCCTGTTCTGAAAAAAAAGTGCATGGACCGACCATTAAATCTTATCAACGTCCAGGCCCGGGCGTATTCACCATTCATTGAAGCGAGCATTGGTATATATGAGGTCGCATACGGGAAAGAGGTTGTTATATATAATAAGGATGCCGAGAATGCGGTTAACGGCATTCTGAACCATCGCTTCCTTGATGGTTCAATGATAACAGATGCGGAAAAGGTCAGGATTAGAGCGAAAATAAGAATTTCTACCAATGCGCCCGCTAGTATTGACGAAGCCATTGAAAGGTTATCGAGCATTGAGCCGTCAGTGGTTGTGATTGTTGAGGGAAGATATAACGATGCTGAATCGAGCTCTTTATATCAGGACATAACGAAACTTGAAGAAACCGCAAAACAGAAAAATATCCACCTTTATTTCGTCGTGGGTTTCTCTGGGGATTCGCCTTTCTCCCCTCAAGTTTCTGAGCGGATTCTGAGGGAAACGAATATCCAGTCAGTTCTTGCGGTTGATCTGATAGATAGCAAAAAGGCAATAATCCGATTTTTTGACAAGACCCTTTTGGATTTACGTACCTATGAGGAATACCGCGGTTTTTTTAGAACGCTGTATGATCTTGAAATCATTGAAGGAATAAGATGCCGTGCGTCTCTCAACGAAGACAATAAGCCGGAATTTATCAATTTTGAGCTTAGTGACTTTCCTGGTGGAGAAGCAGAAGAAGCTGGCGCAATATACGCGGAACCACGCTGGGACAGCAAGGACGGCTACGTACCAATAGGACGGATCTTCTTCAAATCTGTATATTTTATGAATGCCCATTTAGAATACATATTTTTTCTGCTTGACCTATACCAGCTCGCAGAGTTCAAAAATCGCAGAAAGCTCAGCTTCAAGACTAGGGTTCCAATTGAAGTCCGGCGCGGTCAATATTATTCGACTCTTAGAGTTCTTGCGAAGCGCTGGCATGTATCACGCAACAAGGTTCTAACCTTCTTCAATAACATGAAACGTGAAGGGCTGATTAAAACACAGAACGTTACAGACGGAACTCTTATAACACTTTTAAATTACGAGACTTATGGAAATGGACAAGATAAGCATGATACAGATAATGAAACAGTAAATGTAACGCAACAGAAACAGGACTGAAACGCAGCTAAAACACGGATGTGACAAATCCAATAAGCAGAGAATAAGGCGTATAAAACAGATTAATAAGTTTAAAAATAGGGAATGGAGGCACATGATTCAAATCTTAGATCCAGAAGAGATCGCTTATAAGGAAGCTGAAGTAGTTATAGAAGTTCCGACAGTTTTGAGAGACGCATCACTGAAGACGTACAGGACTGATAACGATATCCAGATAAAGGCGAAGACAGCTGTCGAAGGGTTCATTCGCGACACGACCGTTAAGCTGAAACACCGCCCTCTTGTCCTGTGTGGTCCTCCGGGCACTGCTAAGACATTCCTGGCAGTCTCAGCTTTCAGAAGAATAGCGCCACTTATTTGTGACCGACAGAATATGGAAGGGGTAACTACCATAAGAAACTATTTCTGGGTTCGCGGTGACGAACTCAGGAACTATTTGACTGGGTTCAAGACTGAAGAGGAGCGGTTCTTCCAGAACCACCTGTATTCAGCGAGTTTCGCAGTTATCGATGACCTTGACAAATATCCGAGCGGCCAATGGGCAGCCGATCTCTTCGGACTAATTGATAGCAGGCTATGTAATTGCCATACTATCAATGTGATAACTATGAACTCACCACCACCTGAATTTATAGAAAAATATCGTGGATATGGGGCCCCAATTATGAGCCGCTTTGAGAGGAACGGAGCGATATTTATTAAAACATGCTGAATGATAAAGATTAAGAAATTAAAGATATTAGCCCTATGGGCAAACAGAAGCAGCAACTGTGAATTTGCTGCATACACAAGGAGGTAGATTATGACGAAGGAGAGAAAAGTCGGCGTGAAGGAAGTCAACGTGAAGGAACAAGTGAAAGGGAAAACAAAAGGTAAATCCCGTGCTGTAGAGGGGGCGCTTACGGCAACGGAAATGAGGCGCAGACGAGGTGTAGTAGTGCCGTTAGAAGGTCTATACCCAGAGTGGATTTATTGCAAGGGTAGCAAGATATGGTATTGCGTGGAAAAGAAACGCATGTGGGTCAACTTGAAATCAGTATGCCACGCCCTGAAATTGGATCCAGCACCCCATATCAAAAGGATTATGGAAGACCGGAGATACAAGAAAGGCGTTCTTAAGCGCAGATATACTAGCGGGAAAGAATACGAAGAAGTCCATCTTCCTGCGGAAATGATGACGGCCTGGCTGTTTACCATCAGTACTCAGGATGTAGATCCAGTGAGGAGGAAAAAGCTCATCTCCTATCAACGGTGCTTGTGCAAGAGCATTATTTACTATGGGGCCGACTACAGTACGCGCATACTACAGGATGAGGATATACGGACAATGAAGAAAGTAAAGCATCTTTGCGAGCAGATTGAAAAATTCGCAAATGATCTGCGAGACTATTGCGAGGATTTCAAGCTTATTAGAGGGGAGATAAATTCCATGCAGGCGAAGGAGGGTCAGACAAGAACTCCTGTGTCAGAAGCAGGACTTGAGAGTCCGCCCAAATTTAAACAGAATCTTTTTTTAGAAGCTCTTAAGATACAAAGGGGAAAGTAATAACAAAGTCCGGTAAGATATACGTCGATAGTCGATGTGTGTCTCGGGCTAACAGAGGAGAAGAGAAATGGGAAATCAGGAATCGCAAGTCGGCCTTCAAGAAGGAAGTAAAACTGAAGGGGTCGTGCCGTCGAATGTAGCCGATGCTGACGCACAGACGGTACCGCCTGTGAAGCGTAAGAGGGGTCGCCCACGCAAAATCAGGCCGGAGGAGGCTATGCCTTCACAGGTAAGTATTCAGGACGCCGGAAAGGAGAAGGTGATAAACAGGTAACAATAGGGAGAGTAGGTCGGATCAGAGTGCACCTGATTCGGCTCATGCCCTCAATATCAGTACATGTCATAAAGGATCGACCCGCCGTAAAATAGGATTAGGTGTGGTGATATCACCACACGTGCGGATATCCGCACGGGTAGACGCTGATCGCCGGAAAATCCGGCTGGCATTCTGTTTTCACCAATTATGGTGTCCAAAAGGGGCGTCTCCCTCATGTGACCATCCACCCCCCCATGACCAACTCCCCTCGGGGAAGCTGGCCAGCTAACCGGGTCACTACCAGACTTCTAACCAGACTGTCAAAACACTCTATTTCGTCCCTATACCATTCAACCAATAGAGCTGGATGACGTTCTTACGGTCAGGTGCTGTCATAAGACCGCACCAGAAAGTCGGATCGCCTTTGGACTTGGAGGCCAAGCAAGCAGATATTCTTAAATGCTTGACGTTATGAAGGATAGGGTTATCCAGTATTTCCTTGGACTTAGGTGTAGGCATATGTCAACCCCCGAAACTCCGGTCGGGTTACAACTTGTACAGGTGGGTGGTCTTATTTATCCCAGGGAACTTGCCGGCTTTATTGTTAAGCGATCATCACCCCCCCCCATGACCAACTCCCCTCGGGGAAGCTGGCCAGCTAACCGGGTCACTACCCGGTCTCTACCCGGCCTCTACCTTTTTATATATACTTATGGGTTAATGTTTTACATATATACGGCGGTATAATTCACCATGCCCCCCCTTAAAATTGCCATGTCTAAGTACCGGGTACGTGGAAATTACCCCCAAGGTAATCAGCGGAAAGGAGAGCGGTAGGACGTAAAATGTCCGAAGTACCATGTCAATTTGTCTTGTATAGAGAATCTGGAAGTTCAATTGTGACGGCTCCCTGTTGAATACGAGGGTGCATGTGCTATTTTTTAGTTTACTAATCCGTACACATAGGAATTCTTATGGACCAATCTACCCACAATAAAATCGTCTCCTTCATCTGGGGTATAGCCGACGATGTACTCCGCGACCTCTTCAAGCGAGGTAAATACCCTGATGTAATCCTCCCGATGTGCGTACTGCGCCGTCTTGACGCCGTGCTTGAACCCACAAAGGAAGCCGTCCTGGAAACCAAGAAGATGCTGGACAAGGCCGGAATCACTGAACAGCGTGCAGCCCTCTGCAAGTCTGCCGCCCAGGCGTTCTACAATACCTCCAAGTTTACTCTGCGCGACCTCAAATCCCGGGCCAGCCAGCAGCAGCTCAAGGACGACTTCGAAGCCTATCTGGACGGTTTCTCCCCAAACGTCCAGGACATCCTGGAGAACTTCAAATTCCGCAACCAGATATCTACCCTCTCAAAGGCCGATGCTCTTGGCACCCTCATATCGAAGTTACTTGATCCTGAAATCAACCTGAGCCCAGACCCAGTTCTCAACAGCGACGGCTCGGTGAAACAGCCCGGCATGGACAACCATTCAATGGGCACTGTCTTTGAGGAGCTTGTCCGGAAGTTCAACGAGGAAAACAATGAGGAGGCCGGTGAACACTGGACTCCCCGTGATGCCGTAAAGCTCATGGCTAATCTCATTTTCCTTCCGGTGTCCAAGCAGATTCAGTCAGGAACATATCTGCTCTATGACGGTGCTCTCGGAACCGGTGGAATGCTGACAGTAGCTGAGGAAACGCTGCAGGAGATTGCAGGTGGCCAGAAAAAGCAGGTCAAGACACATCTATATGGTCAGGAGATAAATCCTGAGACTTATGCCATCTGCAAGGCCGACATGATCCTGAAGGGAGAAGGCGAAAGCGCTGACCACATAGTAGGCGGGGCCGAGTGGTCCACCCTATCTCATGACGCCTTCCCATCACTGGACTTTGATTTCATGCTTTCCAATCCTCCGTACGGCAAGAGTTGGAAGAAGGATCTTGAAACCATGGGAGGCAAGGACGCCATGCGTGATCCTCGCTTCAAGGTGATGCACAATGAGGAAGAACTTTCCCTCATTACTCGTTCTAGTGACGGGCAACTGCTGTTTCTCGCAAACAGGGTATCCAAGATGAATAAGAAGACATCCATTGGCAGCCGTATTGCCGAGGGTC